>JAIFLQ010000045.1 GCA_020048975.1 Rickettsia sp. | reverse complement strand
CCCAAACACCAACTATGATTTTTGCAAGAGTAGACTTACCAGCTGCACTAGCTCCTATTATAGCTAGTATTTCACCGGGTTGAAGACTAAATGACACCCCTTTTAGAATATATCTTGGCACTGGAGGCGGAGGCATTCCAGGTCTGTTTGGAGCGGCATAAAAAACATTTTCAACTGTCAAATGACCATCAACATGGGGTATTGGCATCGCCTGATCCCTTGTTTCATAATTATCAAAAGAATCATTTATTGTTTTATAAGATTTCATGGCGCTACTGATACTTTTCCACATAACAATAGCGTTATCAAAAGGTGCTAGAGCTTTACCAACTATAATAGAACTAGCTATCATCCCCCCAGTGGTCATATCTTGGCCACTTGTTTTTACCACAACATACGCACCAGTTCCAGTAACAGCCATGGTCATGACATTTCGAATAAATCTTGAAAAATTAGATATTATACCATTTCTATAACTAGCTACAGATTGCTTTGCGAGAGATGCTTCATTAAACTTTGCCCAATTTTTTGTTACATTTTTAATCATACCCATTGCTTCTACAGCTTCGGCATTCCTATTTGCCACATCAGCTTGGGTCATGCTTTTGATTGAAAATTCTGTAGCCTCTCCAAGTGTTTTATTTGTTGCTACTGCATTAAAAAACGCAAAACCTACAATTACTACAGCACCTACAATAGTAATCCAACCAATATACGGATGAATCATAAAAATAATTACAATATACACTATACTCCAAGGAGCATCAAAAGCAGTATTGATACCAGTACTAGTTAAAAAAGTTTTTAAAGTCTGAAAATCCCTAAGCATTTGACTTGATGCTGAATTTACCTTGGTAGCAGACGCAGAAATTGAATGACTAAAAATGACCGGAGATAACGTGTTGTCAAGCCACTCTCCAACTTTTATAAGGGTAAAGGACCTAGCTATTTGCAAAAGACCATGGACAAAATATATAAACCCTATAATCAAAGATAATAAAAGCAATGTATCCAAATTTCCGCTTCCTATTACCCTGTCGAGCACTTGCAAAGAATATAAAGGAGTCACTAGCATTAACAAATTAATTACAAAAGCAAATACAAATGTAATCTTAAACGCCGCCTCACACTTGCCTAAAGCAATTTTTAAAGGATTTTCTTTTTTTTTAACTTCGTTAAATTTTTGTTTCATAATATGAATTACTAAGGTTTTAATAAAACTATACACTATAGTTTAAAATTTAGCCACTTTTTACTAATAATTTCTTTTTGTAATTTTTAATAAACCTAGCAAACTCTCTCTCTTCTAGCCTTTCTAAAATCTCTTGGCTTTCCGAAAAATAAAGCACAATAAAAGCAAAATTTATATACGGAATAAAATTATCACCTGTTGTTAATTTTATTTGCAATTTACAGTCATCATTGAAAAGTTTTCTTTTTAACAATGATTTAGAATCTAAATTATTCATTTGCAATAGATTGTTATACTCTAATATCAAAGAATGGTTAGCGATAAAACTATTCAAAAACACCTGACCATCATTATCATTACATAGTAAAACCAGTTTTAAATTCTGCTCTTTGTTTTTGTTAAAAAGCACTTTCTGCCCATAATTTGCCGCCACATTATCTATAACAAATTTTGCAAGAACAAAATTATCAGCCAAATCTATAATATTCTTTCCTTGAAACCCTACAATACACTCGCCATTTTTGTTACCTGGCATATGAATGGTAGTCTTTATATCAATTTTCTCTAATGCATCAAGAATATCACTACGCAAATTACTATAATGATCAAATGGATCTATCTTCCAAAAATGATTTTCTTCAACAGGGGAATCTATCCAGAATTTTAGTTCAGCTTCGAAAGTTGCCACCATATTTGCAGAAAAGTCATAGACAAGCTTACTAGCATATTTTCTTATATTTAGATCGTCAGCTATATTAACACATAAAAAACTAGTCGTAGGCATGGCTCTGAATGGATCGTAAAAACCCTTAGAGCTAATAGGTAATAAACATATGTTTTTACTTACTTCAAAACCATGATTATTAGAATCCGCCAAGATGTTTTTAGACGAACTATCGAGTTGATTCAATTTTCCCTGCAAGTCTAAATATTTCAAAGAAACAAATGAAGATTCGTTTTTCTTGACAAAAGTTAAATTTTCGTTGGTTAAATACATTTAAAAAATCTCTCTGATGATTAATTATATTCACATTATCTGAATCAACTCTTCTGCTATTTGAACGGCGTTTAACGCAGCGCCTTTACGTAAATTATCGGTTGTTATCCACATATTAATAGTATTTTTACATGAATTATCATTTCTTATTCTAGAAACATATACGTCATCTTCTTCTACAACATCAACAGGTGTTGCATATTGTATCTCATTATCACAACTATAGACGACAATTCCATCCAATTCTGAGAGAATTTCCTCTGCTTCATTTGCATCCACCTTATTTTCAAATTCTACATTAACTGACATAGAATGTGAAACAAAAACCGGAACTCTTACACATGTTACACTAACTTTAATATGATCACCTATAATTTTTTTTAGCTCATGCTCGATTTTATACTCTTCATCCGTACCTCCATCTGCTTGAAAATCACCAATATGTGGAAATAAATTAAATGCGATTTGAGTTGGAAATACTTGAGGTGACAAATTCTCAAAAACAAATTTAGACTTAGTTTGACGATATAATTCATCCATAGCATCCTTTCCAGCTCCAGAAACAGATTGGTAAGTAGAAATCACAATACGTTTTATTTTTGCAGCATTATCCAGTGGTTTTAGAGCAACAGCAAGAGGAATAGTACAACAATTTGGATTTGCTATAATACCACCAGATTTAAAATTCTTTAGAACAGAAATATTTGCTTCAGGCACAACTAACGGAACATCATTATCAAGCCTAAATAAAGATGATTTATCAATTACTATGCACCCCTTACTTGCTGCTATTTTCGCATATTCTTTAGATACTTTAGACCCAGCGCAAAAGAAAGCAAAATCAGTGTCTGCAAAATCAATATCTAGAATTTGATATGTTTTAATAGTATCATCTCCAAAACTTACAGATTTGCCAACTGACTCAGGTGAGCTAACCGCAAAAATTTTGTTTATAGGAAATTTTCTCGTGAAAAGCGAGTTTAGGACCTCTCTTCCAACATTACCTGTTGCGCCTATTACCGCTACGTTATATTTTTTCATTTTTATGATTTATTTTAAATTAATCTACTAAAACTCACCCCAGAAATGATATGGGTATGAAAATGGAATATAGTTTGACCAGACTCAGCACCAATATTACTAACAATACGATATTCATCTGCTCCGTGATTTTTAGCTATATCAGCTATTTTTTTAAAATAATGTACTAATTCTTCTGGCTTAGCTCTTTGACTAAAATCATTAAAATCCCTATATTCTCCCTTTGCAATAACCAAAATATGTATTGGCGCAAATGGATTTATATCGTTTATAGCAACAAGAAATTCATCTTCATAAAGCTTTGAAGACGGTATTTCACCACTGATTATTTTAGCAAAAATATTTTCTTTATCGTACATAGGGTTACAACACCACTTTAATTTTATATATATATTTTTTTTTGATTATAAATAGGAATTTGTCCTCGTCATATATTTCAACTCTGCTTCTTCCTCAGAAGAAGCTAATATTATGTCATCTAGCTCCATTCCTCGCTTTTTTGCATAAAGCTCTCTAAGTTCTGTTGCAAAAAACCCAAAAGCAAAGAACTCAGCAGCATACTTGAGATATTCAACCATAGATATATTTTCTGCATCCTGAAATGAAAATACAATAAAGTTAACTAACATGATTAGGCCAGCAACCAGCCACATTTTATGATAAATAGCCCAAAAAAAGTTAAAAATTAAGGCCGAAAGAGAGAACCCTTGTTTTATTATAATCAAATCAAGATTTTTGTTTTCGCTTCTGGTATATATGGAATATAAATGCATATAATTTATACTTGTAAAATTCTTCCTTGATAATTATCTACTAAATTGCTACCGTATACAAGGTTTATAAAGAAAAAATTTTTATGTCAAATAATTCAAACAATAATATAGGACTTCGAGGAACAACTATTCTTTGCCTTAAAAAAGGTAAAGATGTTGTTATAGTTGCCGATGGTCAAGTGTCTCTTGGCAACAACATAATGAAATCTACAGCTAGAAAACTCCGTACGTTATCTAATAACAAGATTATCGCTGGCTTTGCTGGGTCAACCGCAGATGCTTTTACACTTTTTGAGCGTTTAGAAACAAAATTAGAAAAACATTCTAACCAACTTGTTAGAAGCGCAGTTGAACTTGCTAAAGATTGGCGTACCGATAAATATCTAAGGCGTTTAGAAGCTATGCTTATAGTAGCTGACAAAGATAATATTTTAATCGTTTCTGGCAACGGTGATGTAATAGAACCAGAAAACAACGTTGCGGCTATCGGCTCTGGTGGATTTTTCGCTCTATCGGCTGCTAGGGCTTTAATGTCAATAGAAACTGCATTATCCGCCGAAGAAATAGCCTTCAAATCAATGAACATAGCAGCAGATATTTGCGTGTTTTCTAATCATAATATAATTATCGAGAAAGTACAATGAGTGCAAAAAAAAATATGGGCATGACGCCAGCAGAAATCGTTGCTGAATTGGATAGATTTATCGTCGGCCAACAGCCAGCTAAAAAAGCTGTCGCTGTAGCACTCAGAAACAGATATAGAAGAGTACAAGTAGATGAACCAATGCGCAGCGAAATAGTACCTAAAAACATCCTGATGATCGGATCTACTGGTGTTGGTAAAACAGAAATAGCTAGAAGATTAGCTAAATTAGCCGATGCACCTTTCATTAAAGTAGAAGCAACAAAATTTACTGAAGTGGGTTATGTTGGTCGTGATGTCGAGTCGATTATTAGAGATTTGGCCGAAGCCGCTGTTAGCTCACACAAAGCCAAAGCTAAGTCTGAAGTCGAAAAAAAGGCTGAGCTTCACGCAGTAGAGAGAATACTTGACGCTGTAGTTGGGAAAAGCTCTACTACAGAAACTAGAGACAAATTCAGAACAAAGATTTTATCAAAAGAACTTGATAATTCTGAAATAGAAATTTCAGTAAATGATACACCACCAGTTGGCGCAGGTAGTTTTGAAATCCCTGGTATGCCAGGCGCTGCTATGGGGGTTCTAAATATTAGTGATATGCTTGGCAAGGCTTTTGGCAGTGAAAAAACTAAACTTAAAAAACTAACCGTTCAAGAGGCTATGCAGATTATAACTTCTGAGGAATCAGAAAAGATGGTCGATCAAGAAAAAATAATTTTAGCCGCTGTAAGAGCTGTTGAAAATGATGGCATAGTTTTTCTAGATGAAATTGACAAAATAACTTCAAGATCGGAAAGCAAAGGCGGAGAAGTTAGTAGAGAAGGCGTGCAAAGAGATTTACTACCTTTAATCGAAGGAACAAACGTTGTAACAAAATATGGTACTATTAAAACTGATCATATTCTATTTATAGCCTCTGGTGCATTTCATTTATCAAAACCATCTGATCTTCTACCAGAACTCCAAGGCAGATTACCGATTAGAGTAGAAATGTCCTCTTTAACTAAAGAGGACTTGATTAAAATACTCACTGAACCAGAAACAAGCCTTATAAAACAATATATAGCTTTACTTGCAACAGAAAACGTCAAGCTTACTTTTAATAAAGACTCAATCGCAGAAATAGCCTACCATGCTTCAAATTTTAACATTGAAATCGAAGATATTGGAGCTAGAAGACTTCATACGATACTAGAACATTTGCTGGAAGATATTAGTTTTAGAGCAAGTGATATGAAAGAGAAAAAAATAGTCATCGACAAAGATTTCGTTACCAAAGGCTTAGAAGGATTAGTTAAAAACAGAGATTTAGCAAAATTTATATTGTAATAGTGTAATGGAGTTCCTTTTTGAAAATCTTCGTTGGTCAAATTAAATCAGTAGCAGGAGATACCAAAGGTAACTTAGCAAGAATCAAGGCTACTTACCAAAAGGCTATTAATGAATCTTGTGACATATGTTTATTACCAGAATTAGTTACTTCTGGATATTTAGCTGAAGATTTATTTTTTAACCCAGATTTTATTGATGAAATTAATGACATAACCAACAAGCTAATAGCAGAAAGCAAAAAATGTTCTTTGATATTACCTACTATAATAAAAGATAAAGAAAATTTATATAATGGCGTTATAGTTGCGCAAAATGGAAAAATAATAGGCCAAACACAAAAAACTATTCTACCAAATAATTCAGTATTCGACGAAAAACGCTATTTCACAATTGGAACACCAAAGCTTATAGACATAAATGGCAAGAAAATAGGCATACCAATTTGCGAAGATATTTGGCATAAAGAAATATGCGCTGATTTAAAATCACAAGGAGCTGAGATTTTTTTAGTGCCTAACGCCTCCCCCTTTGAAATTAA
>JAIFLQ010000076.1 GCA_020048975.1 Rickettsia sp. | reverse complement strand
GTCAATTGATCCTTTATCTCTAGTAGCTCTTTCCATTTTTTGTTCCCAAATCATTTGACTGTAAATAGATGGCTTGGATATATCAAGAGTTTCACCATCTATTTTAGCCATCACGTCTAAATCTAGAAAACTATCGTTAATTGGTGTAATTATTGTATCGGCATAAGAATGAGCAATTTTTGACAAGTGAGTGTAACTTCCAGGAGTGTCAATTACTATATAATCTGCATTACCCTTTGCTTGATTTAAGGCTTGTTCGAAGGAAAATTGCTCTTCTTGCTCTCTTTCAATATCTTGCTTGGTACTTTGCCTAATATGGAAATGCATAGGCATCATTACATTATTCTCGGGATTTTTCTCATTGTAAATCTTTCTATTATTTAGATAGCTAGTGAGAGAATGTTGACGAGAATCTACATCAATACTTGCAATATTATATCCTCGGTCGAGCAACCCAATAATTAGATGCATTGAACAGGTAGTTTTCCCAGCCCCACCTTTCTCATTACCAACAACAAAAATATGTGGATTTTTATTTTGATTCATAATTATCTTTTACGAACTGATTTAATAATCTAACGCCAAAACCAACGGCTCCTTTAGGACAAATTGGATTGGCCCCTTTTCTATCCCAAGCGACGCCAGCAATATCCAGATGCGCCCATTTTACTCCTTCCTTAATAAAACGGCCTATAAAATGCGCCGCAGTCGAACTACCAGCCAAACCTTTTTCAGAACCAATATTAGCGATATCAGCAATAGGTGATTTGATCATTTCATTGTAATCTGGGTGTAACGGCATACGCCATAATTTCTCATTTGTTTTAAAAGAAGATGCTATCAATTTATTCGCTAACTCATCATCATTTGCATAACATCCAGCATATGTATTGCCTAAGGAAATTAAAATCGCCCCTGTTAAAGTTGCTAGATCGACAATACACGCTGGTTTAAAATTTTCTTGGACATAAGTAACACAGTCACATAAAACCAAACGACCTTCTGCATCAGTGTTCAAAACTTCAACAGTTTGGCCAGACATAGTTCTTACAACATCTCCAGGTCGTTGCGCATTACCACCTGGCATGTTTTCAACCAACCCTACTATCCCCACAACGTTAACTTTAGCATTACGAAGAGCAAGAGCTTTTATTGCTCCAACTACTGCAGCTGAACCACCCATATCATATTTCATATCACCCATACCAGCAGCTGGCTTTAATGATATGCCGCCAGTATCAAAAGTTACACCTTTTCCTACGAAACATATTGGATCACTATCATCATCTAAGCCGTTGTATTTCATAATAACCATCTTGGATTCATTAGATGAACCTTGACCAACACCAAGCAACGCCCCCATTCCCAAACTACGCATTTGACTTTCGCCTAGCACTTCTACATCCACACCAATTGGCTCTAATTTATCCACGATTCTTTCTGCATAACTTTCTGGATAGAGAATATTTGGTACTTCATTTATACAATCACGAGCAAAGAAAACGCCTAATGCTAGAGATTTTTGCTCCTCAAAAAGTTTTAATGCTGCATCGTGATTATCAACTACTATATCAAAATCTTCTGTAATAAATTTTTCATCATTGCTTTTCATTGTATGGTATTTATCAAACCTGTAGGAAGCAAGTAAGGCTCCCCCACCCATCAGAGCTGCAATATTTTCTTGTTTAAAAGAACCTATTTTGTTTGGCAGTTTTATTCCGACCGAAGATGCTTTGCAAGAAGTTGCAAGTGTATGGATCTTGCCACCTATTTCTTCAATTTTTACTGCCGAAATGTTATCTTCAGATCCTAATGCGATTAGAATAAGATAACGTATTTCTCCATCCTTGTTTGTTGTAGTTAGAACCTTAGAATGGCCATATTCTGGTTTAAAAATTCTTTCATCTTTAATAGTTTTTGAAATAAGACCATGATATTTTTGATCAGTTAATAAAGTTTCGGAGTCCATCTTTAAATTATCCCCAATAATAAACGCTATAGCTTCGTTATTATCTAAATCTTTATTCTCAAAAGAAACTTTTAACATGATGATTTGCCCTTTGTTATTTAATAATCAAAAATTTAAGTATATAACCACACTCTGACGTTGACAATATAAATTCAAATAGCTGAAATATTTAGACTATAAGTAACAGCTGTCACAAGTTTGATTATAATTGCATCAATTACAATATAAAAGACACCAAACATAACGAGAATTTGCGCTGGAGTAAGCACAAAAAAGACTTGTAAATTTGGCATCAAACGTGCAAGCATACCACTACCAGTTAATATTGCTAAGCTTACAACTAAAAAAGGTGATGCTATTTTAAAAGATAGAACAAAACTATCATTTACCACAAAACTTACAAATTTACTTACATCACCTAAATCTAAAAGCTCACCAGGTGGAAATTTAGCGTAACTATCAATAATTGCTTGAATAAAAATATGATGAGTATTAGAAGCAAAGATAAAAACTATTGCTATTAAAATCATAAAATTAGAAAAAAGAGTTACTTGAGTACGTTGATTGGGATCAAAAAAAGCCGCCGAACCGAGTCCTGATTGCATTGATACCATTTGTCCAACAAAATGCAAAGCCTGAAAATATATATTGGCTGCTAAACTCACTATTACTCCAATAAAAATTTCAATTCCTAAATAACCAATATTAAAAGCAAAATTATCGCTATATTTTGGTAAATATGGCGCAACTATTGGTATAATTATTAACGACACCATAAGAGAAAAAGCTAGCTTACCTTTTGTAAATATATAATTGGACCCTATGGCCGGAAATTTACTAAAAGCAGCGCTAAGTCTTGCAAAAACAAGCATTAAATGAAACAAAAATTCTATCGTAAATTCTTCTAGCATTAATAATAACAATTAAATTCATAAATTTATTATAAACATAATAGTCTAAATTCACAGAAAATGCAGTAAATTATTGACTCAAATAGTATTTAATACTATGATTTACGCTTTAGGATTATGTATTTTATTCCTCTCTGATTTTAGTTTACAGATTCATGTATAGCGACCTAGTGGCTTTTTGGCCTCATCTTTACTACATAATTCAAGGCACTGGAGTTACCTTACAGTATAGCCTCGTATCCGTGTGTTTTGGCATGATTATTGGAACAATATTGGCTATTTGCAAGACAGCTGATAGTAAAATATTACGCATATTCGCCAGTAGCTATACATCAGTTTTCAGGGGCACTCCGATGCTCGTACAGTTAACCATAATTCACTATGGGTTACCAGGTTTGCTAGGATTAAAAATTACCATATTTGTATCAGGTGTTATCGCTTTTTCTCTAAATTCTGGGGCTTATGTTTCGGAAATCATTAAGGCTGGAATTAATGCAGTTGATAAAGGTCAGATAGAAGCTGCAAAAGCCCTTGGTATTCCTCCAGTACTCAGAATGAAAGATATTATTTTACCTCAAGCTTTACGTAATATTTTACCAGCTTTAGTAAATGAATTGATAAATTTGATTAAGGAGTCGGCTTTAATCTCAATAATAGGAGGTATGGATATAATGAGAAGAGCCCAAGCAGTTTCTGCTGAGACTTACGCTTATTTCACGCCTATGCTAACAGCAGCAGCCACTTATTACATAATGGTCATGATCGTTAGCACTTTTGCTAAAATTTTAGAAAGAAGATTAGCCCTATGATAGTGCTTGAGAATGTATCAAAAAGTTTTGCAGGACAATCTGCTATTACTGATATTAATCTAGTTTTTGATAAAAGGGAAACAGTAGTCATAATTGGGGCATCAGGGAGTGGCAAATCAACCTTAATACGTTGTATCAATAATTTAGAAAATCCAACTACTGGATCAGTTTTAATAGATGGTAAAAAACTAACAAGACGGAATCGTGGAAAATTATGCTTTAAAATTGGTATGGTTTTTCAACAATTCCACCTTTTTCCACATATGAATGTGCTTGAAAATCTGACTTATGGACCAATTAATGTTATAAAGACCCATAAAAAACAATCAGAAGAAAAAGCAGCATCGCTTTTAAAGCAATTCGGTATTTTAGAAAAGATTTATTCTTACCCAGCCGATTTATCTGGTGGTCAAAAGCAAAGAGTAGCAATAGTTAGAGCTTTGATGATGGACCCTGAAGTTATGCTATTTGACGAACCTACTTCTGCGTTAGACCCGGAAGTGGTCAAAGATATAATAGAAATTATTGCTCAGTTAAAAAACCAAATGACTATGATCGTTATTACTCACCATATAAAATTTGCAAAAATAATCGCTGATAGAATCATTTTTATGGATCATGGCAAAGTATTAGCAGATCAATCAGCAAATAAATTTTTTAAGAAACCAAGTTCCCATCGAGCAAGATTATTTCTACAAAATGTTTGCGACCTAATATAAACCTAATAGAATATTAGATGGCTATAATGCTAATATTCTAAAATCAACATATCTTTAGTGATTTTGAAGTTAGAAAAATTATCAATTAATGACATACCAAGTAAGGATATATCCAATCCTTCTGACGCCACATGGGCTTCAACGTTATAGAAAGTTTTCTTGTTTATTATTAGCTTCTTAATTACTATAGGAGCAGCATAGCTAATACCATTTGCCGTGTTGTATCTTCTAGAATAATTAAGCTTATCAGGCTTAAACCCTAGTTTTATTGCGTCTTCTCTGGTTAAAGCTACATCACTAGCACCTGTATCTACTAAAAAGTGAATAACCTGATTTTGCCCAACTATTGCATCCAAATAAAAATGCCCATTTCCTGATCGCGCAATAACTAATTGACCATTGTTATTGGTCCAGCTATATGATGGTATAAGCACCGAAATAAATCTTTCCTTTATATTATTAAGTTCAAATCTAAAAGCATAAGATAAAATCAATAAACAAAAAATACTGAGCCACAATATAACATTCTTTATAGCATTACTCCTTGGTCTTCTAAAAAAAATATATCCTATATAAACTAGCAATATAAATAAAAACAAAACATTTAAAATCTTATCGCTTATCATTCGGTTTGAACCATAATTTGGAAATAACTGATAATATTATATTATATAAATACTTTAAATTTCTCTACATAATTATATTTACACATAACGATGCTTTATTGTATACCACAACAATTAAGGGAATTTTGTTGCTAAACAATACATAACTAATTCTTCGTAGAACGAATAATTAACTTCTCTAGATTCAAGTCAACCTAAGCAATATAAATAGTTATTGATTTGTTTTTAACGTTTTATTAATAACTAATCGTTTATCATAAACGAAAATGCAGTATTAGGTTTAGATTTTATGAAAAAAACAGATCAAGGTCAGAGAGTAATTTCAGAAGAACATCCAGATTGGAAAGCTTTTGATAATAAAGCTCATAACGGAGTTATATTTACTAACTTTGCCTATAAAAAGACCGATGAAGATATGGCAAAAATGGCAGAGCAAATACCACCTGGTTATGAAATGTTTCTAATGACAGATCACGTATCTGATAGCAAGGAAGCATCTTTTCGATGTGTAGCATTTTTAAACCAAGATACTAAAGAAATAGTGTTCGCAACAGCTGGAACAAGACCAGGTCTTGACCAAAAAGGTTTTGATGATTTGTATGATGATGCATTGCTAATTGCTCAAAACAAACCAGCAAAAATGAACCCTGCTCAGATTTTAAATGATATGATTTTAGATAGTCTCGGAGAGAAAGCAAAAGATTATAAATTTCATTACACTGGTCACTCACTTGGCGCTGCTATGGCAGAAATGCAAGCAGTAGATATGGATATTAAATTACAACAAAAAGGCTTAAAGAATCCGGGCGAGAAGGATCAGATCACTGCTGTTACTTTTGAAAACCCTGGGACAAAACCAATTGTAGAAAAAATGTACAGAGAGGCTGGTTTACCAGAAGATAGTGTAAAAAAATTAAATTTTTGTGAGTTTAATAATAGAAAAAATATTATTAACACTTTAAATGCACAATCTGGAACCGAGTACACCATTGTACCTCATTCACAAAAGGAAAGAAATCCTAATTTTGTTCAGATGATGTTTGAAGTAGTTGCAAAATATGCTTCTGGCCTTAGTCCACTGATTGGTAAAGCATTTAGTTTACTGGCTCCTGGAGGCATTGGAATGGAACTCCCATCAGATCACTCATTATCTAACTTTAACGAAGTTTTCGTCCAAAAATCTGGTGTTGTCAAAGATAAAAATAGCAACATTATCTCAATGCAAGAAGCTTATAGCAATATAACGCCTCTTGAATACGACAGTCAATTGGCAAGTAAAATCAAGGATCTTAAACAAACTGGAAAAACTAATGATAAACCAGAATTTTCCATGGACAAGATTGATGAAGTTACAGGCAAAGTTGATAGAGTAACATTTAGTAGCAATGAATTGCAAAAAGCAACTCGTTTAGTAGAAGCTGAAAGAGTATCTACAAATGGAAAAGCGAGTTTTGCAGATAAATTCTCCCCTAAAACAGAAGGAAATATAGTAGAGACAATTATTAATTCAAAAACAACAGAACAATCTTCAAATCTTAAGTTATCTACGGCTAAGCAAGCTTTAGAAGGATTAGACAGAGCAAGGTAATATATAACGCTAATTCTAATAATAAAACTATGTTGTTTAAGTTGAAATTGCATAGTAATCACGAAGAGAGAAAACTAAAAATACTAGGAAATCTAGAGGTAAAACGTATGCTAATTCAACTCAAATGACTATAAGTCAAAATACTTAATTAAGTCACTAGTTGATAATTTTTCTCTCTCGTCACCTTCCATATCCCGAACAATTTCACCATGATACATCATTATAGTTCTGTTTCCATGCTCAAGAGCTTGTGACATGCTATGTGTTATCATTAAGGCCGTTAACCTATGTTGCCCTATAATTTCATTGGTCAATTTCATTATTTGTTTAGCAATTTTGGGATCAAGAGCAGCTGTATGTTCATCTAAAAGTATAATCTTTGAACCAAGTAGCGTTGCCATCATCAAACTTAATGCTTGTCTTTGCCCCCCAGAAAGCAATGATACTTTGTCTTTTAATCTATTTTCAAGACCAATACCCACAGTAGCCAAAACTAACTTAAACTTATCTCGGCTATTTTCATTTAAACTGCTAAAGATCCCCCTATTTAACCCTCTTTTTAAAGCTAAAGCCATGTTTTCTTCGATGGTTAAATCAGCAAATGTACCAATTGTTGGATCTTGAAAAACCCTAGATACCATAGATGATCTAGCTTCTGTCGACATTGTTGTTACATCAAAACCATCAATTAGTATTTTACCTTTGTTGGGTAATATGTTACCAGATAGTATATTCATCAATGTCGACTTACCAGCTCCATTACCACCAATGATACTAACAAATTGACCATCACAAACCTTTAGGTTAATATTTTTTAATACGTGGTTCTCTATTTCAGTACCTTCATTGAAAATTACATCAATATTTTGTAATTCTATCATATTAATCTCGCTGAATTTCTTTTTCTAAATCTTGTTGCTACCATAGTTAATACAACAATAAAAGCAGTGATTAGGTTTAAATCTGATGCCTCAAGCCCAATATCATTAGCATTTAGAGCTAGTCCTATGAATATTCTATATAAAATGGAACTAACTACACAACTCACAAGAGCAATCCATATTTTTTTGGGGTGAATTATTGCATCACCAATTATTACGGAAGCAAGCCCTACAATAACTGTACCAGTACCCATAGAGATATCTGCAAATCCTTGAGATTGAGCAAATAGAGACCCAGCTAGTGCAACTATCGCATTACTAATTGCTAGGGCCACAATTTTCATGAACCCAACATTTATTCCATAAGCACTACTTACTCGTGGATTTACACCAATTGCTCTAACTGCAAGACCAAAATCAGAAACAAAAAAACGATGCAAAATAACTATTATCAAGATCGATATAAATAAGGTTACTAAAATTATATTCCAACTAGCAAAAATGGTAGGTGAATCAATAATCGCAATATTTGGTCTACCCATTATACGCAAGTTGATTGAATATAATGCCGTCATTGTTAGGATACCAGCTAGCAACCCTAAAATATTCCATCTTACATTCAAATACCCAGTAACAAAACCAGACACACCTCCAGAAAGGATGGCGCAAAAAGTTGCTATAAAAGGATCATACCCAGCAAAAATCATTGAAGATGAAACAGCCGCTCCTAAGGTAAAACTTCCATCAACTGTTAAATCAGGAAAATCTATAACTTTAAAAGTGATGTACACACCAATTGCGACCAAAGAATATAATAATCCTATTTCCAGCGCTCCAAGCATCTGTAATTGATTCATTTGTCTATCTCCTTATTTATATTTTCTGGAATAATTATTCCTAGATCTTTTACCACTGACTCATTAATTTTTAATTCTCTACTATCGCTACTAATAATCTTTTCAAGCACTTCCCTACCTTCTATTCTATCTGCAATAAGGTTACCAAGCTTTTCACCGCTCTTAAAATAATTAGTACCAAGAGCTAAAAACACTCCTTTTTCTACCAATAAAGGGTCATTAGCAATCAAAGGTTTTTTAGTCGATTTAGCTATAGAAACAATACTATCAACAGCAGAGATAATTGTATTATCCTGGGGTAGATATATGATATCCGACATATCAGCAACTTTAGTCATCGCCATTTTGATATCACTAGAATTATTAACAGCTATTTTTTTAATCTCAAAATCTAATTTTGGAGCCTCTAACTCAAGTTTTTCAATCATCTTTATAGAATTTATTTCACCAGAATTATAAATTACTCCTATAATCTTTTTATTTGGAAATATTTTGCGAATAATCTCAAGAAGCTCTTTTATAGGGGGAACATCACTAACTCCTATAACTCCATCCCTTATCAAATTTGCAGCTTTTGGGTCTGTCACTGCTACAAAAGCTAAAGTTGAGTTATCTTTATCTATAGATTTTAAAATACTTTGAGCAGAAGGCGTAGAAATTCCAACCATAAAAGCTGGCATCAGAGATGCCTGATGCTTAGCAATTTGTATACTATTACTCACCGACCCTTGAGCATTAGCAACTATAATTTCTGCTAGCTCTAAGACCTTCCTATCGCTGAGAGCCTTGTAAAAACCATCATAGGCAGCATCTAGAGCATCATGTTTGACAAACTGATTTACCGTAATCAGTAATTTTTCATTAGCAAAAGTTATTTTGTTTACAAAGCCTATTGTTACAAGTAATAAAAATTTTATTATTATCTTTTTTTTCATTTTTTACTCCACTATTTCTAGTTTAAATCCCGCAATTTCTTTTAGAATATTTATATTCATAATATCTGCTGATTTTTTATTGATAAAAATTTTAGCCTTTGATGGTTTTTCTATAGCTATATATCTTTCTCCCTCCAAGATTCTTAGTACTAAAGTTCCAGCTGTACGACCTACTTCATATTGAGTATAACCAACGCAAGCTAGTATTCCTTGCTTAACAGAATCAGGATCACTAGAAAATACTGGTAATTTGTACTTATTTGAAAGTTGCACAAGCTTTGCCATAGCAGAAAATACGGTATTATCAGATGGTACATAAATAGCATCTACTTTACCTACCAAAGACTCTATAGCTTGAGTTAGTTGATTAGAACTAACAATAGTCGAATCGGTATATTTCATTTTTCCAGCTATTGCTTGTTTAAAAAGAGCTATAGTTTTTACAGAATTTGCTTCCCCTGAATTATATATAAAACCTATAGTTTTTATATTAGGTAACAATTCTTGAATGAGCTTTATCTCTTCATAAATTAAAGGAGAATCGATTGCACCAGTAATGTTCTCAATTGGTTGTTCAAGAGACTGTACTAACCCAGCTGCAACTGGATCAGTTACCGATGAGAATACCACTGGGATATTAGTATCTCTAACTGAATTTATTACCGATTGTGCCGAAGGAGTGGAAATTGGAATAATCACATCAGGGTTTATGGAGATAAATTTCTTAGCAATCAAAATTGCATTTGTAATACTATTTTGTGCACACTGATCTATAATTTTTAAATTCTGATCCACAATATAGCCGTGTTCCGATAAAACATCTAAAACTCCACGTTTTGCTTCCTCTAACGAAGGATGTTCAACTATTTGAGTTATAGCAACAACTTTTTGATTGTCTGCAGCTATTACTGAATTTATTAATAAAGCTAACGTAATAAAACAAGATGAAAGTAATTTTTTTAATAAATTACTTGAGAATAATTTTTGTCTTAGATCGCTTCGGAATATTGAGATTTTAATTTGTTGCATGATATTTTTTTATTTGATAAATTAACTATATTTTGAAATGAATAACTGGCCGTAGAGCAAGAGCCAGAGAGCGTGACAAATCCATGATATGAGCAATAGCCCATAAATCGGAAATAGTTCTTAATCACGCTTATTGTTAAAGTCATTTCTATATATAATTAAATATCAAAAGATATACGCAATCTCGATGATACTATAAATTCAGCAGTTGGTCAAGAATATCATTTAGACAAACTACTAACACCAGTCACTAGAATGGAATAAACAGATAATTTCGTCAAATTAGTTAGTCTGCATTAGATACAACATAGAAGTTAATAACTACTGCTTTTTCTAATTCTTTTGGCTTTTATAAAGCTCAACATTGCTATTGCAAACAACCCTATTATTGCAACTATTATTGCAGTTGGAATAATAGTGATACTTTTTATAAATGCATCAGTAGTATATTGCCTTACACCCTCGGACATTTCACCATCCCACATACTATCTAACGTCAATCCTATTGAATTATGAAAGAACCAACCAAAAGCCATAATAATCATATTAGCAACCGCCCCAGCCATACCGCTTCTTTCTTCTGAAACGAAAGTAGCAATTTTAGAAAGCATTACTACCTGATAAGCTGAAAAAATACCAATAATAATACATATATAATCTAAACTATTGATACTAGCTAATCCAGTTAAAATATAACCAAAACAGGCAATCAATGCCAATCCAGAAGCGATTGTCACTCCAAAATAATAACCTGTCTTGTCAGCTATATAAGGTAACAAAATGCAACCAGCACTCATTCCAAGCAGTATGGATAAAGTCAAAGCATCAGCAGATATTTTATCTATATTATAAACATTTATTAAAAATGCACTTCCCCAAGCGTCGGCAAAACCTTCCATAGGACCAACCATTAAACCAGCAAACAAACTAGTAAAAAGTAGCTTGTAATTAAATATAACAGACTTAATATCAGAAAAAACATTACTTTCCGATACTTCTTCTGTTGATTTTGGCATGATACAATAAGTAAACACAGCAAGCGCCAATCCAGAATACAACAAAATATTTAAAGTCGTCTCGAGTCCTATATTCAAAATAATGGGTACAATTAAATTTCCTAGATATACAGCTATAATTAATGCTACTGAAACCATTAATCCAAGCATCATTGTAAATTTAGCAGGGTACAAAATTCTAAATATTTGTAATGCACCAATAGCAGCTGCCGAGGAACCAACGCCTGTAAGAAGCCTGCCAATTAATGCACTATCCCAGCCCATGGGATAAATTAGCGGCACAAGTCCTAAGGTTGTTAAGGTTATACATATTGGTAATATACTTCTTGCCCCAAATCTTGTAATAGCTACTCCTATTGGAATATGAAGAACAATATAACCAATATAATAAATACCTGAAAACGAACCAAATTCAGTCGCCCCAATGTCAAAATTAGACATTACATCTTGACGAATAATATTAGGTAATGATCTGAGTACACACTGATAACAATAAAAAACTGTTATGCAAAGCCATATTAAAAACGATACGATGCTATTTTTCTCTTCTTTTTCCACAATATTTTATTTGATAAATCTTTTACAAACTCTCCACTCTAAGACGCTAATCTTTGTTCCTAAACAAAAAATAAGCATTCTTCAATATCATGTTTCATCTTAAAACACAACTTCAATTTAAGTTTTTTACAAATTTTTCAAAGTTCCCAAATCTCCAGTAGCAATTGCATTTACGTTCTCCGTAATTTTTTCTATAGACCAATTCCACCAGGCTAATTGCATTAAGAAGTCTATAGTTTGTTCATCGAATCTTTTTCTTATTAGTGTTGCTGGATTCCCTCCAACAACCGAGTAAGGCTCGATATTTTTGGTAACTAATGCATTGGTACCAATAATAGCACCATGGCCAATTTTAATACCTGGCATAATAGTACTTGAGTTACCAAACCATACATCATTGCCAATTACTGTATCCCCTTTACTTACGGCATTCATCGGAGCACTCTTCCAACTTTTTCCAAAAACTTCAAAAGGATAAGTCGAAACACCATCCATCGCATGATTTGCTCCATTCATAATAAAACGAGTCCCACTGGCAATTTGACAGAATTTGCCAATAATTAGCTTATCTTTCATAAAATCAAAAAGGTACAATACGTTTTTTTCAAAATTATATACATTTTCCACATCATCATAATAAGTATAATCGCCAACGATAATCTGTGGATTATTAATAATATTTTTTAAAAAGCATGTTCTGTTCCAATTTTCAATTGGAAAAACTATGTTAGGATCAACATATTCTGGGTTATTTTTCATAAAAGCTACCTATTATATATATATTGCAAAAGACTAAAATTCACCCCGTATTTTATAACATATAATTTTCTATTTCACAAAAAATATTCCCGCAGGATAGACATTGTATTATGTTATACTAATTGCTTAAAATATTAAATTGAACGTTAATATTAAATAATGTATACGTATAAAACCTTAAAAAAGCTAACCATGGACCATGTTACTATAGCATCGCCTCAAGATATGGAGTTATTTAGTGAAATTGTAGTTAATATGCTAAGCATAAATAAAACACTTACTGTAAGTCTTTTAAATCTAGCTTCTCATCACGGCGTTGTTGATCCAATGTATGCACCAAAAATACCAGCCGTAGAAGCTCTTAAAACATTCGGATATGAGAAATTTGTAAAATATTTTGAAGCAGATGATAAAATACTTGCTCATTTCTTTCCCAACGATGTAAGAGAAATAATTTATGATTATGTCGGAGAACCAGAACCATTATTGCTTTTTGGTGAAGATTCATCAGACCTGTAATAATATTTAATCAAAAACAATCAGAGTCAAAACAAAGTATTTTGATTCTGATTCCAAAATACCTAATAAAATTGCTAATTGATAGATTCTATGGTAGCATTCTGGATAATAAAAAAAACAATCAAAGGTCAGCCATGAGTAGATTTTTTAGTAATAATCTTTATTTTCTCTTAACCACAATAATTCTTAGTTTTATAGCTTTGTTGAATGTTTCTAATGCATTAGTATTTTGTTCTTTCATATATGTGATGATAATTTTTACTGCAAATAGCATGTCTGAAATCTATGGTCAGAAAAAAACTATTAAGGCTATAATTTTATGCGCGATAATCAATGCTGCGCTCCTATGGAAAAGTAAATTTTATATAAATAACATTGATACTTCTGCAATATTATTTGGTTCCTTACTATCAGTACTTGTGTCCACTTATTGCGGCATCAATGTACTTTTAAGATTAAAGCCTAAATACGATTTTCATGTAAGGAACTTCATTAGTTTAGTTTTATGCTCTATTATTGATTGCTTCATTATGTCAGGCTTTTTATTCAATAAATTTTCTACAAATATAGTTTTATCAAAGTTTACGCAAGATATGACATTTAAATTTTTATATTCAATAGTAATCAGTTTTGGAGTTTTATTAGCATTCTATGCTTTACAACAATTCAAAAACTTAAAAAAAACCTAACCGAAACTTGAGTCTTTTTTCTACATTTTTAAAGCGTGTTACTTGATTTAAATAAAGCTTTAGTATATTTTCTGAATATCAAAATCTTTGGAGAGGTGGCCGAGTGGTTTAAGGCGCTCGCCTGGAAAGCGTGTTCACAGCAATGTGTCGGGGGTTCGAATCCCTTCCTCTCCGCCATATTTTGTAATTTTAGCACAAATATATACTGAGCATCCACAATAGTGGTGCCGCTAGAGAGAATCGGACTCTCGACCTCATCATTACCAATGATGCGCTCCACCACTGAGCTATAGCGGCCTATATTTGTTACAGATGGTCAAATAATTGACACATAATAACTGCAAGGTCAAGAAAAATCTAGAAATTCAGAATAGTTATTTTGATTAAATAAGCTTAGAATCATTTATATATTTATGCTCTTGGGCAACTTACGGATTATTCATTTTATAATCTATTGAATAGTGTAGCCCCCCGCCACCTATAATAATTAAATCTATTTTTATGGTATTAGTTCCTTGTACCAGATATGGTTTTAGATCGATATTACTAGATCTGTTCCATGTGCATGTATCACCTAGCGTAACCGTTCCACCTGCAGTTTTTGTTAATGTTGCAGTACCATTATTATTATTAGACATAGCATTAAAATTTCCTATTGCAATATTGCCATTATCACAATTTAAACTAGTAGATGGAGAACTATACACAGCAACATTATTGACTTTGACCAAAGCAAAATCATCATTTGCCATTGATGTAATTCTGAAATAATTAATGTTACTAGTAACATCTGGAATGTTAAAGGTAAGTACTGAGGAATAAGTCCCCCCAGATGTTGAAGTAGTTCCCCCATAGTCATATGCACCTAGAGTAATGTTACCAGAGTAATCACTCGAATTACTAGTAGTGCTACGAGGGTAATTAGCAGGGAAATTATCAGTGTTGCTTAATAATGTGATTTGGTAAGGTTTACATCTAACATTACTATAAATTTTATTGCCAAAAGGATCTTTAGTATACAAACGCGAAAATCCGAAAGTCTGAGTACTTGTATTAGTAGTAGCATCTGGGTTAGGAACACACCAGCGTTGCAAGGGTGCAAGAGGAACATCACCAATTCTACAACTCCCTGTAGCCATGTTTCCTACTTGCGTTTCTGGCCAAATAGCATACCCATCATCTTGACTTGTATAATTAGTAATAGCTGCGCAGTTTGGTTGAGGAATAACAGTGCATAAACCCATTTCATATGAAGTTTTATCCCTTAAAATATGTTTACTTTCATCGAAATTATATCCACTAGGGGAGTTACCTGTACAAGTTGAGTTTTGACATAACTTGACATTAGTTGGACTTGTGTAACAATAAATTCCAGAATCACATAATCTTATTGAAGCACCAGTATTACCAGAGATAAGAGCTGGTATAGTATCTACAACATAACTACATCTAGTAGCTTGTTCAGCTGTACACATGTTTGCATTCTGATATAAAGCTAGTTT
Organism: Rickettsia sp.; assembly: GCA_020048975.1. Classification (GTDB taxonomy): domain Bacteria; phylum Pseudomonadota; class Alphaproteobacteria; order Rickettsiales; family Rickettsiaceae; genus Megaera. The sequence goes on along the minus strand of JAIFLQ010000076.1, from coordinate 5,529 downwards.
AGCAATAAAATCGGTACAATTTACAACATCATTTATAGGAGTACATACAACATTATTTGTACTTTGTACTATAGGATCAATATGGTAATATCCATTTGTCCCATCGTCTAAAACAGCACCATAACTCGGAGTTGGTATATAACGATCACTCAGTAAAGTAGTAACTTGGCATAAATCAGCATTGATTGGACTTGTATAACAATAAGAGCCAGAAGGGCATCGTAAAATAGAAATACCAGCACTAGGCGGAATACCAGCTAGAGTGCCGCCCGCAACAGAACTGCAACTACTAACTTGCGAACTGGTACAGCGAACAACGCTTGTGGGGTATTGAGCCAGTTTAGTCATAAAATCTTTACAATTAACAGTATCTCTATTTACAAGGTTTGTTAAAACACAATTTGTTGTATTTTTAGGGCACTTTTCAAGGTCACGATTTTCAAGGCATGCCCTCGTGCCACCAGCAAAATATCTGTCATTAATGTACTCTAGACCATATAAATAAATTGCATTAGAATTTACCACACCATTAGTGGTATTAATAGGAAAAATATTATTCAAATAATTGCCAAATACACTTCCAGGATTCGGAGAATGAGCTCCAGAAAATGGCGATTTTATTGACGTAGTATCTGTAACGAATGAACTAAATACAAATCCTGCTAAATTTACAACGCTAGTATCAGCAGAAAGATTAGTATTATACATTGATTTTGGTACAACCAAAGCAATTGTTGAATCACCGCCTGAAGCAACTCTTGCAACAAATTGAGGTGCATAATAACTACTTGTACAATTAATACCACCATATGGACAACTATATACTTGCGGCTTTATAAATGGAGCTCTGTTCTCACAACCTACTAGAATTTCAGTTCCTTTTGTTACACATATTTGTTTAGGATTTTGGGCAAAATCAAAATTAGCATCATATACTGATTTTCTTACTATCGAAGCCTTAAAATTTGAAACCTTACCAGCGTCATCTGTTAAACTAACCATTTGATATAAAGGTGATGTATCAGGTACTGGCTGAATAGCAGGAAAAGTAAGAGAAACATCAACAAAACTTGAAGCATTTACCCCCCAAATTTCTTGACACTCCCCAGAACTGCTAGGGCAACTAGGTAAATCCGACTCACGTATATAATAAGATTGCGGAGAAGATGTTTCACCAATTTTAAGACCATAGACGACACGGAACCCAACTTTGCTACAAACATCTCCAATACATCTGTCTGGAACAGGAATTGCGGTATTCACACAAGGTGTTGTAGTAACGCCAGCACATAATGGTATAATATCCGTATTACCAGTAGCCAAGTGTAATAAACGAGCCGACGGAAAAGCATCTAAATGCTCTATAACCACACATTTATCTTTACTAGTTGTTGGAGTTTCTCCAGGTTTACATAGTGGTACAAAATTTTCAAAAGTAATTCTAACCGAATTTCTAACAAAATTATTTACTAATGTAGAGAATACGCAAGGTTCATCTTTAGTCGATTCTAGAACATTACCAGCTTCTGTACGACAAATCTTTTGTGTATAGGCTGTTTGAAATAGTGCTATTGTAGGACAAAACGGTGGAGGATATGGACCAAGTGGTATTGGAACACAACCATAACTTGTATCGTCTACAGATCTATTGATTTGACCAATTGCTCTTAAAATTTCAGCTATTGCTTCACCAAGTTTTTCAATTAACCAACTTATGAATCCAAAAATATCTTTTAACACGGAAGCAAATGTCGTTTGTCCTTCTTTATCATCACCTGCAATCATTGTAATTAAAGCATCTATCAATTGAAGTGGAGCTTGCGCAAGCTGAACTGCCATATCAACAAGAAAAAGTATTACTTTTATTACTGGATGGAGTTCGGCTGTTTTGTGAGCAGATTGTTTATTAGGATCTAGATCCATAATATCAAAACCATCTTCGAAGCTAAAAAAAGCTGGATCTTTATACAAACATAATTTAGGTGGGTTCAAATCAACTGGTTGGTTATCATATCCCCATATTACATCATCTTGAACAGTAACTCCTTCAAAATTTAAGTGTTGTTTTACAGTATAACCAGGATCTTGAGGGAAATTTGCCTTGTAATTAGCGGGAATTGCTACCCTAGCACACATTCTGTGCAAACCTGGGAACACACCATAACCAGCAGCTAATGTAACACACTGTCCATCCCAAGATAAAGTATTATCTGTTGTCCAACAAGCAATGAAGTTACATTGTTGCCCCCTCACTCTTATTTTTGGATTCATATATTTACTTTCAGGAGTTTGTTCACCGCATAAATTTTCATAATACCCAATGCCCACTCCAGGATAATCTTTTTTAATCAGACATGTATTATTATCCCTTCCCCCATCTTTATTCCAAGGTGCGCAAACTCTATTTCTATCAACTGTTCGATATAAGTTACCAATACCATTCCAATATTCTTCTCTATTTTTATTTTCATCTCCACAATTACAAAAATCTGTAAAACAAGCTCCTACAGCATCCCAAAATCCTGCATTAGCTTTTATAGGGGTAATAGTAATTAGTAAAATAATTAGAATAATTTTTTTTATCACCATGAAGCCTTATGTAACATTTTCCAATGTATCATAGAGTGGACCAACCCAATCTTCGGGTTTTTCACTAGAATATTGCTCTATAATTTTTGTGTACGCTTCTATCTCTAGATTTCCAGACGATAAAAATCTTGTTAAACCTTGCAATCCTCCTATACTTAGTTCAGCGGCAATCACTCTACCATCTTGTTTAATCAAAAACATTCTAGTGTTAATAGTTAAAAGCTCTAGTTTCTTAAGTTCAGCTGAAGTTAACTTAAGTAACTCACTAATGTTTGGTATCCTAACCTCAGGCGGTATTAGTATTTGAGTATTCATCAATTCAAGCCAATCTAAGGTGTGGCCATCTGCATATAAATCTTCTAAAATATGCACGTTTACCGTATTGATAAAAACACCGTTAGCAGTTTTAATATCTTCTGATATTTCAGGCAGTAGATAAGAGTAGAATTTTAAATTAAATATAGCAGCCATATTATCAATAGCAAAAATCTTTGGATCTTTTCCAACCTTTATCAACAAATTCTTCATAGAATATACAATCGCAACCTTTACACTACGCATTGTATTAAGATTATACTCATATTCTTCTACTAACTTTACCTCTTTTGGAAAAAATTTGTCCTTGTAGGCAATATCATCATATTCTTCAAGATTAATAGCTATTATATCCCCTGGAGCGAGTAACATCTCTTCTTGAGACTCAAAAAGCTCGTAATATAAACCATCTTTCACATATTCCTTAAAGCGCTTTTTTAGAGTTTTACCGCTTTCAGAATCGTCGATAGTTTCAATTATTGACGATAGTTTTCTCTCCTTCCTAGGTATAGAAAAAACTTGCACACTAATATTTTTTAGTAAATTCAACTCAGACTCCATTAAGGGATCAAAATGATGTTTAGATAGAATTTGAAAAAATCCAAAGCAAAAAGATTGATTTTGCTCATTATCCTCTAAATCTAGAGGATTGAATAAATTCTTGTGTCTCTGAATCCATTGACCACCTTTAGCTTTTATATAGAGACTAGAATCAGAGTCATCAACAATATGGATAATTGTTGGTTTATATTTATCAGCTTCTGAAAGTAAGAAATTAAGTAAAGTTGTTCTACCAGATTTTGATATCCCTAAAATACAAGTGTTAGTATTGCATTCTAAGTCATGAAAATTCATAAAAAATGGCGTTCCTTTTTCAGTCCTAAGCAAAGTAACAGCTTTACCCCAAGGATTATACTGATTCCCTGTCGGAAAATTATGTAATGAAGCAAGTGCTGCTGTATTATCTAAAATAGTGGGCGACATTCTTGAAAGAAAAGCAAAATTCCCAGGTAACTGTGCCCAAAAAGTTTTTTCTAAATTGATATCTTCTCTTACATGCACTATTCCAATCTTTGCCAAGGTCTCAGACGCCTGTTTTACCTGGCTATTAAGTTGTTTTGCATCATCACCTATAACCATAAATGATATCTGTTGATGACAAAAATAATTTTTACTATCCACACTATTTAGAATCTTATCTAAACCATTGAGAGCTTTTAGCTCAACATCACCACTAACATCAGCCATATAACTTTGATCTTCAAACAAAGGAACTACTTTGCTTCTGTCAACAAAATAAAATACTTCTGTCGCAATCATTTCGACTGGTATTTGTAAAAATTTGTCTAACGCTTCGGAAGAAACTTCTTGATATTCTTTGATAGATAGTAAAGCCGCAAATTTTTTACCATTCTGATCTATCACTTCTATCATATCATTTCCCATCGCATACTGATGAGAAGCAAGGGAGATAGAAATGTCAGCTACTGGTAATATGCACTGCTCTTCATTTAATTGCATTATTCTTCTATATAAAAACATCGGATCGGAATAACAATCTTCCCCTTCGATTCTAATACCAAGTTTTTCAGCGCCATATTCCTCTAAATCTAGTATAAGTTTATCCACTGTTTGATTAAGAATCTGAGCTGCTTTCGCAAAATAATTAGTTTCAAAATTTGAAATTATATTGGCAGAAAGAGAATTAACTAAAGAATTGAAATTTTTTAGTTTTAGCTCGGGAGCATCATGAATCACTGTAATATATAAACAATTAACAAACTTATCATGCCAATAATTCTTTTTTTTCCATATATCATGAATATTAGCAGATAATAAATTATTATATGGCGTACTATCATCGAGATTTGCTTTACGTCTTATAGTATGAATCCAAAACGCAAATTTATCTCCTTCAACGTCTTGACTAATAGCACCCCTTACAACATCCCTAAGGCTAAAAAGCTGCTTGCTAATTCTTTCCGAATTAATGCCATTAATCTGAAAAATCTGTAACAATTCACCGTTTTTTGTAAGCAAAGTATTTTTATCATAATGGCATGCAACAGGTATAAAACCTTCTGATGAAGCGTTGTAGAGGCTTTTATTTAGTTTTTGCTTAATAAATGACACGCTCAACCTATCCTAATTTCTTAACAAAAATCTCGTACTATATAGTTTATTACTTTATCAAAAATAATAACAATTGCTTAGTATGACACTAAGTACACTCAAATTAAAATTATTAGTTGTAAAAACCATGCGATTCGCTACCCATCTGTCGCAACGATGACATACTAAGGTAAAATCAGCTATCTCTTAGCGCCATTGTTAAGACCAAATAAAATCGATTTTGCGGGCAGGATATTATATAATGATCTTGACTTATAATGTAAATTAAATTAGGTTGTTAACTTGTTTATTTAAGCATGGCGGGTGTAGCTCAGTTGGTTAGAGCATCAGATTGTGGATCTGAGGGTCGCGGGTTCGAAACCCGTCATTCGCCCCAGTTTATCAAAGGCATACGAGGCTTTGATATTTAAATAGATTTTTCTTCGGTATACTAAGGGTATACTTTAGAATGAGTTTATAGCTCTTCTACTCTAATACGTCTTGAATTAATTT
>JAIFLQ010000038.1 GCA_020048975.1 Rickettsia sp. | reverse complement strand
GAGATATCTCAAAAATTAGAAGTTCAAGCATATTATGGCCATAATGGTATTGCAAACCTTATGATTAAAGGAAGTGGGCATGAATTAGTTAGTGCAACAAGTAGGGCTGAATTCTCTTATGCAGGGACAAAATCTAGTGAACTTCTAACTGGTGGAAAAATACCTGAAATAACAATAACAAAAGTTGCTACTGAGTCGGGGAGGGATAGAATAGTTTCGGCTTCCACTGCTATTGTCGGTGGTACTGATAATCCATCTCTTCAGGGTATGAAAGGTGGTCAAATTGAAGGGTGGATTAACTTGCGTGATGTGGAGTTACCTCTTGCTGGCGATGCTGTAAAAAGTCTTGCTGCCGCTGTTGCAAAAGCTGTAAATGGTGTGCATAATAATGGTAGTCCTTACCCTCCAAAAACAAGTTTTAGAGGTTCAAAACCTGTTTTTTCTAGTCAGGAACTCGATTTTAAAGGGAAGGTTACCTTTTTTTCTATTGATAAAGATGGTAAGCAATTGGTAGGTGGAGCAGGAAAACTAAATCCAGCGACTATTGATTTTGATCTCTTTAAAGGTAGAGGATTTAGCGGTAAGCCAACAACTTTTGAGCTTGTAAAAGAGATTAACGAAAGGTTAAGCGCAACCCCTTCAAAGAATCGAGTAGCTATTGGTGCTATATCTTCAAATGGTGCTCAGGTTGATGGCCAGTATCTAATTAATAATATGCAGCTTGCTGGTATGAGTGATATAGGCACTGATGGACGTTGGACGTTTGATCTTGACCTGCAAGGTAATGCATATTTTGGTAGTAAAGTTGAGGTTATTGGGGTTACTGGACCTGCTGGGGCATTACCATTAGGAGAATTGCCTGAGTCATTTAACTTAGGCAAATCTGTTGATGCTCGAACTAACAAACCAATCACTTTGGGTGGATTTGTACCTGGTGGTGGACCTAGTAATGTTGCAGTACAAGTTAGGGTCACTGGTGAGAATGGTGTGGTAGAGACAGGAACTGTAACTTTTGTAGTAGATCATAACACACCTAAGTTTAATGAGCGCATTGCATACCAAGCTGGTGGGGCGGTCTTAGGTAGCATTCAAACAGCTGGGCTTCTTTCACATACTGGCGTAGCAAGAGCGAAGTTGGTAGATGATAATAATAATGAAATAACTGATCCAAATAGTACCAAAGAAGGGCATTTAGTAATTCAGACGAATAGTGATGAGTATCGTCTTGCTATCCAAAATGGCGATCTTAAGAATAATTCGATGCAGTCTGGTAATTTTTCAAGTTTGTTAGGCTTGAATAACTTTTTTGATTTTGACGAAGCAACTGGTAAAATCTCTGTTAGTAAGGCAATTAGTGATGACCCAAGAGAGCTTGCAACTGGTATGGTTACTTTGAATAAAGGAACGGATACTACAGTTACAACTGGTACTGTGGCATCTAGTGCAATTTTGAATTTTGCAGGGAATTTTCAAGCCGCACCTGTTGCCGACACAATAACTATTAATGGCCAAGTTTTTACTTTTGTTGCTGGACTACCTGCTAATTTGAATGAAGTTACAGTTAGTGCTATAGATTTGGCTGGTTCTTTGGTAAATTTAAGGGATCAGATAAATGCTGACCCTGCGCGTATTTTTACTGCTGAAATAGACGGTGCTGGGATAAAACTTACAGCCAAAACTAAGGGTGTATTTGGAAATGGTATAGTAGTAACGCCTGCACTAAATGGTGGAAATCAAATGAATGGTGGGTTTGTGCCAGTGAATTTTACTGGAGGAGTTAGTGATCCTACTGCCATAATCAAAATAGCTGACTATAGTATAGGTGATAATTCTTCGGAAGTGTTTGCCAATATGCAGAAACTCTCATCAGAGGTTTTAGAGTTTACTGGCCTTGGTAGTGCAAGTGGCGAGTTCTCGAAAACTATAGAAGAGTTTGCTACATTAGTTTCAGGGGCGATAACTGGTCAATATAATGAAGCAAAAGCGATAGATGATGTAAAGCAAGGTGCGCTTGATTCTTTGAACAAAGAATTGACAAAGCTTTTTTCTCCCGATTTGTACGAGCAATATTTCTATTCTTTAGAATTAAAACAATATATGACAGTGGTTGCTAATTATGGAAAAATGGTGCAGAATATAGCAGATAGAATTTTTGACACATTGTTTGGTAGGAATTAACAAATTTAATTATAATTAAAAAATAAGGATTATTATGACTGTAAGTGATATATTAAATAGGACGCCTGCCAGTATATTAAATGGTAGTGTTGGTGCTAATGTTAAGAAATTAACAAAAGACATTACTGCTTCATCTTCTGGTGTTTTGGATGATTCAAAATTTTCTTCGAGAGCGGAACTTGAAAAAGCTGGTCTTGATAGGCAGTATGATGCCCTGCAAGCTCGTCTTGCAAGAGGATCTGTGTATGATTCAACAGTTACTACTGCTAAGTCTAAGCTTACAGTTAAAAAAATAGCGCTTGATGATATACGTACTATTGTTACTGAATTTTATAGCTCCTCTGAGACTTCGCCTAATTCTCCTACTCGTAGAGAGGTGGCAGATAAAACTCTAACGCAAATAGCAAGTGTTTTAAATAGGAAGGATTCTGGTAAATATATTTTTGGTGGTAAAACAGGTGATGTAGCACCAATACAAGGTGATATAACAAAATTGACTGAAAAGAATTTTACAAATGTTGATGCGTCGGTAAACTTAATTAATATATCAGATAGTAGATCTATAGATGCTAACATGATTACATCTCATGATTTAACACCTATTATTAAGTTGTTAAATCAGTATAAGCATAGTGAACCTGGGGATCAAAAAGTTCAGTCAGGTTTGGATATAGCGATGGGTGAAGCGATTAAGAGCTATGAATTGTTAGGAGTTAATGTTGGTGAAGCTCTTGATGAAGTTGAGAAGGCAAAAACTGAAAATGTTGCAGCAATATCTGATGCAAAGAAAGTTTTGGAAAGTGATTTTACGGTGAATCTTGTTGATAGATCAGAAACAATGAAAAATGCTATACAAAGTTTGTTAATCAATTTTAAAATAGCTCAGATACCATTTAATGTGCTTGAAAGGATAATGTCTTCTAGTTAAGTAGAATTATTTCTATAAAGATTGCAAATAAAGTAAGTCATTTAGGTTTGTATCTACTGGCTCCAAGATACAAACCTATTAGCTCCAAAACAGCTAATTGAGAAACAACGTTATCACCTGGGGCGGTTTATTTCCGTCATCACGAGCGAATGCGAAGTGATCCAGGCATTTTGAATTTGGTGCTAATTATCTGGAGTCATTGCCTCAGAAGGAGGAGATCCAGAATTAAACTTTTAAGCTAGATTCGCCTTGCGCGGTAATGACAAAAGAGGTCGCGGAGATGACGCACTGCTAAAAATAATTAGCACCTAATAACTAGATGATTTACTATAGCTTTTGTTCTCCTTTCAACTAAATGACTATAACTTTCAATTGTAGTCTTAAAAAACCATGTAATGGCAAATGCTTGAACAAAAAAAAAAATTACATGTTAAATCTGAAAATTATCTTTCTATTTTAGAAGTTATAAAATCTAAAAACCATAATAGTAGATTGGTTGGTGGTGTAGTGCGTGATGCTATTCTTGGAATAGACTCAGAGGATATTGATATCGCAACTAGCATGCTGCCAGAAGAAGTCATGAAGGTTTTTAGCTCTTTAGGCTACAAAGTTATACCAACTGGCATTAGATTTGGTACAGTATCAGTGTTACATAATGGTGAATTATTTGAAATAACTACTCTGAGAAAGGATATAAGTTCAGATGGTCGGTATTCTAAGGTTGAATATACAGATGATTTTTATCTTGATGCACTCCGAAGAGATTTTACGATTAATGCACTTAGTTATTGCCCATTCGAAGAAAAAATTTTCGATTATTTTGGAGGTATTAAAGACTTGCAATCCGGCTTGGTTCGTTTTATAGGTGATGCTGACTTGCGTATTAAAGAAGATTATTTAAGAATCTTACGTTTCTTTAGATTTTTTGGTAAATTTGGTAATCAAATAGACCAGAATAGTCTAAATTTTTGTATCAAGAATAAATCATTTATAAAAAACTTATCAAGAGAGAGGATCAAATCTGAATTTGATTTAATTCTAAAATTACCAAATTATTCTGATGTAATTACATTGATGGATGATAAATCTATATTACAAGAAATTTTACCTATATCAGATTTGAAGTTAGACAAATTTATTGATGCCAAAAATATAGCAAGTAAGTTTGATACTTATTTAACTAATGAAACAAAATATGCATTGTTATTTGCTCTTGGTGGTGGGGGTGAGTATGCACAATTAGTTGATTTAAAATTCTCTCGCATAGAAGCAAGAATTATTACTGATTTGTTGTCTATGTTGCTAAATAGAGATAATATTAATGAATGTTTTTTAAAAGAAATATGGCTAGAAAAGAATAATTTTTCTCAGTGTTGTATTTTTTTAGCGTCTATGTTTCAAGTAGAAAAAGAAATAGAAGGAATATTTTGGGTATTAAAAGACCAACAAAAACCAGTGTTCCCAGTTAATGGTAATGATTTGTTATCTCTTGGTATTAGTAGTGTTATGGTAGGGAAAGAACTTACCTATATAAAAAGAAAATGGATTGCAAGTGACTTTACCTTAACAAAACAAGATTTAATTAATATAGCAAAAAAAAATGAAAAATAAAGTCACTCTACTGTTGGTTTGTTTGACAATGATTCTTACTAATCAACGCGCATATTCCAAACCTAATATTTTAGTTACTATTACTCCGATAGCTAGTCTTGTAGCTATGTTAACAAAAGATAAGGCGGATATTATAATTTTAGATACATCTGGAGGTTGCCCACATCATCATAGTGCTAAACCAAGTGATAAATCTTTAATAGATAATTCTGAAATGGTTATTTATATCGATGATCAATTTGATAATTTAGTTTCTTCGATGATTGTTAATTATAATGGCAAAAAAGTAAAAATTAGTGATTTTTCTTCTATCGATTTTAAAGGTATAGATGGCGAGATTAATTGGCATTTTTGGCTCGATTTGAATAATGTTAAGGTCCTTCATAACGCTATTGCCAAGAATATTATTCAAACTTTTCCTGAAATAAAAAATGAAGTAACAAAAAATCTGGAAGAAGCTCTTGTGATAATTGACAATCTTGATAAATGGAAACAATCTCAACTTGTAGACCTTGCTCCAGTTGTTTTGCTTAGTGACAGCTTAGAACATTTTTTTAAATCAATAAATAATTCTCAGATAAAAATTTTTCAAACATCAAATGCTAGTCTAAAAGATATACAAAAATTAGATGATGTTTTGAGTTCTGACTCCATAAAATGTATAGTTTTAGATATTAATCAAAATGGTCAATCATATTCAAAATATAATAAACTAATAATTCAGCTTGATAGTGAAAACTGGAGTTTGGTAGATAAAATAAATGTAAGTGGAGATTTATTTGTTGATCAATATTCTAAAATGATTGGCCAAGTAAAATCTTGTAAATAGTAATTTGTGTTTTAAATGTCAAAATAAAAATTGGCATTTTTTAAGGGTTTTTGATTTTCTTGAATAAATCAGCCATCTGCGTTACTATCAATAATTGGATAAATTATACGTATATACAATTAATGATTCGCAAAATTAAGAGTTTGGTAGATAAGATTTTTAATAAAAAAGATGTCCTTGATTCTTTGAAATTACTTGCCGAATATCAGGAAAGCAAAGCTGTTTCTCAGAATAGGGAGCAAGAATTGTTAAAAATCGCAGGAACTATAAAAGAATATCCAGAATTATTTGAGAGTGAAGGCTTTGGATATTTGATAAAATTTTCTGAGTATTATCTTAATAATTATAAGTCTATAGACTCTAGTGAATTAATATCAAAAATTATTGCTAAATCAATTATAGTAACAGCTACTGAAAATCTTTTAAATCCGGTGGAATTATCGCAAGAAATTATTCAAGATATTGCCGTAAATAAATCTAAAAGTTTGTCTAAAGCTAAATCTAATAAAGCTTTTATTATTACAAAAAGTATTAGCCTAGTAATAAATAATGATATTATCAACACGGAACGACTAAAAAAAGAAACAAAAAAATTTTTAGGAGCTTCAGAGAATCTTAAAGAATTTATTACGAGTATTTCGGAAAAGTACTCTCCTTTGTTGGGTGTTCTTGGAAAGGATGAATCCTTAGAGTCGTTGGAACATGATATGAGTGTAATAATTGGGCATGGTAGTCAAAGAATAAAAGGTCAAAAGAGCCAAGCTGAAAGATATCTTGAATTGCAAAAATTCGAGCAGGAGGTTAAGAGTAAAATAATGAGTTATATAAAAAATAATACCATTGGCGCTCCTGAACAGCAAGAATATTTAGTAAATAATGCTATTAAGGCTGCAGAATATTTGCAAGAAGACTATGCTACTGGTTTGGATAGAAATTTAAAAATAGGTGAAATAAATAGACGATTAGCAAACATTAAAAAAATTATAAGCCTTATAAAAAATGGTGAGGTTGCTACAATCATTGGATCGAAGATTAAAG
>JAIFLQ010000001.1 GCA_020048975.1 Rickettsia sp. | reverse complement strand
CATATCCCCCACTCCTTCAAGCCACCCAACTGGTACAAATAAAAATGGTAAATTATCTACTACCTCAATATTCTTAGACACCCTATCCTCTACTTTTAAACTCATCTTGGGTGTCAGCAAACCATTCATTACAAAATATAAAGCTATAATCCTAATAATCACTGGCCTATCACTAATCCCCATACTACGATTAGTCGACCATACAACAGCTGATACCATAATACTGACAACAGCAATACTTCTGATCATGACCAAAAAACCTTTCTTGTTCATAATCATCGCAATGCCATTTAAAATATAGTACATGGCATCGCCATAACCATATGTGAAAATCGATAGATCCAGTTTCATACCTTACGCCCCTAGTTTTTCAAAAATTAAATCAAATTCGGCTTCTTGCTGCTGTAGCCTTTCTTTTGCCTGCATAATCACCACTAGCCTGCTATAAGCATGCTCTTTAGTATGACGCAGCATTGATAGTACTTCTTGCGCCGTATCTAAATATCGATCTATTTTTCCACTATCAACTTGCGCAAATTCTAGAGCCCTCACTTCTTTCAATGTTTTATGTAAGATTCCTTCAAAAAACCCACTCATTACCTCATAGCAAATAACATCAATGAATTCTGCATTTCGGAGGAAAATGTTTGTCTTATCACCGTGCCTAGCAAGCTCTTGCTGAATCAGAGGAATAATCGGAATTGAAGAATATTCAATTAAAGCCATTTCTTCATCGCTTAAAATAGGATCATTTTCATCTGCTTCCACCTTATCAACAAGGGTGTCGAGTATGGTTCCAATTTTGCCATATAATGTATCCTTAACTGTTAATGTTTTGACCTCTACTTGCGGATTTAAACATTTTTTCTTTTCGTCACAAACGTACATCTCCACTCTGCTAGACTCTCCTTTAGTACCAATATATTTTTCCAAGAATGATGAATCAATAATCAAAGAAGGTAGAGGCGTAAGGCTTAAACCGTTATCTATTTTTTGTGCAATCAAGCTGCCAGCAACACTCATCATTAATTCCTTGAATTCAACCGATTCAGATCCACCCTTGCTAAGAGCTTTCCAAACTAAATTAAAATTATCACCAAGTAATGAGGCTAGTTCTTCTGTATCAGCGGGATCTCCATGAGGAGAGGCACCATTTGCACATTGTTGATTCGCTTCTGCTAAATCTGTGCCGTTTTTTTTCACCGCATTATGCATCAAACAGCTTTGCTCTTGCCCTGCTCCTAATTGACCAACTAACCCACCAGCTAATTGTTTAGCCATGCCGCATTGCTCTAAATTGAAATTATTGATATCTCTTGCTATCGCCTCGAACTCAGCAATAATATTCTCACATTGCGGACAAAAACTCTTGGCTGCCATCTTAAAAGCATAAGCTCCAGTACTAGCTGCTAACTTTTTCATAAAAGCAGAAAATTCAGCAGAATTAATAAAGCTAAGTCCTCCAAACCTAAAATCACCAGATCCCCTACAAGCATCAAAACCAAAACTTGGTAATTGAACATGTGCTGGTTGTAGTGTTTTTGGTCTTGCCCCACGAATCTGCAAGGATCCTCCAGTCATAAAGCCACCTTGTTGATCTTTGATAATAGCTGGGGCATTATAATTTGACATACCACCGCTTTGATCAATAAACTTAATCAGTTTATTTAAACCACTGGCATTAGCTTTACTGCTAATGAGAATTAATAAACTAGTAGCAATGATTTTTTTTAAAACAATTCTCATTTTCTCATTCCCACATTAATCCCTTTTTCTTCAATAATACGCCAAGCCTTAACAGTGTTTTCTTCCAATTCCGATAAAGTGACAAAGCCTCTGATTAGTTCAAACGCTCTCTTGCCATCATTTCTTATCGCTATTACCGTTGGCGTCGCTGATATGCCAAGTTTCTCTATCAACTTTTGGCTAATATTAGTGCTTGACTGAAAATACTGAGATTCTGATCCATCTATGCTTACCGCCTCTATTTTAATTTGATTCATCTGACCAAAAACCTTCAGTACTGGTTCAAATTCACTTGATCTTGGACAAGACTTACGAAAGAAAAATATCAATTCATAATCTTTCGCAAATTTCTTGATTATTTCCTTATCATCCTCAGCTTTGATTTTTCTATTCAGCTTTACCGCAAACACATTTTCTGGTGAATTAACTAAATCACGATATTCTGGTTCAATAAAATTTTGCTCATCCCATAATTGTTGCATCCTTATTCCCCTATCCATGATTTCACCTAGCTTGTCTCTGTAAGCTTTTTGCGTCTTGAAATTCGGACGAGCTAAATAAACATACTTCAAATCTTCTAACTCTTTTGTGACGCCCTCTACCTCAGCTTTTGCCTCTTCTACCGTAATCTCTTCTTCAGCTATTTCATCGTTTTGAATACTTAAATTACCTTTTGAATCTCCCTCGACTTCCTTTTCTTCAAACCACAACCAACCACGATAACGCTGGTCAAAAAAACTGTTTGCAGCCATTGCCATAAATGGCAATGCTTGCAAAACAATGATTAAAAATATCCAGATGTTGATTTTTCCTTTTGTCATAATTATTGGCTTTTTAACTTTTCAAGTTCATCTTCATATTTTTTAATGGTAGCTGGATCTTTTTTCCAATATTTCCAGGCATAGATGTCTTGTTCCAAACGTATTTCTTCCGTGGCTTGTTGCCACACTTGAGTTGCATATGGAATACCTTTTTTTTCTCTTAGGTCTGCGTTATTTTTATGAAATTTGGCATGTCTTTTTCCTAAGGTAGAGCTTGGCGCTGTATTATCTTGAGCTAACTTGGATAATCCTTTATATTCATCTATGTATTTTCTTTTCTCTATCCTTGCCTCTTCTGCTAGTTTTGCTAAGCGTATCTTTTCTAATCGCTCCGCCTCTATTTTTGCTAACCTTTCTTGCTCTAACCTTTCTGCTTCCTGCAGGGCTAATATTTTCTCTGCTTCAATTCGTCTTTCCTCATCTGCTTCCCATGACTCATCTTGCATATCACCCTTCCAACCTGTCATATTATTCTCCTGATTGTTTGGGTTATTGTCATATTTTCTAAGACTAGCCATGGAGCTATTAACCCTCTCGGAAATCTCATCAGGATTAGGTGATTTATACTTACCAAAGAATTTCACTTTAAAATCTTCAATAAATTCGGTAAAATCTACCTTGTCCCAATCTATCTTTTGGATTTCTTCTAAAGTAAAACCTCGGCAATTTGGACTTCCACCAGAGCCAAAATTCATTCCCAGCTGCTTTCTTCCTTCGACCTGCAAAACTTTATCTAAAATACTGCCAAAACAACAATAATGATGCTTAACTACGGTAGTTACACCCATTGTTTGCTTATTAACTTTACCGACATAAACACACAGTTTTTTTGACCTCTTATCCATTAAGTCGTTTTCATCCTTAGTACACTTAGCACCAAGATTTTTACCCCAACCTTTTGGATCAATTGCACAGCAATTTGTATAGCTCGTTGCTTTCTTCGAACAATGATCACCATACCCTTGAAACAAATTAAAATTACCAAGCTTATCTGGATTCATACTAGAGACTGCATATAGTTTTGATATTGAATCCATCATCTCACCGTTTGTCATATAACTCTTATCAACGCAGTGACCATCAATACAAGGCATCCCTTTACATATCAACCCTTCCTGCCCATCCTTTGCCACTAAATCTTGTCTGATAGTTTTGTTTTCAATAGTTATAGGATCCCAGCTTTTACAGGAAAATTCTCGGTGTAAATTAACGCAATTACCAAGTGAATCCTTGAGCAGACAAGCGTGGTTTGCTACCGCATAACAATGATAAAAGTTTTTACAGTCATCTTTACTTGGATAATTACAAGTTTTGATATAACTCCATTCCCAACAATCTTTTGTTACAGAGAATCCATCAACTATCTTTGTACCGCTACTGACGCAAGTTTTTACAGCTTCAGAACATGGATAGCTTGAAGTAAACCTCTTGCCTGCTTGCACGACTGCTCCAAGGTTTAGGATAATCAAAGTAAGAAAGAAGATTTTTAATGTTTTTATCATTGTAACCTACACTCTTCATTCCATTCTTCGTTCCATTCACCGCAAACAAGTTTGCCTTCTCGATATTTGTAACTAAATTTAAAAATCTCCCAGGTATAACTTTTTTTCTCTAAATGAAAAATCTCACCAAAACCTTTTCCAGGTGTGTTAAGCCTGAAAGGATGTAATGGGGGCATAATTGTTGCAACATAGGCAACTTGATCAGTTGTTGCTCCTATTCTTTTTGCTATCTCACGCCCAATATCTGCCATGACGTGCGGTTCTTGCCTTATATGCAAGCCAAATTCACGATCATCCCATTTATAACTGTACATCCAACCAACAAGATTCCAGTAAATATCGGCTCCGCCAAAATCAATAGTTCGATCTTGCCAATTCTCCCATTGCATTACTTTAGTTTTGCAGCTCATGCTTAAAGTGTCAGTGCAGTTGTACTTATTACGCATCTCCTCACAGAGTGTCTTGTTGTAAACGGTATCCTTGGTTTGCTCTTTTTTAACATCGATATAATATTCAGGTTCAATGATCTTGTTACCTTTAACAGTCTTGCAATCTATTCCGAGATCCTTGAGCAGGGCAGCTAGATTACCAAGCAGTTCTGAAGAAGCATCGGCAATCTTGAGCGCATCTTTTCTATGCTGAGTATTTAACGGCTTTGTATAATCAACATGCAACTCTTCCATTATTCCTGTTTGCATTACCTCGTCCCTGCCTCTTGAATGCAAATCATTTGCCTTAATAGCACTCAAGTTCCCAGCTGCCTCTTCAATTTCACCGCTGGATTTATCTGAAATCAATTCAATGTTTCCAGGATCTCCAATACCATCAATTGCTTTTTGTTTCATAGAATCCATTTGGCTCTCAAAAGAGCTATAATCCTCTATCCCGCTCTCAAATAAATCTGTTTGCTTATTAACATTAGTTTTTGCTGTGGGGTCCAAATAAACCCCATGAGCAACACTAGCAAATAATCCAATGCACAAAATTATTATTAATTTAAGTCTAGTCTTAATCATTTTTACCATTCTCTAATTTTAACGTTGCATCACTTTGCAATTCTCCCTGCTCGGCAAATAAACGCAGTGCTGCATCCATACCGATATTCCCAGTTACCTTATCATAAATAACTCTATTTTCTGCCTGCTCGGAATGGGGGTTAATTAACCAATCATCTTCTTTAATCAATACAAAAGCTGGTACTGTTTTAATGTTAAATCTATCAAATTCCTCAGGATCAATTTGTATTGCCACCTCTTCATTACCTTCTATTATTTCCATCACCATCTTATTAAGACTTACCCAAGAATTATCTGGTAAGCCGTTAAACACTAAAATCCCTCCATAACGCTTGGCTTCCTCTACATAATTCTTAAGTAAAACTTTACCCATGCTACTGCTGACAAATACTTTGAAAGATACCGAATCATTTAAATCTTGAACTATCTCATCGGAGCTGCCAAAATCACTATCCTCTCCTACCCCATGCTTCTTTTGCATCGCTAATAATTCTTGGTATTTTTCCGTGAGATTACTCATTACAATTTCTTGTGATTTAGTTAAAAGCCCTTTAAGCCATTCTTTATCTGCTTCTTTTGCAGTATTTGTTAATGGCTCTTGTTTATCTTCTGCCTGAGCTTTGGCCACAGAAATTACAAAAATCAACGCTATTAAAGCGCACAGCAATTTTTTTTGCGCCATATCAAGTACCCCCAATCTTGTCCGTCATACGGATATTCTTTAAAACTGCTATATAACATGTCAGATAATCCAATTGGCCAGCATCCTATACCTTTAGAAGTGCTTGCAGGATTTACCATCTGTAACTTGTATTGACTTTTTTTAATCTTTAATGCCCTAGATTTACGGCAAATTGCCCCATTAATAGATCCATCAGATGTTGAAGTTTCTTGGGCAAGCCCAATACGGTGCATCTTGGCTATTATCCTAGTAGTAAGTAGTGAACTGTTTTGTACACCGCCAATATGATCAGCATTAGCTCCGCTAAATGGATATAAGTTACCCCATGTTCCAGAACACCAAAACATACTATCAAGTGGCATATTAACAGTTGCAGCTGCTCCGTCTAATCCACAAGCCGCTTGAGCAATAGGATTGCCAAATAAAATTGCCTCAGGATTAAGTAAGCTTTGGAGTTTTTCGTCATTCCATGTAACGTCAAACTCACTCATATAAGCTACGTCAAAAGTTGACTGCTCTAGACATACAAAATCAGTAATTAACTCAAGCCAATAAATAAGCGGATAGACATAATAATGAACATGATAGAAGCTATTATGAGCGGTTCTGTTGCCGTAACTTCTGTTATAACTACTTATTTTACGCATATCAGACCCAAGCGAAACTCCGCCCAAGTTAACCATGCAATACGGCGTTCTGGTAATATCAACAAGTCTGACTGGCTCCCAAAAACCTATGGAAACACCTGGAATTGGTATCGGAGGAGTGCCTTTACTACACATGCATAACGGCGATGCAGGGTTTTTTGTATCTCGTTTACGAGGAGTAGATCCCTTGCCAATACTGAACCCACCAATTGAAATAGGTAATAAACAGCTCCAGCAAACATCCGTAATAGGGTTGACAAAACGACCCTTGCATGTCAAACTGGCATTGCTCGAAATTGGCATAAAAATAGCCATTATTAAAATCGCTATTTGTCTTTTTCTAGAGTCCAGAAAGTCGATAAGCAAGCAGCTTCCACCAAGATTCTCTTGCTTATTGACCGATTTCCCTCGGTCTT
>JAIFLQ010000047.1 GCA_020048975.1 Rickettsia sp. | reverse complement strand
TCAATGATAGACCTAAAATTGCTTGGCGAAAAACAAATAATCATTGACTGTGACGTTATAAATGCTGATGGAGGAACTAGAACTGCCGCAATTACTGGTAGCTATATTGCTCTACATTTAGCAATAAGATCCTTAATAGATCAAAGAATTATCAAAAGCAATCCTTTGAAATGTCAAATTGCAGCAATATCATGTGGCATATATGAAGGTCAAACAATTGTAGATCTTGATTATATAGAAGATAGCAAAGCAGAAGTAGACGCTAATTTTATTTTTGGATCAAATGGCAATATAATTGAAATACAAGCCACTGGAGAAAAACGTGATTTTACTCAGCAGCAATTAATAGAAATGCTTGACCTTGCACAAAAAGCTGCTTCACAATTATTTCAAATACAAAATCAAGTTTTGATTGAACTTTAATACTCTATTTATCCTAAGCTCTTGTAAACTCAAATAAATAGAATGTGTAATGACAAGTTTTTTTTGGTTAGCTCTTATTAAAGGTTACACTACTACAGCAGGATTAATAATAGCTATAGGAGCCCAAAACGCTTTTATCCTAAAACAAGGATTGCTTAAATCACATGTTCTGATAGTTGCAGTTTTAGCGTCTATTATAGATATCTTTATGATAAGTTTAGGTGTCAATGGCGTTGGGTTGATTATTGAATCTAATCATTATTTAATGCTTGCAGCAAAATATGGGGGAATACTGTTTTTATTCTTTTATGGGTGCAAATGTTTCTACTCTGCTTTATTTAAAATAAATTCTCTTGATGAAGAAACTATAACAGGAAAAAGATCTATTAGATCAACGATTATAACTCTTCTTGCAATGAGTTTTTTAAACCCCCATATGTATCTGGATACAATACTGCTTATAGGAACTATAGGAGCTGGGTTACACGAAACTCAAAGAACATATTATATAATTGGAGCAAGTATAGCATCTATTACTTGGTTCTTTTGCCTATCATATGGAGCTCGTTTACTAATACCCTTTTTTAAAAAACCAATTTCGTGGAAAATACTAGACACATTAATCGGAATCATCATGTGGTCTATAGCTTATTCAGTTTGTTATATATGATTCAAATAGCAACTTATACCATTTCCCAATTTACTGCAAAAAATAATAAGCTTATAAATTGTTTAAATAAATATCTATTGACTCCAAAACTCACGCAGTATATAAGTATTTAAAATTTGCAAAATAGAACCGAATAGGTATCTATAAACACAAGGGGATGTAGCTCAGTTGGTAGAGCGTCTGCTTTGCAAGCAGAATGTCGGGGGTTCGATTCCCTTCATCTCCACCATCCTTTCTCAGTAGTTTTTCTACTAATTATCTTTTGTATCTTTCTAGTATTGATAAATCATTCATAATATTATCAAGTTTACTAAAAAATTCGTTATTGATGATTTTAAAAAACCTTTAATAATCTATAAAATTTATCCCTCGATTTTCACTCTACATGTGTCATTCTAGCAAAGGCTGGTATCTAGATTAAAGCTATATCTTCTCCCCTCCCTCCTACAAATTGATGACTCTTCATAAATAGAATTAAGTAATAAAGTGTTAGCGTGTTAACTTTTTATAAAAATAATGGTAATATAATAAGTTGTAACAACTTATTATATTACGTTTTCATTCAATTAGCGGAGCCTCTATGTATAATGAAACAATTCGATCTAAACTAAATCAAGAATCTTCAGATGATGTTTGCCCTATTCCAAGACAAGGCGGTAACAACAATTTTTATGCACAGTTTTATGAAGATTATATTCTCTCAATCGTTTTCTCTGATATCGAAAAAGGTTTCTATGTAGATGTAGGAGCAAATAGTCCAGACTTTGATTCTATAACAAAACATTTTTATTTAAAAGGATGGAACGGAATAAATATCGAACCTATTAAAAAATGGTCTGATCAATATTTTATAGAGCGCCCGAATGATATAAACATTAACACTGGTGTTTCTAATTTTGACGGTGAAATAGACTTTTATGTTTTATCTTCAGATTTAATGTCTTCTGGTAATCTGGATTTCGTCACCAAAGCAAAAAAAAAGGGATATAGCTACGAAAAACAAACCATTAAAGTTAGAACGCTGGATCATGTATTAGAAAAGTACCAAATTCCACAAATTACATTTTTAAAAATAGACGTTGAAGGAATGGAAAAGCAAATTCTTGAAGGCTTGAATCTATCAAAATACCGCCCTATTGTTTTGATAATTGAGTCTATAAGACCATTTTCTCATATAAAAGTACATGATGGGTGGGAGTCAATTTTAATAAAAAATAACTTCACTTTTATGTTTTTTGATAGTTTGAATAGATATTACTTAGCAAAAGAGCATTTTAACAAATTCTCTCCTAATTTTGAAAAAGCTGCTAAATGTTGCTCTCTAGCGCAAGCAAAATATCCAGAACATAACCTTGAAAATGTTTTTAAACATGAATTAGATTATTAAGGCTTTGTTGCACAAAGATAATTTAAGTTATATTATACAAAAAAACACAAAAGCCTTGTTGCGTCATAACTATATAATATTGTTTAATATAATTTACCATGCGTTATTCTAAAATCATACTTTTTGCCGTAATTACTTTAGCAGGATTAATTGCATTATATTTGAAGTATTTTTCACATATTAACAACAAAGATATAATTCTTTCTGAAAACCAAGAAGAGTATAAAAGAAAACCTCTTGACCCAGGTGGAGTAATTATTCCTCACTCAAATAGTTTAATTTATGAAAAATTAAAACCTAGCAATGCCATGATAGGAAATGTAAACTTTTTATCAGCCCCTGAGGAGCCAATTGACCTTGGTTTTAAATCTAATTTAGAAGACGTTATTGTTTACGACTCGATAGACGATATTCTTGCAAAGATTGATCTAAACGATGAAGATAAACTTATTCAAAATGAACCAGCTAAAAGAGATGACTCGGTTAATGATACAAATGATTTGGCAAATTCTAATATGATATCTAATAAAATTAATGACTTTGATACAACTCCATCCAAACTTAAAATCACCAAACTCGAAACAGAACCAAATAAACAATATAGTTTTAATATAAGCTCCGTAGATTCTGATTATAAAATTCAACTATCCTCAGCTTGGTCTGAAAAAGAAGCGCAAATAGAATGGGAGAAAATACAATCACGTCATATTAAATATCTAAAAAACACAAAATTGGTAATAAAAAAAGTTAAAGTAAACAACAATAGGATAATTTATTTAATTATGGCTGGTAACTATCCATCTTTAAACCAAGCAAAACTAGTGTGTAAAAAGCTTGTTTTAAGTAAACAAAATTGCATCGTTACAAAATAAAACAATTCTTCTGAAATTTTTGGCACGCTTTATGCTCCTATTAGAGATATATCGATTTAACTAGGAAAAACAATGTCTTCAGAAGTTTTAATTACAGAGTCTACAAACTTAAAATCTATTGGTTCAACAAAATTTTATAAAAAAGGAGACACATCTTCTTTTAATAGTTTTGTTAGTGACTTAAATAAGGAACAAGAACCAAAAGCAAATTTTAAAAAACAAGATCCTAAACAAAAAGATCTCGAACCTACAAGACTTAGGGAAGATTCTGACAAAGCCGAAGGGTCGTTAGTAACTAAAGATAAAGACGATACACAACATTCTCATAAAAGTTCTAGTGACAAAGCTTCACAAGATCTTTCAGCAGTTGAAAAGCAGTCTCCAAAAATCACAGAAGAAGAAGTAGTCTCGGAAGAAATAGAAGTTACTGAGGTCGCTTCTGTCCCTATTCCCGAAGTTGTCGCTGTTCCTATTCCCGTTATTATAACTCCAGAAGGACTGATAGACGATGTAATTTTAGAATCTGATTTTCAAAAAATACAAAGCATTAGAGATCTACAAGCAGCTCCAGAACAAGATAATGCAGCATCTTCAGAAATACTTTCATTTGATTTGTCCCCTGTTGCGCTTAAAGATAAAACATTAGAAGTTGATGAATTTGCTTTAAAAGGATTGCAACAAAAAGTCACTGATCAACAAAATATTACCAATTTATCAAACTCTTCTGATAAATTACTACAAACTGAAAAAGAAGTTATTGTTATTGAAAAAGCTTCTGAGTTAAATTTTGTTTCAACAGATTTAGACAAGGATAAGGATTTGTTATTAAAATCCTTAGAATCTAATTCAAAAGAACCGTCTTTACTCACTCAAGCTAAGGTAGTAGGTACAACAGATACTCAAAAACAACTTGCCCCAGCTTTAGATGCCCCATTGGATAATGAATTATCCTCTGGTGCTAAATTAGCTGATATTGGTGAACTTGCCGTGAATATCAATTCAAATTCAAGAAAAACGGAATCCAAGGATATACCAATTGTAAAAAAAGAAGTTGTAAAAATTACTGGTAATAAAATAGCTGAAGCTACTAAATTAGCTGATTCTGAGTTATTAGATAATATCTCCTTTGACGAGTTGGAAATTTCAGATTTTGCTATAATAGATAGTTCTAAAAACAAACCAGAGATATCATTTGATGATAGTATCCTGACCAGCGTCAATAAAGTTAATATAAAACCTCAGGAGCAACTATCTTTATCATTAAGATATGCAGTGTCTCAAGGTAAAAGTGAGATTACGATTAATCTATATCCTAAAGCTTTAGGGTCTATTGATGTAAAAATAGAATTTGCTACTAATAGCTCTGGGCAAAATGAAGTGCAAAAAGTAATTATCACTGCTGAGCGCAACTCTACTTTAAAACTTTTAGAAAGCACAAAATCTCATCTAGAAACTGCTCTTGCTGAACTAAAAAAGGAAGCAGCAACTACGGTAACTGACACTTCTAAAAAAGAAGCATCGCTACAATTCGACATGAGAGATGGTAATAATGGTCAGCCAAATGAAGGATATTTTGGCTCATTTAATGAAAGAGAAAATTGGATGAATAAATTCAGGAATTTAACAACTTCTGACGATAATTCTGGTATAAAATCACAAGAAGGTGATTCTGTTAGCAAAAGAAAAAATATTCATAATTCCACAACTATTGATATAGAGGTTTAAAAATGCCAAGTGCTTCATCTGTAGAAAAAAAACAATCAAACCTTTTAGATCAAGTTCAAGCAAAAACTGCTGATAGGTTTAAAAAAGACAAAACTGGAAAATCTTTTGAAGATACCAGAATGGACTCTACAAAAAGAGCTGCTAATGGATATCAAAAGTTTGACACGAACAAAGCCGAAAAATCGTTTGATGAAATGATTGATTTTGTTATTAAATGCACACTAGCTTCAGTTAAAAACATTGATCCAACTAGCGAAGATTCGGGTAGCAAAAGTTCAGAAATGCTAGGAACAGCAACTGCGATGGCTACTGTTGGAGCTGCAAAGCAACAAGTAGCTAAAATGAACGAAATGCTAGAGGCAATAAAAAATCCTGGTTATAATGCACTTGAGTTACAAGGTAAAGAAGTAAGTTACGATAGTAGCAAACGCTTTGATGGCACAAACCCAGTTCATTTTAAATATAATGTCAATTACCCTGAAAAATATAAAGATGCCACTGTTTCAACCATAATTAAAGTAGTAGATAGTGATGGTAAAATAGTCTACCAAACTAAAGGTAATGGAAAATTAGGTGACCATAACTTTGACTGGAACGGTTGTGATAAAAAAGGCAAAAAAATGTCAGCTGGTACTTATTCTATTGAAGTTGAAGGCGTAGGCTTCGCAACTATTAACGGTCAAAAAGTGCCTTTCCATGTTGATGCTACTAGCTTAAAGACAGCTGTTGTTGAATCTGTTGAAATGCAAAATGGTGTTGCTACAAAATTAATACTTAGTAATGGTGAATCTATTGATAAATCTCAAGTAGTTAGAGCAAAAGATATCAGCAAATCTAAAAATGCTGTCGAGCTTTCTCCTGACTTGATAGGCAATGTTATAGAGCTTGATTTAACTAAAGCTCAGTCAATAGGTGGTGATATAGAAGTTTATTACGATAACCATATACAAAATCCAGGTAAAGCGACTATAAAAATCTCTGATAGTAAGGGTAATTTAGTAAAAACTTTTGAAAGTGATAAAATTAAAACCAAAGGCCGTGGAACAATTCCTTTCTCTAGAACTGGCATCGAGAGTGGTAATTATACTGTAGAAATAGTTGTTGAAAATAAAGACACAGGGGCTTCTGAAACACTAAGTAAAAAACCTGTAAACCTATTAGTTAAAGGTATAAATTATAAAGATAACCTTGCCATTACAATAGATGAGAATGATGTTGAAATAGGGTTCAAAGCTTATAACATTAATGCAGTTGGCCGTGAAGCCTCACCACTCACAGATAGAGCTAATAGCTACCTTAACGAAAGAGTTAAGTATGATGATTCAAAGTTTGAATTTACAGGTGAGTTTGATCTAAAGGTACTTGCAAAACAATCAACCGAAGCAGGAGCTATTGTTTTATATGAAGAACTTAGAATATACGATCAAAATGATGAGTTAGTTACTACGTTGCAAGCTAACTATAACCCTGTTGATTATTTAGATATGACTTCTGTCACAATGAATGGTGAGTATGTTAACATAGCGAATCCTGGTACACCTGTTAAGTGGGTTAATTTCAGTCAATTGGGCAATGCTAGCAATGATCAAAAACGCAGCGCTTACAGCTTTATAGAACAAAAACTCACAGATGGTACTTATAAATTTAAAGACCAAACAACAGCTGATATTTTTAAACATGGATCCAGACCACTTAACTTCAAATGGGATGGTAGATTTACATCAGGGGCAGTTGCTCAAGATGGCCAAATTTTTAGCACAAGGCGTGCAACCCTCCATCTTAAACAAGATGGTGGTATC
>JAIFLQ010000092.1 GCA_020048975.1 Rickettsia sp. | reverse complement strand
GCTTTACCGCCGCAGCAGTACCTAAAGCACCGACACCGAAAGCTATGCCTTTTTGATACATGTCCTGACCTCTTACTAAAAAAGTAGTAGCACCGCCGACTGCAAAAGCAATGAAACCCAGATTTTCATTAACTAGGGTATATATTGGGGTTATTAGATTATTTTTAATATTTCCTACATTAAACCAATCTGCTTGCGCGGGAGAAATAAAGCTAACAGTGCAAATAGTTCCGATGTATAAAGCAAGGCCTAGGTTTTTCTTTAAACGCGCCAATGATTTTGTTTGTGTCTGTAGTTTTATCATTATTATTTTCCTTTTTAAGTTTAATTAATTACCGATTTTTCTTTTAGATACTCAAGATTTACACATGGATATCTATATTCTTTGGTCTAGTGAGTGGTGTTTTATGATTAATCACTCCTTGCGATGCTCCAAATTTTTAACAGGCGGATCAGAGTGTTTTTCCATTCGATAAAGAAATAAAAAATAGAAAATCATAAACACTACCGCTAGCACGATAAAAAATAGGTTTGCTTTCATTCTTGCTCCCCTTTAAATAGAGCTATTGTTACTTGGTGCAGCTCGTCTATTTCATCACGCAATAACTCGAAAGAGGTTCTAGTGGATTTTAGCCCCGCTATTAGCAAATCATTTGACTCTAAACTTGCAGGACTCTGCTCGATGTATGCCTTAATATCTTCTTCTTGTTGTTCTAGTTTAGAATCTATAGCCTCCAGCTTGTTTAATATGAGATTTAAAGATTCTCTGATTTCTTCCGTTGCCTGGGTCACAATAATTACCTCTAAATAATAAAGCCTATTTATTTTATTTATATAAAATAGATATTTGCACTATATAATAAGTTTTATTATAGTAACTAACTATAAATTACTTGTAAAGGATTATTTTTATCTATATAATATACGCTATAACTTACTAAATATAATTATATAGCAGCGATGTTTAAAAATGAGTTTGTGGATTGATTTTTAAATGAGGTGATGTAATATGTGGCTACTAAACTAATCTTAAATTAAGTTATATATGGCCAGTTTACAGTTAAAGCTTTCAGAGCTAATGACCCAAAAGAATGTGACTATTTCAGATATTGAAAAAACAACAGGATTAAATAAAAACACTATTAATAGTATTTTGACAGGTGCATCAAAAAATCCTACCGCTAATACTCTGCGTGCTATTGCTAAGGCTTTAGATGTTTCTTTAGAATTTATCTTGTCTGATGAAGAAATGAATATTGACGGTTTAAATAAAGATCAAATGAAGATATTTAGCGAGGTAACGTCTGCTACTATTAATATTATTATAGATAAAGAATTAAGTTTTACGATTGATAAATTAAATGCTTTAATCAAAGAAATATATCAGTATTCCGTTAAAATTAATCCACCGTATATTGATGACAGATTTATTAATTGGATCGTGGATAAACATAATAAATCTTAGTTTTCTTTAGCCCACAAATCCATATCATGCTGCTTACAATATTCAAACATAGCAATAGTATTAGGATGGTCTATACCAAATTCTTTAACTTGCGGCTTACCGAATGTTTTATAATTATACAAGTCCTTTGCTTTACAAGCGGCTTTAGCTCCTTGCGTATATAAATAACTCACATGAGCAACATTCTTACTTCTGTCTCTATATAAATAAAAATATATTACTTGAGCTTTTTTATAGGATCCTATTGCCTGTTTAAGATTATCTTTAACAAAGAAAATATCGCCTTGTACTACATAACTAGTAGCTAAATCAGGATCTTCAAAATAATCAGCTTCTTTTGGGTTTCTTCGCTCATCAGCCAAAAATATTGCTACGGCTTTTACAACGTGTTCTAAAGCCTCATCTATTTTTCCTAGTCCTAATTCACTTTTTGCCAGTTGGGTATAAATACGACCGAATATCTCATGATTTTCATTTTTTGTTGATTTATGCATTTCGTATAACTGTCTAGCTTGATTATAAGCTTCGTTGTATTTACCAAGAGAATTGAGGATGTCGGCTCTTAGCATATACGACACGGTAAAAAATAAGTCATTTAGCTTAATACCAGTTTTAGAAGTTTCAATTATATCTTTATCACTTTCCTCTAAAGCCTTGTCTTCATTACCGTTATAGTGATAAAACTTAGCTTTTATTAAATGCAACATGCCTATTTCTTGAATATCTACGACACCAGTATCAAACATCTCTTGCATCTTATTAATCTCATTTTCAGCTTCGTTCATTTGCCCTAGAGAAATATAGACATTAGCTAAATTATAAAATACATTACACTTAATAGCTTGGTAGCCTACAACCTTTTCTAGCACTTGATTAGCTTTTAAATAGTATCCTAGAGCTTTATTCCAATCTGCAAATCTATGTTTGTAGTATCCACCAATATTACTAAATACTCTAGAATAGAAATATTTAGTGTCATTATCCATTAACAACAGTTTAAACATATTTTTTTTATCTAGTTCATTAAACCAACTAAGTATTTTTTCTACCTCGTAATACTGCAACGTATTTATATAATCGGTAAGTAATGATGAGTTCAGCGGTAGCAACTTGTATATGCTAAGATTGTATCTTTGCTGATGACTGGCAATTATTCTTAAATTATCACTTACGGTTTTACCGTTACGAAAAATGTGTCCTGTGTGCATAGTAGCAGGTAAAGCTTTAGTTATTTTGTCGACAATATCTTCTAAATTATCCTTATTATTTTGATCCCCGTTCATCTCCGTTATTTTTTGGGCTATAATATCATGCATTTCAAAAACAGGATTATTCTCGCTTGGATCGGTATTAGAGATTAATACAAATTTTGATAACTGAAAAATATCATCATCTATGGTGTTGGTATTATCAGTAATAATATTAAGTATTTGCTTCGAAAAACTTTGATTATTTATTAAGGCAATTTTATTGAGTAATTTAGTAGCCGAAGGCGTTAATTCTTTAATAGCTAATTCGATATTTAATTTTATCTTATCTGCCGATTGATATATTTTTTTCTTATATTCTACCTTATTTAAACCTTTAACTTGATTTAATAATTGAGCTCCTTGTACTATCAATATAGGATAACCGTTAAAAGCTTTTACTAAAAATTCTACATCGTCTTGATCTTTATTTTGCAGTAAATTGTGAGCTAAAGCAATAGAGTCACTATTACCGAATGAAGTCATTTCTATAGTGTTTGGTAATTCTTTACCGTCTTGAGAACAAAATATAACATTGCCGTTATGTTCCCAATCTACTAAATCTTGAATTTTCTTGTTTTCGTTAATTTTAAGATTGTCAAATATTAGCAACCACTTATCCTTGTGAGATAAATGATCCATTACTTCTTTTTTAGATGATACAACATCTTCTGATATATTAGTTTTCTTAATACTGTTAAGTTTCTTGGCTAATTTTACAAATTCTTCATTAAGATCTAAATTACAATCAAAAAACCATATAATATTGTAATTATCCCTATTATCATAAGAATATGTCCTAACAAGCTGAGTCTTCCCAATACCGCTAGTCCCAATAATACTTGTTTGTCTGTATTTTTTTAAATCTTCTTGAGTACTTTTAAGTTGTTTTGCATGATTTACAAAATAACTAACTGGTGTAATTAAATTAGATATTGTGTCATATGCAAATGAATTGTGTGACATAGTCAATATTATAATAAATAATAGATATTTGTTCATTTCTTCTTCTCAGTAAAGGATGATAGAAAAATTACATTATTTTCTGCTGTTATTTGCTGATTATTTTTCTGTTTTGCTTGCGAAATCTCTATAATATTAAACTGATCGTAACTTATATCACAATCAAATCTGTTAACTCTTAGTATATTAAAGACTTGATTGATATTTAACAAAAAAGGATTAGCATGTGTCTTAAAAAAATAATTCGACATTTTGAACAGTTCCTTTTCTTCGGTGATAGGAAAACCGTCATACTCAAAACGTAATCTGATCACTCTTTCTATAGTATCGATAACTAATCTGATATTATGTTTAGCGGTAGGTGATTGTTTGTTTATTACAAAGATTAAATAACTAATTAAACTATAAATGATTTGGTATAACGAAGCTTTAGAAGAAAAATAAACCCCTTTTGTTCTGCTGGTGATTTGTACCGATATATTTTCATCTTCTTGATTAAATCTATCATTAAATAAGTCAATTAATTGAGCAACATTAATTTCCTCTATTTTATCTTCTTGATACAAGATTATAGAGCAAGGCACTTTATCGCTAGAATTTTTTAGCCGACAATCCTTGATCATAGTTTCTTGATCATTATCATTTTCATCAATCAATGCTATTTGATTGGCCTCCACAGCAAGTAAACAATTAATTTCTAAATCTTTTTGTTTATTAAAATTAAGATTCCAAATTTTATTCATCAAGGAATCTTTGCATCTTTTTAATTCTTCACCGTGATTAAATTTAAGTTGATCTAATTCTTCTTTATATTTGTTTTGATACTGTAATGTATATTCCTTATTAAATATTTTAAAGGAAATCTTAGACAAAATATATAATAGTAAAATATTAGCTGTTGCAAATAAAGTTACTATCCAGAATGGTTTTTTAATTTCTGCTTCTACTTTATTCCAGTATAATTTATCAATTGCAAGACTAATACTAAATTGATTATAGTCATTAAAATGGTAGATTTTTTCTATTTGATAATTCTGGATTTTAATATTTGAATAAAGAAATTTTTTATTTAATTCTATTTTATAGTAAATGAATTCAGGTATGTGTTGGTCTATCAATGCTCCAAAACGAAAAAGATTGTAATTGATACATTTATCACTACATACCTCAAGATCATTGAAGTTAGTGTTGATTGAAATATTTTGACTTTGAAGATTGCCTGATAATTGCCCTATTAAGGAATTGATTTTATTCGTGCTAACTTTCACTATTTTATTATAGTAATCTTGTAAAATTTCTGCCTTTTTTATCTCGGCCTTATCTTGATAAGATTGATATAAAAGCATTATACAAGCACCATAAATAATAACGATAAAAGCAAGTATTTTATATACATTGTGTTTTAACCTATCTAGATACGACAAACTTCGTTCTTGCATAAATCAATTATAAAAATCCCTTGCATTTTATAATAGCTATTCAACCTTATGTTGTAAATTTTTAAAAATACTAGATAAAGCCGTATCTATTTTAACAAACTCTCTTGTAGATTGTTGTGTTTGTTGATTACTTTTATCAGCGCAAACAAGATGATTACTTGATGATAGTAATAAATTGCCGTAGCTTGATGCTGCAATTTGACTCTGAAAAGCACTACCGTTATCGGTCTTCAAGGTCATAACAAGCTCTCCTTGGTCATTCATCTCTAATTCCTTTAACTTTACAAAATATTCTTTCCTATTGATAGTTTCTAATTTCATAGAATCGTCATTATCGCTAGATATTACTTTAAGATATTTTTGTTGCTCAGGAATATGTGACAAATTAATGTTAAGAACGTTCCTACGCTCCTCAATTTCTAGAAAATCATAATCAAGCTTGTGACTCCCTTGATTGCTAGCAAGATCAGAGAAAAAAGAACCCTCTAATGCTAAATCTTCAGACGAATAAGATCTTTGTTGACACCCTCTCTCCTCTAAACCTAATTCTAGCGGCACATTGTTGGTAGATGAATAAACGTTGACGTCTCCAGTACTAAGCGTATTTTCCTCTATCGTAGTAGACACCTTAACTCCATCAGTAATCTTCCCAACCAAATCACACCATCCACCCAACAAACTATTGATATCGGATTCCAAAGCCTTAGTCTCATGAGACAATACTCCGGATTCTTGATATTTCCGTCTGTAAGCATTAAACTCATACTGCAAGATTTCAGCTTTAGCTAGCTCTAGAGGAATTTGCCATGTTCCACCTACTATCTTCTTCCAAGCCACTGACAAAGCTGTGTCTATCTCTTTTTCCCTAGAGACAGAACCAAGCTTAGTAGGCTTCCAAGTTGCTGCATGGTGAATTATCTGTTTAGCTAACTCATGTTTACTCAAACTAGCCGCGTACCCGTTAGCTAAACCTTTAGATACAAGGGAGTAGGCGAATTTTCTAGCTTTATCGGCTTTATCTTTCGGTAGTATTTTAAGTTTTTCTCGAATCAGATCCGAGTGGATATTAAACTCTCTATCCTTAGCGATACCGTCTTTTTTGCTATCAGTATTTTCATTAGACTCATCCTTACTAAATCTCTTTAAAAAATTATTAAAAAAAACTTTGGGCGTAGCCCCTAAGTTACTTTTAATATCTTTTATTTTTGATATAAGGTCTTTATTATATAGTAGTCCAGATTTGGCGACATGAGGGGCAGATTTGATTCCATCACTTTTTTCCTCTTTATCATTCAAGGCTTCGATAGAAGACGCAGTAGGCAAAGTTTTAGGCTCATCAGATAAAAAGTCAACATCTTCTAGCTCAGAAGATTCTTTCGCGTTATCGTCTACCTTTCCATCCTCTTCTACGTCCAATTCTGTCATTACAGAATCAACATATGATTCATCGCAGGGAGCGTGTGGCAGTGGCAAAATAGTGTCTATATTACCGTTACAATTAACAACACCACTACAATCATCATTATCATCGACAATTATTGATTTTAATAATGAGGATTGCTCTAGATTCAAATTAAATTTGATCCCCCCAAGTATTAAACAATCTTCAATTAATTTGGGAACAACGTTGTTTTTAATTGCTGCTAACTCGTTTTTTACATCCTTTAGTTTTAAGTTAGAACGATTTTTTACTTTTTCTAACTCTGAAATACATTCATCTGGTAGTGATAGAGTTATCTTCCATAAAGATTGATCTTGCCTTTCTTG
>JAIFLQ010000089.1 GCA_020048975.1 Rickettsia sp. | reverse complement strand
GCACTTGATGGTAAAACGCCTCTTCTTTTTGCCGATTCTTGTCAACGAATTACCTAACCTTTACAATCACGAGCGAATGCGAAGTGATCCACACTTTCGTGACTTTAAAACTAGATTGCCACGCTTCGCTCGCCATGACTGGGGCGTCTCTAGCGCTCCTCGCCATGACGAATTTTAGACCAACAACTTTAACAGATATGATTAATATAATAAAAAGCCACCTTAGATTTCTCTACAAATTAGATATCAAATCTTACGCCAGCTGCAACATGGTGTCCTTTAAGTGAACCAAGTGAAGTAGCGTCTTTTGGAGTTTTAAATTTGCCCATATCTCTATAGCTATATGTTAATTCGCCATTTACACCAGGTGCGAATTCTGTTGAAGCACCCAAATGCAGAGCGTAAGCAAAGTTATTTTTCTTCTTATATTTCCATGAGCCAGCTGGTTGCTTACCAGTAGAATCAGTATATTCAGGCCAGCTGAGTTTGCCACTAACCATTGACAAACCAACACCAGCACCAGCAAATACTTTAGCAACGCTTACGTCGAATAAATCAACGAATCCATTTACCATTAATGTATCAGCTTGTGATTTTAGTTTTGTACCAGATACTCCATCATATTTGCCCTTGTGATTAGGATTCACATAATGATCAAAAGTTAGATCTGCTCTAACATTATCCATTACATAATAACCAACACCTAAACCAAAAAAAGCATCGTTGTTTGATTTCATGCCTTTGATTTTGTCTAGTTTATCCCAACCAACTTGACCTTTTACGTAGAACATATCTTCTGCTGCATAAGCTGAAGATGTAGCAAGAGTTAATACTGCTGCTGTAGTTAAAAGAATTTTTTTCATAATCTACTCAAATAAATATTGCTAAAAATATAAGCTGCTACAAAAAATTATATTAGATTTCTGCTGCTCACTTAAGTCATTAAAGTAACATAATGTGAATAAAACATTAACAATAAATATATTTCTTAGCGGTGCAAGTCATTGATTTATCAAAATACGTGATAAATTAATCGCGAGCGGAATAAGAGGAGGAGTTTTGTTTGTAAGCTCTTCTATATGGAAGTCATTACTTTATATAGTAAATAATCTAGTATTAGGTGCTAATTATTTTTAGCAGCGCGTCATCTCCGCGACCTTTTGTCATTCCTGCGCAAGGCAAATCTAGCTTAAAAGCTTAATTCTGGATCCCCTCCTCCGAGGGGATGACTCCACATAATTAGGTGCTAACCACAAGAAGTCACCCTCTCAAAAGGAGGTAATTTAAAACTAAAACTTACTAGCAAGATTATATTTCTTGCCAATTATCTCCGCACGATACGTCAACCACAGTTGGTATATCAAGAGTAATAATATTTTCCATTGTAGACTTTACTAATTTTGCCACAGTTTCTACTTCTGATAACGGGGCTTCAAATACCAATTCATCATGAATTTGTAGGATCATTTTAGTTTTAAATGAGTCTGCTTGTAATTTTTTATCTATTGCAACCATTGCCATTTTAGCAATGTCTGCAGTAAGACTTTGCATTGGGGCGTTAATTGCAGCACGTTCTGCAAATGACCGCAAAGCGTGGTTTTTGTTATTAATCATTGGGATATAACATCTTCTGCCAAGGAGATTTTCTACATAAAGATTTTGCTTAGCAAAGTTAATAGTATCTGCCATGTATTTTTCAATCCCAGGATATTCTTGGAAATACTTTGCTATATAATCTGTAGCAGATTTTCTAGTGATATTTAAATTTTTTGCAAGACCAAAAGAACTAATTCCATAAATGATACCAAAATTGATCGCTTTAGCATTGCGTCGTAGTTCAGGGGTTACTTCGTCAAGTTTTACACCAAAAATTTGACTTGCTGTTTGTTTATGGATATCTTCCCCTTTTATAAAAGCTTCTTTAAGAGTTTTTATATTTGCTACATGACTTAAAATTCTGAGTTCAATTTGCGAATAATCTGCTGAAATTAATTTATAACCTGAGGACGCAACAAAAGCGGCTCTGATGTTATTACCTTCTTTTGTACGAATCGGTATATTTTGAACATTTGGATTATTAGAACTTAACCGGCCAGTGGTAGTTGAAGTTTGTAGAAAAGTAGTATGGATTCTACCAGTTCTTGGATCAGCTTGCTTAGGTAGAGTGTCGGTGTAAGTGTTTTTTAGTTTTGTCAAATGTCTATATTTTAGCAATAAATCAGCAATTCCATAGCCATCTTCGCTCAATTTTTCTAAAATTTCTACCCCAGTACCGTAGGATTTTGATTTGCCAGAAATCTTAGAAAATGGTAGTTTTAATTTCTCAAATAAAATTTGGCCCAATTGTTTTGGAGACGATACGTTAAACTCTTCACCACAAAACTTAAAAATCTCTTTTTCAAGCAACTCTATTTCTTTTTGGAATTCAGTTGATAATTTCTGTAAATAAGGAATATTAATTTTAATACCATCTACTTCCATGCAATGTAAAATTCTGCATAAAGGTAGATCGATTGTTTGATATAGATGCAGAGTTTTCTGATTAAAAAGCTCAGTTTTCATTGCCTCATAACAATCACTAAAATACTGTGACAAATCTATAGTAGATAAAGTGCTATCCACATTATTAGCAGTATAATAATTTATTATTTCTTCAATAGACTTGGTTTTATTGCCAGCAGAAAGACAATAATCCATAAGATTCAAGTCCTCAAAACTATTTAATGGACCTATGAAATTTTTGTACAAATTTTTAAGGTCAGACGTAATTTTTTTTACAGAAAAGCTGGCAAATAGTTTATCAATAAATTCATTATAGTAAATTGGCAAAGAATCTTTATTTGCATAAGAAAACAAATCTACTACATAGGCTAATTTTTGTGGATTATAATTAAGTAGGTAAATTTGGTTTTTCAATGCAATAGAAACAATATTATAATTATCTCTTTGTTCAAATGACACACCTATCACACCTGTATCCTCTATCTTATCTTGCAACTCAGATAAAGAATCATTTGAATTAATAATGATTCTTTTTAACTGGGAATATTCTAGTTTCAAACTAGGTTTGATAATTTGCTCAACATGTTGCTCAATTTTTATATTAAACAAATTTTCAATTCTTTTACCAAGAGACCTGAATCCATATTTTGTAATAAATTCAACAATTTTCAATTCTTCATTATTTAACCAAGCAAATACATCTAAATTCTTAGGAACATCAACTTGCGTATCTAACCCCACTAATTGCCAAGATAGAAAAGCCTGGGTTTTATAGTTAATTAATAATTCTTGTTGCCTTAAGCTTTTAATTTTATCAAGAGAAGCATAGACTCCTTCCAAATCACCAAAATTATTAATTAATTCTGAGGCTGTTTTTGGTCCTATTCCCTTTACACCAGGAATATTATCAGATGCATCACCCATTAAAGCTTGGACCTCTCTAAGTTTATTGGGTAAAACTCCAAATTTTGCTAATACGTCATCTGCTGATATGAATTTTGATTTTACAGGATCGTAAATCCTGATCTTATCATCCATCAATTGTAGCAAATCTTTATCAGACGAAATAATTATTGCTTCTTGGCCTTGAAAGGTAGTATTTTTTGCTATAGTAGCAATAATATCATCAGCCTCAAAACCATCTTTTGCAAGTACGCAGAAATTTAAGGCCTCAGCAGCTTTCTGAACTATTTGCAATTGAGAAATCAAATCATCTGGAGCGGGTGGTCTGTTTGCTTTATATTCCTTAAATAAATCATGACGAAAATTCTTTCCCTTGCTATCAAGAACCACGACAGCATATTCTGGCTTAAAATCATTAATTAATTTTAGAAGCATCGAAGTAAAGCCATAAATGGCTCCTACTGGCTGTCCTTCGGGCGAGGTTAGAGGAGGTTGAACATGATAAGCTCTAAAGACAAATCCATAACCGTCGATTATTAGTAGTGGTTTGTTTTTTGGTATATTATCCATAATATTTTTAGAGTGTAAACTAGAGTTGCTGATTACTAATAATCTTATTAGCAACTTCTAATTCTTCTTGAGTATTTACCCCTATAACAAGTTGATGATTTTTAGAAGTATAATATGTAACTTTTTCACCAGCATTACTACAGATTTCAATTATTTCAGTTAAATATAATTCCTTACCTGAATGGCCTAGTGATTGATCTACACAAGCTAGTAAGTATTTTTCTAAAACACCAGGTGCAAAAGCCATAATACCAGAATTACATAATTTTATTTTCTTTTCTAGATCAGTTGCTACTTTAAACTCAACTATTTTTTTAAAATCACCATTTTCATCAAGGATTATTCTTCCATATTCATTTGGTTCTTCATGCTCAAAAACCAAAGCTGCTATCGCAGCCTTTGAGCCTTCTAGATGTTCAAATAATTCTGTTATTATTGATGGGGTAATAAGTGGGTTATCTCCATATATAACAGCATTTTGAATATTGTGATTAATTAGAGAATTAGCAACCCATACCGCATGAGCTGTACCAAGTTGCTCCTCTTGCAGAGCAAATTTGCATTTGTTTTCAAAAATAGGTAGATATTCTGCTATGTGATCAGAATATACTAAAATAATATCATTAGTCACTGCATAAGCATTATCTACAACCATTTGAAGCATAGGTTTACTACCAACTTTGTGCATTACTTTTGGCAAGTTAGATTTCATTCTACTACCCTTTCCAGCAGCCAAAATAATAATTTGTTTTTGCATAAATTTATCTAATTATTTGTGGTACTAAACAAACATTGTTTAGTACTAACTAAAACATATTCTATTACTTGCTTACTAAATGTCTAGTCTATAAATATAACATTTCTTAAAATATAAAATCTTCTACTAAAAATCAAAGAGACCTCTGACAGAGCTAGAACTTATGTGAAACATTACGTAATAAAATTTTATTTGCTACAATTCTCTATAATTAATATCATGCAGGATTAAATATCATTTTGATTTAGACAGCAATGCAACTGACCATTCAGAATCCAATAAGTTGTTTTGGAATTGGGGTACATTCGGGCAACAAGACCCAAGTTACATTAAAACCTGCTAGTAAAGATGTTGGTATTATTTTTGTCAGGACGGATGTTTCATCTGTCGATAATAGAATTATAGCAAATTATGCAAATGTCTTTGACACTTCTTTGTCAACTTCCATAAAAAATAATGCTGATATCTATGTTTCAACTATTGAACACTTAATGGCAGCAATCTGGGGATGTGGTATTGACAATCTGATCATTGAAATTGATGGATTAGAAGTGCCAATAATGGACGGTAGTAGTAAGCCATTTGTTTTTATGTTGGAATGCGCTGGATTAAAATATTTAAATGCTCCTAGAAAATACCTAAAATTACTTAAGGAAATTAAAGTAACAGATTCAGGAAGCGAAATATTTGCTTGTCCTTCAGATGAGATGATGATTGATTTAACAATTGATTTTACAAGTAAAATCATCGGGAAGCAGAAGCATACTTTTTCAGCTGGAAATAATTTTAAAGATGATATAGCCAATTCAAGAACTTTTGGTTTTGTTCAAGACCTTGATTATTTACAGAGCAGGGGCCTTGCTAAAGGAGCCTCTCTTGATAATGCGATTGGTATAGATAAAGATATTATTCTGAATCATGAAGGATTGCGCCATGACAATGAATTTGTTCGCCATAAGATGTTAGATCTAATGGGTGATTTATATACTACTGGAACGCATTTTATTGGAAAAATTGATGGATACAAAACTAGCCACAATCTAAATAACCAATTTTTAAGGAAAATATTTAGCGATCCATATGCTTATACTTTTGTGGACACAATCTTATAAGTCTTAAGTACACAATATTATATCTATGTAAACTCAATCTTTTGGGTCTATTTGTATTTGCTAAATACGAAATTATTAGATATTTTGTAGAAGAATCAAGTTCTAAGATAATGGATATTAATTAATTATTTATTTATGAAACCTAATAAATCAAAAACTTCTGTTGCTGGAAACGATAAACTCCTTCATCAAAAACTAATGAATTTGAGAAATGCTATTTCTCAAAAAATAGTTGGTCAAAATGATTTAATCGAAAATATTTTGGTATGTTTGCTAGCTAGTGGTCATATGTTAATAGAAGGAATGCCTGGTCTTGCTAAAACCACTGCTGCAAAGGCTGTTGCTGATGGTCTAGAAGGTAATTTTCATAGAATACAATTTACACCAGATCTCTTACCTTCAGATATTACTGGAACAGAAATATATGTGCATGACACTGGAAAATTTACCTTTCGAGAAGGGCCAATATTTAACCATATAGTTTTAGCTGATGAAATCAACCGAGCTCCTGCTAAAGTTCAATCAGCGTTGTTAGAGGCAATGGGAGAAGGGCAAATTACTGTTGGGCATAAAACATATAAATTACCAGAATTATACATGGTACTTGCAACTCAAAACCCAGTCGAACAAGAAGGAACTTACAATTTGCCAGAAGCTCAACTAGATCGTTTTCTAATGTATGTCACACTAGATTACCCATCTTATGATGAAGAATTAGAAATAATTGCTTTGGATGAAAAAAATCAAAGTTCAGATAAAAACTTAGAAATTATAACGCCAACAACTCAAATAGAGCTTTTTGTTGCACGTAAAGAAGCAGCTAAGATATATATAAGCGATAAACTCAAAAGTTATATAGCTACCTTAATTGTAACAACCCGTAATGCTTCAAAATATGATGCTGATCTTAGTAAATGGATTATGTATGGCGCTTCTCCTCGAGCAACATTAGCGCTAATTCGTTGCTCTAAAGCTTTAGCTTGGATAAGGGGAGATGAGTATGTAACACCACATCACATTCAAAGTCTCTGTCCATATATCTTAGCTCATCGCTTAATTCTTTCTTTTGAAGCTGAGGCAAGTGGTATATCAAGATTGAACGTCATCAATCGGTTGCTAGAAGTTGTTGCAGTACCTTAACATTGCTGACCATAACTAGTAAAAACTTAGTAAATAATCGATATATGCTATACCCAGATTTTCATGAACTCGTTCAATTAAAAAGTAAAGTTTCAAATTTAGAACTACCATCTAATCGTTTAATCAAATCGGCAATTAGCGGCGGTCTTTTTTCTCCATTTCGTGGACATGGTTTAGAATTTACAGAAGTACGCAAATATGTTAATGGCGATGATATAAGAAAGATAGACTGGCAAGTTACTGCTCGTACTAATACTCCTCATATTAAATTATTTACAGAAGAGAGGGAAAGAACGGTTTTACTA
>JAIFLQ010000082.1 GCA_020048975.1 Rickettsia sp. | reverse complement strand
GATTCAGGAATTGACGATTTTTTTTTCTCAATGCAATTTGATCCAGTGATACCACCCAAGGCGCATCAAGAATTAACAAGAGTAGCGCCTGTTTTATCCTTACCTAAACAACAAGCTTGGCAAGCAGAATCTTTTGATGACGAGATGAGAGAATATTTCAGCTCTTTGGAAAGCATGTCATCTAGCTCAAGTAGTGGAATAATCGTTCAAGAGAGTAGTAAGTTTTCTTCTGCTTCGGGAAGTGCTCCTATTGATATTATTGCTTCCGCTTCTACAAAGGTTACTTTGTCCGAAGATCCTCATCTTCTTTGTAGAGGTTTTAATTTTGACAAGAATGCTCCAGCTTATGAAGATATAGAATCTTTGCGTTTTGAAGTAGGTAGCATTCCTAGGCACGATAGAGTAGTTATACCATTGCCAAAGAAAACTGAAGTCGTTATTCAAGAAATTCCTCAAGTAAAGGAGAGTGTTGTTTTAGAAAAAACGCCTCTTTGGCCTTGTTCATATTCTGAAGATTTAATGTTTTCTTTTGATGATGAGGATGATATTAGTGGTGTAAGTTCTAGTGGTGATTTAGATTATGAATAGTATAGTCTTTTAGGTTGAATTAGCAACGTTGTTGCTCGTTGCTCACCTAATATTCATAGGCTTCGGCTCCTGTTGCGCCCTAGTATCTAATCCAACCTAAAAGACTATAGTTTATATGTGTGGTATCGGTATCATACATACTTTTTCATTCCGATATGAGTTGCTTCAAAGCCAATCTGTTCATAAAATTGTTTAGCCCCCAAGCGATTTTTATTTGTGGTTAGTTGGAATATCGATACCCCTTTTGATTTGCCGTATAAGATTGCGGCATTCATCATCCATTTTCCAATTTTCTGGCCTCTGTATTTTTTCAAGACACGAACAGCTTCAATTTGCATCCTTGTGGATCCCTTAAATGTTAGTGATGGCATAATAGTTAGATGGCAGGTAGCAATGATTTCAATAGGTTTATTATCAATTTCTACTAACATCAAATATTGATTTGGGTCAGATTCAATTCTATTGAATGCATCAATATAGTGTTGATCTAAGTTTGTTTCTAGTTTTTCTCGAATTTGTCCAAACTCATCTTCTAATAATAGATTTATAATTGTTCTTAGGTCAATAATTTGAGCTTTTCGATGAGTAAGTTTTTGGGTCATATCTATTGAACTTATACACTTTAAAATTAACGTATCACAATCCAACTGTTTTTGCTATAATTCTACGGCAAGGTTTGCTAGGAAATTTCTCGGGTTAGGAAGCGTCTTATTACAGCTATTCTTTGATATCAATTATAACGTTTTGTTACAGTAGGTTTAAAGTATCTTTGCATGGAAGAATTGGTTATGCCAAGATCAAGCCTTCATTTGTCTAGAAGTTAGTTGATAAATTTTCTCAAGAGTGTTTATAAAACAATCCAAAATATACAAGAAAAAACTATGAGCAATATTACATCAAAACAAGTAGCTTTTTATATTATTAATGCTGTCAAACCTTTTCCTTTGTCAATATTTAGTATGGTTATGGCGGCGGTAATATGGGCAATAGATCTTTCGCTTAGAGCATATTTATTAAAAGTTATTTTGAATCGTTTAGCTTCTAGTGAACAACATAATATTTTCGCTAATCTAATAATACCTATTAGTTTGTATCTTGGATTATATCTTTTACTTTCTGTATCATTTCGTCTTTATAATTATTTTGTTGAGATTCAAATGATTCCTGCTCTACGTGCAAAAATAGCCAATAACGCTTTAGAGCTATTGCTCGACAAGAGCCAAAATTTTTACCAGAATAATTTTTCAGGTAGTTTGACTAATAAAGTTAATGATTTAACAAGTGCTGTCCCAGCGATTGTAAGAATTGTGATTGATCGATTTTTTAGCCATGGATTAGCTTTAGCTATAGCGATTATTACTTTGTGGCAAGTAAATATTCATTTTGCTCTTGGCATGCTAGTATGGGCAGTAATTTTGATTATAGGAGCATCAATCTACTCAAAACATATAAGTGTAATGGCTATCAAATGGTCAGAATCTGCTTCAACTATTACTGGTAATTTAGTTGATGTTTTGTCCAATATTTTATCAGTACGATTATTTAGCTCTAAATCACAGGAGAAAAAATCTTTAGATGATGTTTTTCAAAATGCTGTTAATGCTGAGCGAAAACTAGAATGGGCATATTTTTGGATGTGGATCTATATTTCTGCTTCTTCGCTGATATTACAATCGTTCAATTTTTATTTTCTGCTCAAAGGTAGAGAAGAAGGTTGGATTACAGTTGGAGATTTTGCTATCGTATTACTTATTAATATTTCAATTGCCGATTTTTTTTGGGAGCTAACAAAGGATTTTTCAGAATTTTCAAAGTTACTAGGACGTATTACTCAAGGTTTGAAAATTGTTTTAGATAAACCAGAATTTCAAGATTTGCCAGAAGCGTATGAACTTAAAGTAACCAGAGGAGCTATTTCTTTTGACCGAGTATTGTTTCATTACAAAGGAATAACACCTTTGTTTCATAATAAATCAGTTATAATTGGAGCTGGGCAGAAAGTAGGTTTAGTAGGATATTCTGGCAGTGGCAAATCAACATTTGTGAATTTGATTTTAAGGCTCTATGATGTGACTGAAGGATCCATTCTTATTGATGGTCAAGATATTCGCAAGTGTACGCAAGATAGCCTTCGCAAGAATATTGCGATGATTCCCCAAGATCCATCATTGTTTCATCGAACTCTTATAGATAATATTCGTTATGGGCGTGAGAATGCTAGTGATGAAGAAGTTGTTGAAGCGGCAAAGCGCGCTCATGCCCATGACTTTATTGCTAAACTTCCGCAAGGCTATAATTCTTTAGTAGGCGAAAGAGGAGTAAAGCTCTCTGGTGGTCAACGCCAGAGAATAGCTATAGCAAGAGCTATTCTAAAAAACGCACCTATTTTAATTTTAGATGAGGCTACATCTGCTCTTGATTCTGTTGTTGAAAGTGATATTCAGCAGAGTCTGTGGGAACTTATGCAGGGTAAAACAACAATAGTTATTGCTCATCGTCTATCAACACTTTTGCATATGGATCGAATTCTTGTATTTGAACAAGGCAAGATTGTGGAAGATGGATCTCATACACAGCTACTTACAAAAAATGGTATGTATAAAACTCTTTGGGAAGCGCAAGTAGGTGGATTTTTACCAGATAAACTAATTAGGAATTAATATGAAAAAGAAAATTTTAACAGGTGATAGACCAACTGGTCGTATGCATTTGGGACACTATGTTGGGTCTTTGCAAAATAGGGTCAAATTACAAAATGAATATGATCAGTACGTGATGATTGCAGATGTCCAAGCCTTAACAGATAATTTTGAAAATCCACAAAAAATCACAGAAAGTGTTTTTGAAGTTGCTAAAGATTATTTGAGTATTGGTATTGATCCCAACTTAACAACTATCTTTATTCAGTCTCAAATTCCAGAAATTGCGGAGTTAACAGTTTATTATTTAAATCTGGTAACTCTTGGAAGGTTAGAGCGAAACCCTACTGTAAAATCTGAAATTCAGCAAAAAGGCTATGATGATTCTATTCCAGCTGGATTTTTCTGTTATCCAGTTAGCCAAGCAGCAGATATAACTATTTTGCAAGCAGAATTAGTTCCGGTTGGGGATGATCAAGTTCCGATGATTGAGCAAACCAATGAAATTGTCAGGCGTTTTAATAGGATTTATAACACTAATTGCCTTAAAGAATGTAAAGCTATTTTAAGCAACACTCCAAGGCTAGTTGGTGTTGATGGTAAGGCTAAAGCCAGTAAATCTTTAGGAAATGCTATTTCTCTTTCAGATACACAAGAAGAAGTGAAACAGAAAATATTTCAGATGTTTACTGA
The DNA here is from genome assembly GCA_020048975.1 of Rickettsia sp. GTDB lineage: Bacteria > Pseudomonadota > Alphaproteobacteria > Rickettsiales > Rickettsiaceae > Megaera. Next base: position 3,199 of record JAIFLQ010000082.1, on the reverse strand, counting down.
TCCTAATCATATCAAAATTACTGATCCAGGATGTGTTGAAGGAAATGTAGTTTTTACTTATTTAGATATTTTTCACCATGATAAGGAAGAGGTAAAATCATTAAAAGCTCATTATGAGCGTGGTGGTCTTGGAGATGTAACAATAAAGAATATCTTAAATAATAGTATCCAAGATTTACTTAAACCTATTCGCGCAAAAAGAGAGACTATTAATAGCGAAGATATTAAAGAAATATTACATCATGGAACAAATAAAACTCATCAGCTAGCAAAACTGACCATGGAGCAAGTCAGAGACGCTATAGGTGTTAAATATTTTTAAGGTGATTTTATGCCTAATGATTTAGATGAATTTAGCAAAAAAATAAAAATCGAACATAGCTTTGCACCAAGCAATGATGAAATTGAGTTTTTAACCAAGCAGATTAATCACGAAACATCAGAGATGGGTTCGGCTTATCCTTTTGCGTTCTTTGCTCGAAATGAAGTTGGTAAAATAATAGCTGGGTGCAATGGAAGTGTAGTCTTTGGTAGTATTTATACAGATCAATTATGGGTGCATCCAGACTGGCGCAAAAATAATCTTGGTCGAAAATTGATGGAGTATGTGCATGATTATGGTCGTGAAATAGGTTGTAAGATAGCTGAGGTTCGAACGATGAGTTTTCAAGATAGCCAAGAGTTTTATGAAAAACTTGGTTATAAAGTTGATTTTGAACGCAGTGGTTATGTCAATAATTCTTCTTGTCTGTTCTTGCGGATGGAACTCAATAATAGCAGAACAAAAATCAAGGCTTTGGTGGGCAGTTCTTGCAATTAATCGAAAAATGGGAAAAAATTTATAAACAGTGTTGAAATTAATAACTACTACTCCATTATACGTTTGGGCAATATTAGCATATCTATTATTCGTTGGGATTAAGGCAATGCGTAATCGTATTGTTTACTTGCCGAAGTTTTTTATTATTCCAGCAGTGTTAATAGGGTTAAAATATAAAGTCTTTTTTTCTGAGGATAATATGATTTATATAGGTTTTATGCTTTTAGGTTTATCAGTAGGATTTATAACAGCACAAAAAACCGTTATAAAAATTTTGAGAGAAGTGAAATCTATAGAATTACCTGGGAATTATTCAACGATTATTATTTTGATTACATTCTTTTTGATAAAGTATATTTTTGGTTATCTTGAGACAACGAACCATGAATTAGTAAACCCATATTTATATATTGAAAATTCAATAAGTGGAATATTGGCTGGGTATTTCTTAGGAAGATCAGTCTGTTATGTATATAGGTTTTATAAAGCTATATATTCCAAACATATTTCTTAAATTAAGTTGTATAAATTATCTTGATTTTCTATCAAGAATCCACCAGACTGGTTGCTAGTATTACGAAAAATCTAATTTTTGAATAAAGAGGTAGTGTATGCCTATTGATTATAACAAGTTTGATGTTGGAAATGCTGTTGATAGTGGCGGAGTTACTGGTAGTAAACGTGTAAAGATGGATGGTAAGAACTATCAGTTAAAACCATCTATTAAGGATAATAGTTTTGGACGTCGTTTTAAAGCTGGTGGAACAGATAGAGAGAATTATGGTGAGGTGATATCAGCCAAAATAGCTAGACGCATTCTAATTACTGATGATTTTGAAGCTGCTCCTGATGTAAGGTTGGTGTATGATAAAGACAGAAAAAGAACACCTGTAGCTTCGAAATATTTAGAAGGAGAGCAAGTAAGGACTCTTGACGTTTTTATTCAAGATAAAGGTGAAATTACTCTCACTGGTAAGAAACACATAAAATTTATTGATGGAAGCAAAAAAACTGGAGGTGCAGATCCAAAAAAGAGGGAGTATGACATTAGTGGAGGAGAAAATGCATCTTTACGTAAAGACATAGCAATGGGAATAGCTGGTTCTATAATAACAGGAGATCATGATATTAATCCTGGTAATTTTATCGTAGTTACTCAAGGTGGAAAAGATAGAGTGGCAAGAATAGATTTTGGGCATGCTTTTAATGATTTACTAAATGCTCCTAAGGCTTTTGGTGGTCAAGTAAGGAATAAGAATAATCGAGTTTTAGATTTTTTTAATAGGGAAAATGTTGCTGGTCTTACTAAATCTAGCTCTCAGTCCAAATTATGGCGAGATTATCCTGGAATGATTCCAACTCAAGAAATGGTAGATGCTCTTAAAGAGGTATCGCAATCAGTGGGATTAAAACAAGGAATAGTCGATGCAAAGGCGGAATTTAGTGAACTATTGTATGCCATGGAAGCAAACAAAGATAAAAATGGAATTAAACATTTAAAAGAATCTTTAAATGCAATAAGTAGTAATATAACTGGATTTAAACTTGATCCAAAATTAACTCCTGAGCAGACGATAGCAGCTGCTTTTTCCAATATAGAAAGATTTTCTCAGCGAAATCAAAATCAAATGCAAGATGTTGGTAAATTAATGCAGATGCAGGTTGATATTGATAAAATAATAGAGGGGAAAAAGAAAGGTGTGCAGCCATCTCAAGAGCAAATTGATCAGATAAAAGTTACTTATGTGGAATTGGAAAAGTCAAAAGGAATAGTGCAAAAGGGTGGTAAGTTAGAGTGGGTGAAAACAAGCGCTAAAAAACCAGCACATAAAGGGGATCTAGAAAGTTATATAAAGCAGCGCGGAGAAGAATTAGGTCTTAATAAGGAAAATAGCAAAGAATTAGCTCATGCTAATTTCCAGTTACCAAAAAAACCTAGTTTTTTTGAAAGGATTTTTGGTGATAAACAAGAAGTGGCAGTAAAAAAAGAAGTTACTAGTGGTTCCAAACATTCTAAAATTCAATTGGTGGCGAATTCTCTCAATCAAGATGAAGAATCGCCACGTTTCCGGATAGGAGAATTATCTAAGGTCGATAAAATTGCAATAGAAGGGATTAAAAATAAATTAGCTAATAATCGAGACCAAGGAGCAGAAAAAATACAAATAGGAAGGCAAAGAGCTAATGCAATAACAAAAAGACCAGAGAAAGTTTCTATGGAAGTGTAAGAAGAATTGGCTTTGTTTAGAACTCTCTAACGTTAGGGTGCTTTGATACTATAGCTTTATTATTTGAATTAGCATATGCCAATTTTGCAAGTCTTGTCTGTGCTCACGTATTCATATACGCTCCGCAGCCTCGCTTTGAAATTAACATATG
>JAIFLQ010000046.1 GCA_020048975.1 Rickettsia sp. | reverse complement strand
AAGTTTTTGCCAATCTCTTCCGATTTATATTCAGAGCGTTCTTCTGCCATCAAAATACTAGTTTTGATTTGTGATTTTGCTCTTTGCAGTTCTTCTTCAGAGATATGTTCCTGTATTTTTTTTATTTCAATAAATAAGCTATTTAGTAGTTTTGTCACATTTTTATGATCAGTGCTTGCGTAAATACTAAAGACACCACTATCATAATAGGAGCTATTAAAACTACCCACAGAATAAGCAAGACCGAGCTTTTCTCTAATTATTTGAAACAACCTTGAAGATAATCCACCACCCAAAATCACGGATAAAATTTGTGTATAGTAAAATTCAGTTATATTTGAGTAGGGCACGCTTTCAAAACCAAGTGCTATTGATGTTTGCTCTAAAGTTTTTTTTGTATGCTTAAAGCCTCCACTATAAATAGCTGGAACTAATTTTTGCTCAAGACCAGAAGGAAATGATAAAAAATATTTTTCAGCAAAATTTATTACCTTTTCATGTTCAATATTTCCTGCCACTGAAATATAAATATTTTCACTAGTATAATGCTTTTCTAAAAAATTCATAAAATTCTGTTTCTGAAATTTAGCTAAGTTTTCTGCATCACCAAGTATTGACTTGCCAATCGATTGGTTTGGGAAAGCTAATGAATAAAATTTTTCATAAACAAGATCATCTGGGTTATCGTTAACTCCAGCCATTTCTTGCATGATAATATTTAATTCTTTGTCTATATCAACTTGATCAAATACAGAGTTTTGCAAGATATCAGCTAGGATTTCAATAGCTTTATCAAAATTCTCATTTAAAACCTTACTATAATAAACAGTTTGTTCACGGCTTGTATAAGCATTAAAATAGCCTCCAATCATATCAAATTCTTCAGCTATTTTTTCAGCACTTCTAGTTTTTGTGCCTTTAAAAGCCATATGCTCAAGAAAATGAGAAATTCCAGATTCTTGTTCAGATTCGTACCTGCTACCAACTTTAACAATAATATTTATTGAAACTGAGTTTACATATGGCATATTGAATGTTACAACATTTATACCATTTGTTAGTTTGCTATTTTGAAAACTCATAATTGGTTGATCTCTTTATGTTAATCTGATTAAGAATATTAGTTAAATTTTCTCCAACAATCTTAATATCATAGTTCTTTGTTAACCTCAAGTAAGCTGAGTATGATAATTTTCTAGCTATTAGCTCATCTAAAATTAGTATAGAGAGTTTATCTGCCAAATCTTGACTTGATTCTATTTCTGTTAATAAGGCGTCCTGTTTATCTCTTAAAATTTCTGTAGGACCACCAGATTTAGTAGCAACAATAGGTGTTGAGCGTTCCATTGCCTCAAGTAATATTATACCAAATGGTTCGGAAGTAGATGGAAGACAGAAAATATCTATCTGATCAAAGAATTTATCCTTATCTTCAATCCAACCCAGAAAAGTAACTTCTTTTAGAAGATTCAAATCACTGGCCAATGCCTTTAAAGCATTTTCTTCTTCCCCTTTTCCACCAATCAATAAGTGGATATTATGTCCTTGAATTTTAAGCAAAGCTATTGCTTCAATTAAATAATTAAATCCCTTTTTAGCTACAAACCTACCGAAACTTCCAATGATTAGAGGTTTTTTATATTTCTTTTCTTTATAATTATGAACCACCTTGCTCATATTAGGCACGTGGAAAATGTTTTTCCTATTAAAACCACGATTTGCTAAGTAATCAATTAAAATATTAGTCACAGAAATAATATAATCACATTTCTTAAGACGTCTTGTTTTGTAATTATGAGCAATGCCAATTAAAGGAACAGAACTAGGTTTTAAACTATGAGAAAAAGAAATAGCTCTGCCACCATGAGCTAGAAGTATTTCTGGTTTATAAATAGCTATAAGAATACGTAAATATATTTTGGAAAAAATACACCACTGAAACAAATTTGGTAACTTTATAGCTTCTGGTAAGTTTTTATTTATTTTTGCAAAACTGCTGGTTATATTAATAACCTCATGACCTTCCTTGGTTAAAGCGATAGCATAATCAAGAAAAGATTGTTGAATACCACCCAGGTCTCTTGACATCATAATATTAAATATTCGCATCTTGTACCATTTGGGTTTTTATACTCAACAAATTAACTAGATATATTGTAAAATTGGAATATGCTAATTAAAGCTACTTTCGCTATACTAAATTTTTCTTAACATACTCCTGACCAAGTTCAGTTATCTTTAAATAATCAGTTTTTCCACTAGCGAGTATAGGGATTTCTACAATTACGACTATAATTTTGGGTATATATAGTTCTGAAACCGCTTTTTCTTTTGCTTCTTTAGCAATTTGTTCCCTTGTTAAATCTGTTATTGTTGTAAATAATAAGATTTGCTCACCTTTCTTATTATCTGGGATGCAAATAGCTGCGTTAGTAGATTGGTAACTATTTATTTTACCTACTAATTCTTCTACAGCAGCAAGTGAAATCATTTCTCCTGCAATCTTAGCAAACCGTTTTTCACGACCTAATATGGTTATATAGCCTTCTGAATCAACATTTACTATATCACCAGTATCGTACCAGTCATTACCTAGTTTTTCAACAAATGGAGCTTCTATTACACCTGGGTTTTCTGGTTTAATATAACCAAGCATTATATTAGGACCTTTCACACAAAGCCTTCCTCCATTTTGAATGCCCTCAACTGCTTTTAAAAAATATTCAATTTTTGGTAAAAACCTGCCAACAGAACCAGCTTTGTAGTACATTGGTGTATTTGTAGCAATTGCAGGGGATGCTTCTGTTACACCGTAAGCCTCAAGTATTCTAATACCAAACTTATCAAGCCAGGTTTGTCTTGTAGTTTCCTTGAGTTTTTCTGCTCCTGCTATAACATACCTCATTGAATAAAAATCATATGCATGAGCATAAGAAGCATAGGCAGCTAAAAAACTATCAGTTCCGAACATTATTGTTGCGCCTATATCGTAAATTACTTCAGGAATTATTCTATAGTGGAGAGGAGAGGGGTATAAGAATATTTTAACCCCTCCAAGAAGCATTATCATTGTTGCTGTCATACCAAAACTATGAAATAACGGCAGAGCATTAAAAGCTAAATCATGAGGATTAAAATCAATTATAGCAAGAGCTTGGCAACGATTCGACTGTATATTTCTATGAGAAAGAACAACTGCCTTTGGCTTACCTTCCGTACCAGAAGTAAACAATAAAACCGCAGGTAATTGATCATCTCTTTTTGGGCAAAGATATTCGTAATAAATTTGTGGAAACATACTAGCAACCATAGCCTTTATTTTCAACAAAGGCCCAATATGCTTTCTTAAATCTTCTAAATAGACAATCTGTACCCCCTGTCCTGATACTAAAGCAAGAAGTTCTTCGAGCTCTGCTTTTTTTACAAATTTTGAAGAGGTATAAATAATTTTAATTTGAGAAGTTACACAAGCTGAAATTACATTATTTGCTCCTGAGGTAAAATTAATTATTGCAGGAACTCTACCAGAAGCTTGCATTGCAAAAAAAGTAATTACACTACCAACCATGCTTGGTAGCATAATACCTACTTTTTCTCCAACTTCTGTTTGTTTGGTAATGAAATCACTTAGAATAAATGATTTCAAAAAAATGGATCGATAATTAGTGTTGTTGCCATCTATATCCTCCAAAATTTTTGTGTTCATGCCAAATAATTTTGCAGAATTAATCAATGATTGAAATAATGTTTCTTTGTAATCTGAACTTTCAAACATCATGTCTTTCATTATATCGTATAGAGCTTGACTGATATATTTTCTTCTTTCTCTGCTGCCTAAAGTTTTTGGTGGATTAACTTTCTCGGGTGGTAGAATAGTAATAGTGATTTTTCGTCTTAAAGAAAACCTAGTTTTTAACACTCTACGAATTTTTGAAAAACAGGTAAATTGTGTGCCATCAACTCTTATTGGTAAAATAGTAGCGTTCGATTTATCAGCTATCATCGCTGGGCCTTCATAAACCTTCATTAAGGCGCCAGTAAGACTAATTCTTCCCTCAGGAAAAATTGCAATTTTTTTATTCTTTTTTACTTCATCAATTAAACTCTTAATAGCCATAGGATTATTCGGGTCAATTGGATATGTACGAGCTAATTTTAAAAATGGCTTAACCCACCATTCTTTAGCTACAGACATATTAATAGCAAATTGAATGTTTTCTGGTATGTAAGTAGCTATTAAGATTGGATCAATATATGATAAATGATTTGCAATTATAACAGTTCTTTTTCCAGCTTTTCTATAGTTCTCAATACCTTTTACTTCTACTTGGTAAAAAATACTGAATATAGTTCTAAAAATCATTTGTAAGAATTTTAGGGGCATTATTTTTGTATTCGGAATGAATTTATATATATGCAGGGCAACCACAAAATTTAAAATACTTATTATTAAAATTACTGATGGTATGGAAAATTTCATATAAAAAAGTAACGATAATATAGCTGTAGAACTAGCCATAAAAATTGAGTTAATCAAATTATTAGCTGCAATTACTCGGCTTCTGTAAGCAGGTGGTGTAAAATATTGCATTACTGCAAATAATGGTACTACATAAAATCCACCAAAAGCAGAAAGACAAAACAAGTCGAATAAGATTCTCCAATAGTGACTTTTTTTAAGAAACTCAGCAAGGCTTTTTAAATGTTCCGGACGATAACTAATTTCAGCAATACTGGTAGCAAAATATAAATCGATACAAAAGATACTTATACCAACGGCTGCAATAAAAACATACTTTGTCGTAATATTATTAGCTAAAATTTTGTTACATAAAAATGATCCAACACCCACGCCAATTGAAAATACTGCTAAAAATAAAGTAGCTACACTTTCATCTGCTCCTAAAGTTTCCCTAGTTAAAAGTGGAATCTGAGCTAAAATAGCTGCGCCAATAAACCAAAACCAAGAAATTCCTAAAATAGCTAAATATACTTTGGTTCTTGAATAAGCATATTTTACTATGGATACACTTTCTTTGACAATATTTGGATTGATTTTAATTTCTGGATTTGTATTGCCCGAAAGAGGCATAAAAAAACTAGCAACAAAACCTATGAGAGCTATAATAAAGGTAAGTGAAATAACTAAGCTACCATCAAAATTATAAAATCCTCCAAGCATAGTACCAAACATTATAGACATAAATGTTCCAGCTTCTATGTAGCCGTTAGCACCAAGAAGTTCTTCCTTCTTTAATTGATCTGGCAGAACACTATATTTAATGGGGCCAAAAAAAGTGGAATGTATACCCATCAGGGTTAAAGAGATAAATAAAATTACTAAATTTACATTATAAAAACCATAAGCTGAAAGTAATATTATACCAATCTCGATAGATTTTATGATCTTAACAATTTTTGATCGTTCATAACGATCAGCTATCTGACCTGCTAAACTTGCAAAAAGCACGAAAGGAGAGATAAATAAAACGTTAGCAAGCATTACCAGCATATAAGGAGCAACGCTTAAGCTTTCTGCTATTTTAAATGTAATCAAGATGATAAGAGCATTTTTTATGATGCTGTCATTTAAACATCCACAAAACTGCACAATGAATATTGGCAAGAATCTTTTATCTTTAAAAAGATACAGCTGATTAGAACCCATCTATTTCCTAAAAAAATTATTGGAAAATACTATGTAATTTATGAACACTTGTCAAACAAACTATTTTTATAACAGATCTATAGACCCGCAGTAGAAGAATGTTTTTTCAATTCTTAATAATAATAGCCATAGAGTAATTTATCTACCAAGTACGTATACAAATACAAAAAGAAATAACCACACTACGTCAACAAAGTGCCAGTACCAAGCTGCAAATTCAAACCCTAGATGTCCGTTTCCACTGATAAAGTGACCATTTTTTGCTCTGAAGTAACATACTGTCAAAAATATAGTACCAAGAATTACATGCATACCATGAAACCCAGTGGCTAAGTAAAAATTAGCCGCATACACACCATCTACTAATTTAAATCCTGCATGGTGATATTCATAGGCCTGAAAGCAAGTAAAAGTTATGCCAAGTACTACTGTGATAGCTAAGGCTAATACAGAATTCCGTTGATCATTCTGTGTTATAGCATAATGAGCCCAAGTAACAGTAGTTCCAGAAAGTAGTAAAATGAGAGTATTCATAAACGGAATATCCCAAGGGTCAAAAGTTTCTATCCCTTTTGGAGGCCACACTCCATCGCTTATTACCCATAACCCTTCTAATATTCCAGCTGGAAAAATACTTGCTGAGAAAAAAGAAAAGAAAAACCCAAAGAAAAACATCACTTCTGATAGTATAAAAAGCGACATACCGATTCTTAATCCCATTCTAACTTTTTCTGTATGGTGATGACCAATTCTACCTTCGTCTATAACATCTTTCCACCAATGGTATGAGCAAAATGTTACCGACAATGCCCCGAAAATGCTAATATATTTGGACATAGGGTGGCCATGCATCAGGAATACAGCGCCGAGTGTTAAGAAAAAAAGTGAGAATGCGGTGAGGATAGGCCAAGGACTAGGATCCACTAAATGAAAAGGATGTTGAGGTTTTGCGGACATTTCTTACCTTTAATTTTTAAATTATCAGTTTTTACTAAATACAACTGTATCAAATCCTAATGTTCATTTTGAATAAAAAAATGAATTTAGTGATTTTATATCTGCCTACATTATATTATCTAGCAGCCTTGTATGTCTAGAAATTTTTTGTTTTATAAGTCACGAACTTTAAAGAAGCTGTAAGATAAGGTAATCCTGTCAACATCATCCATTTCTGGATCATTATCGAGATCTGAGTTAATATAAAAAGAAACAGGCATCAGCATTTTTTGTCCAGCTTTTAATAATTGTTCTTCAAAACAAAAACAATGAACTTTAACAAAGTATTTTCCAGCTTTATCGGGTGTTACGTTATATACGGAGGTTCCTATAATATCATTTTTACCAAAATTTTCTGATTCATAAAAAATCAGAGCATTTTCTCCTGTGGTTACTTCTGTTCTGCGGTGTTTTGGAACGAATCTCCAAGGTAAATCTTGGTCAACATTAGCATCAAATTCTATAGTAATTTTTCTTGTTCCTTTTGTTGGTTT
>JAIFLQ010000012.1 GCA_020048975.1 Rickettsia sp. | reverse complement strand
CCTACTTGCCTTAAGTAGTTCTTATAATTTGTCATAATTTATTTGAAGATTTATTAAAACCTCTCAAATACAATTTCTATGTCCCGAAGTATAGAGGATTATTTCGGAAAGATGTCTAATGTTTGAGTAATTTGGAGGAAATATGAAACGGTATTAGGCTAATTTTTTACTTCGTTATAACAAATTCTAAACTCATCGACAACACGTGCGACAAAACCTTTAAATTTAATACCAATTCTATTTTCCCAAAAGGTTATTAGTGATGCAAAATTAACGCAAGTTTCTACAAAACTCATTACATCGAAATTAGAATTATAAAGCCTATTGCCCTTGGACTTTGGCTTGTTATAATAAATTAATAGTCAATGAAATGATTTTAGGACAAGGTAGAAGGCTAAGGTATGTCTTTCTATTTACGTTGGTTATATTAGAACATAAAATTTCATCATAAAATCAGCCTACAAAAATGTATAGAGTAGTAAAAGCTTTTATGTTGAAACATTCAGGATTAGCAATAATTTCATAGGCATGAACGGTATTGTAAATTTTATTTACAATATAAAAACCCTACTGTATAAACTTCTAATAAAACTTGTTTAAAAGCTAGATGATTATTAACAATCTCAAAGGAAATTAAATGGCATATATACCAATAGTTGTAGAACAAACATCCAAAGGCGAAAGATCTTATGATATATATTCAAGATTATTAAAAGAAAGAATTGTTTTTGTTTGCGGAGAATTTGAAGATAACATGGCAAACTTAGTTGTTGCCCAACTATTGTTTTTGGAAGCGGAAAACCCTGAAAAAGAAATAGCTATGTACATAAATTCACCTGGTGGAGTTGTGAGTTCTGGTTTAGCAATTTATGATACAATGCAGTATATAAAACCTAAAATAGCAACTTTATGCATTGGTCAGGCTTGCTCAATGGGAGCAACTATTCTACTTGCAGGGGAGCCAGGAATGAGATCAGCATTGCCAAATAGTAGGATTATGATTCATCAACCAAGTGGTGGATACCGAGGGCAAGCAACCGATATAGAGATTCATGCCAAAGAAACAAAAAATGTTAAAGCTACGCTACAAAAGATATACTCCAACCACACAGGGCAAACGATGTCGATCATTGAAAAAAGCATGGAAAGAGATAACTTCATGTCTCCTATAGAAGCTCAAAAATTTGGTATTATCGATAAAATAGTTCACAATAGAGATATAGCAAAACCAAATTAATAATAATAATTTGTGGCTATCACTTTTGGCGTCGTCATCATGTAGGTAAATATTGTTTTAGATAAAGACCTGTATAACTTTTTGCACATTTTGCAACAACAGAAGGCGTACCTTCCACAACTATTTCTCCGCCTTTTTCTCCACCCTCTGGGCCTATGTCTACAACATTATCCGCTGTTTTAATTACCTCCATATTATGTTCAATAACTAAAACCGTATTTCCTTTATCTACAAGTTTATGTAACACATCAAGTAATTTTTTTATATCATCTACATGTAAACCAGTAGTTGGCTCGTCTAAAATATATAAAGTTTTGCCAGTGGAGCGCTTGGATAGTTCTTTTGCTAATTTGATCCTTTGCGCCTCTCCTCCAGAAAGGGTAGTAGCTGATTGACCAATTTTAATATACCCAAGACCAACTTCTCGTAATGTTACTAATTTCTCATAAATGTTAGGCACTTTTTCAAAAAAGTTTGTAGCATCTTCAACCGTCATATCTAAAACATCAGCAATGTTCATACCTTTATATCTAACTTCTAGAGTCTCTCTGTTATATCTTTTACCGTTACAAACATCACAATTAATATATACATCAGGCAAAAAGTGCATTTCTATTTTTATTAAACCATCACCTTGACAAGACTCACATCTACCACCTTTAACATTGAAAGAAAATCGCCCAACCTTATAGCCACGAATCTTCGACTCTGGAAGATCGGTGAACCAGTCTCTAATCGGCGTAAAAGCCCCTGTATAAGTCGCAGGATTTGAACGTGGAGTTCTACCAATTGGAGATTGGTTAATATCAATTACTTTATCTATATACTCAAGGCCTTTTATTGATTCAAATTCTCCAGGATAAATTTTAGCTCTTGGTTCTAAATATTTCAGAGCAGCCTTATAAAAAGTATGAATTATTAATGAAGATTTACCACTACCAGAAACACCTGTTACAGCTGTAAAAGTACCAAGTTTTAGTCTAAAAGTTAGATTGCATAAATTATTTGCTTTTGCACCTGTTAACACAATTTCCTTGTTTTGATGTCCAGATCTAATTTTACTTGGAATTGGTATAAATTTCTTACCACTCAAATACTGACCTGTTATACTTTGCTCAGATTCTTTTATTTTTTCTGGAGTACCTTCTGCAACTATATTACCACCATGAATTCCAGCACCTGGGCCAACATCAATAATATGATCGGACTCAAGCATAGTTTCATCGTCATGTTCTACTACGATAACTGTATTACCAAGATCTCTTAAATTTTTTAGGGTGGCAATAAGACGCGCATTGTCTCTTTGATGCAAACCAATTGATGGTTCATCAAGTACATACAACACTCCACTAAGACCAGATCCGATCTGAGATGCAAGTCTAATGCGCTGACTTTCTCCACCTGACAAAGTACCAGATTCACGAGACAAGCTTAAATAGTCTAAGCCAACATTAATTAAAAAATCCAATCTTTCACGAATTTCTTTTATAATACGCTCTGCAATCAACTGTTGTTTTGTACTTAAAACTGAATTTAATTCATCAAACCATTTTTTAGCCTTGGTAATTGTTTTATGAGACACTTGACCAATATTTAGATCTCCTATTTTAACACATAATGACTCGGGTTTTAATCTATAACCACTACATTCAGCGCAGTTATGTTTAGACTGAAAACGCGATAGCTCTTCCTTCATCCAAGCAGTGTCAACTTTGCGAAATTTCTCCTCTAAACTTGGTATGATACCCGCAAATGGCTGTTCTACTATTTCTGATTTTCGATCATCATGATATTCGAATTTAATATCTTCTTCTCCCGAACCATAAAACAAAACATTTCTAATTTCTTTAGGTAACTGACCAAAAGGAGTGGTTAATTTAAAATCATAATGTTTTGCTAAAGAATCTAAAGTATCAAGAAAAAATTTAGACAAAGACTTATTCCATGGCACAATAGCTCCATCATTGATTGATAGATTAGAATCTTGAACTATCAATTCTTCATCGAAGAAAGCTTGCTTACCAAGACCTTCACATTTTGGACACGCGCCGAAAGGACTATTGAAAGAAAAAATTCTAGGTTCAATCTCCTCCAATCTAAATCCAGAAATTGGACAAGAATATTTCTCTGATAAAGTTATTCTGTCGCCATTTTTATAAGAAAGTTTACATCCTTCTGGCAAGTCAACAATTTCTATATATGTTATACCATCTGCCATCTGTAGAGACATTTCTAAACTTTCTGCCACTCTGTTACCAAGATCATCGTTTATAACAATCCGGTCAACAATAACTTCTATAGTGTGCTTTTTGTTTTTATCAATTTTTGGTAATTCATCTATTTCACAAAGTTCACCATTTAAAAACACTCTTTGAAAGCCATGTTTTTTAATGTTTCCTATTTCTCGCCGAAATTCTCCTTTTTGTCCACGAATGATTGGGGAAAGAATATATATTTTGGTTTCAGGTGGAAATGAATTTACTATATCAATCATTTCAGAAATAGATTGGCTTTTTATTGGTAATCCTGTAGCTGGCGAGTAGGGAACTCCTATTCTAGCATACAAAAGTCTTAAGTAATCATAGATTTCAGTGATAGTACCAACTGTAGACCTTGGATTCTTAGAGGTAGTTTTTTGATCAATAGCAATTGCTGGTGATAATCCAGATATTGACTCTACACTAGGTTTGTTTTGTAGATGTAAGAACTGCCTTGCATACGAGGAAAGACTCTCTACATATCTTCTTTGCCCCTCTGCGTATATAGTATCAAAAGCTAATGATGATTTCCCCGAACCACTTAAACCTGTTATAACAACGAATTTATTCCTTGGTATATCAACATTAATATTTTTTAAATTATGTTCTCTGGCACCTCTAACTTGAATAAATTCTTGCATCATTTCAATCACCTGAATATTAACAGCTTTCAGGTATTATAGACGGCAAAAACTCTATAATGCAACAGTAAATTTTAATATAGAAAAAATTACCCTAGTTATGCTAGTAACAGAACTATTTCCATCAAGTTTTGCTAATAAAAAACAAATTCTCTTTGAAAGAAGGTTTTAAATATGGTATAGCTTAATTAGTTTATATTTGTAGAGAAAACTAAGGTATATAGGATAATGGCTGGCAGTTTAAATAAAGTGACGTTAATAGGTAACCTAGGTAAAGATCCAGAAATCAGAAGCACTTCTGATGGAAGAGAGATTGCCAGTTTCAGTATAGCAACAAGCGAAAACTGGAAAGATAAGATTACGGGAGAAAAGAAAGAAAAGACAGAATGGCATCGTATTGTTGTTTTTAAAGAAGGTTTAGTTGGTGTTATAAAAAATTATGTAAAAAAAGGCTCAAAATTGTATATAGAAGGGCAGTTGCAGACAAGAAAATGGGTTGACAACACTGGCCAAGAAAAATACACTACTGAAATTGTTTTACAAGGATTTAACGCAAGCTTACTTCTGCTTGACAGCAAAAGTGGTTCAGCTGCATTCGAAACAAACAGTAATAATGACATACCTAACTTTGATAATAGTGAATTAGATGATGAAATACCTTTCTAAAGTTAGTTTTACCATAATTACGACCTTGGTTTTACTTTCTTCTTGTCAAACCCCTGCTCACAATAACAATCCTCTTACCATGGGGAAACTTTATGGTTTTGAAAAAGTACTGGTAAAAGGTGGGGATTTTTGGATTACCACATATCAAAAAATTGGAAGTAAATCAGAACCTTATGTGTTTTATATCGAAGGTGATACCACAGCTTTTACTGCTAAATACAAAGTTTCTACTAATCCTACTCCTAGAAGGCAAATGTTTATAAATCTTGCCGCAATTGATAAAAGGCCAAATGTGGTTTATATTGGAATGCCTTGTCAGTACACACCAATGGAGTTAAATCCTAGATGTGATTCATCTTATTGGACAGATAAAAGGCTATCTGAGAATTCAGTAACTGCTATTAATGATGTGATAAACAAAGTCAATTCCAATCACCAAAAATTTAGTTTGATTGGTTATTCGGCTGGTGGTGGTATGGCAGTTCTAGTTGCAGCAAGGAACTCTATGGTAAGAGATATAATTACCATTGCAGGTAACTTAGATAATCGCGCTTTTACTAATTATCATAATATCCCTCCGATGATTGGCTCGCTAAATCCAATTCATTATGCAAAATCAATAAGTCATCTACCGCAGCGACATATTTCAGGTGGTAAAGATACTGTTATTCCGCCTTTTATAACCGATAAATATGTTGAAGCATCAGCCTCATTTTGTGTTAAGCAAGAAATTTTTTCAAACTTAAATCATAAAAAAGGTTGGGATAAAATTTGGGAATATATTTATACTAGACCTGTAAAATGTTATGAATAAAATGAAATATTTTTTTAAACATCTTCTTCCTATCGCTACTTTATCAATTTTGCTCACTGCATGTCAATCTCCGAACCAAAATTTTAAAAAAGTACTGGTACAAGGCGGAGATTTTTTGATTACAACATATCAAAAAATTGATAACAGCTCACAACCTTTTGTTTTTTACATTGAATCTGATGGTGTAACTTATGGAGTTAATGGTGACAAACCTTCTCTAAACCCAACTCCAATTAGGCAAACATTCCTAGAACTTGCTGCAATGGATAAAAGACCAAATGTAGTTTATGTTGCAAGGCCTTGTCAATATACACCGATGGAGTTAAATCCTAAATGTGATTCATCTTATTGGACAAATAAAAGACTATCTGATGATTCTGTAGATGCAATTAACGATGTTATAAACAAAGTAAATTCTAATCACCATAAATTCAGCTTAATTGGTTATTCAGGTGGTGGCGGTATAGCGGTTCTAGTTGCGGCAAGAAATAATATGGTTAAGGATATTATTACTATTGCAGGTAATTTGGATCATCGTGCTTTTACTGAGCACCATAAAGTATCTCCGATGACTGGTTCGTTGAATCCAATCGATTACGCAAAATCGATAAACAATATACCACAATGGCATATTTCAGGTGGTAATGATAAAGTTATCCCTCCTTTTATAGCAGAAAGATATGTTGAAAAATCAAATTCAGTTTGTGTGAAACAAAAGATTTTTCCAGACATCGACCACAAATCAGGATGGACTAAAGTTTGGGAATCTATCTATACTACTCCTGTTAAATGTTAACAAGCGTCGTTATAACGAACATAGCATTTTATCTTCGCGCATTCCGCTCGTGATGACATTTTTCATGGTGAGGAGCGCTAACCCACCCGTCTATTGCGAGGAGCAAAGCGCCCCCCCGTCATTGCAAGCGAAACATGGCAACTAGCTTTAAAGTCACGAAAGTATGGATCACTTCGCATTCGCTCGTGATGACGCAAAGGGCGACAATTAACCATTTTTAAACCAGTGAACGCTCACGGAACTAGGGACGCCAGTGGATACTAGTCCTTCATAGTAGACTTGGCAATTAGTTGTGTTTATACTATACGTGAGGATTCGAGCACGAAATTGACGTAGCAGTTCGCCTCAGAAGTAGTGTTTCGAAAGAAGTCTATTTATCGTTTCATTCCTCGAACAATCCAATTGGTTCAAGTGTGTCTACCTGTTGCTCGAGATTTATATTTGTTATCAAATCATCCATGCTTTCTTGCTTATCTAGATACTGGACTCTAACTGCCAATTTATCAAATGCTTCTTGAAATCCTTCCTTAATATATTTTTTAATACGATCAAATACAGGCATACAATTATTTATACACTCAGAATCAGAAGACACCTCTACAACATTTACTGGCTTACCAGACAATTTCAAAGATACCTTAGTTTTAGTTTCTGAAGAATATAGCATAACCATTACCTTAGTAAAATCATCATATACTAGATAATTATATGCTTGCTTTGCAACCTGATCAAAATCAAGATATTCACAGTCTGGTAACTGTTTAATAGCAATGTCATGCCTAACAACATATCCTATCTTTTTTGTAAATTTGATAAAATGAGCATAGTCATTTTCATCTAAGTATATCTTTGGTTTATACTGCATTTCTATTTTCTTAACCAATTTTAATTTTGACGCAACAAATAATACATTAGAGTAGTTGTTATAATCGGTACTGTAATAATGATGCCGTGATAATTGATAATAATTCTTTGAAGTTGTAGAAGAAGTCGAAATAGATATCGCAGAATTAAATTTAGCAGTACTAAGCAAAACTTTCATGTGATCTCTCGTGTTTAAAATATTATTATTGCTGTAGATAAAACTATTTATAATAACTTTATATATCAACCAAAAGCTAGCACATTTTTACTAACCTAATTAGTAATTTTTATAAAAAGCCGAAAATATACAATTGTCACCAGAAAAAACTAACTCCATAAAAATTAACACCAAGGAATAACCTATCACGACTGCCTGAATCTTCAACTCTTTATAGTAACTGTAATCAATATTTAACCTCAGTAATGAAAAAAAAGTTATAAAACTCACTGCAAAAAAGAATAGATAAGTCAATTTCCTGTTGAGAACAGCAAACCCGAGAGTGCTAAGGAATTTCTTGTATACAAGATAGTGATTTATGAAAACAGATAAAAAAGCTAGAGGAATAAGAATCAACAAAAAATGTATCATATTTTGAAATTGTAGATTTTTTAATAGCCAATAAATAATATTCACATAAATTTCACTAAGAGCATAAGACGAAGAAAACACTCCGAAAACATAGATAAACGTATTGCCCTTATTCTTTCTATTTTTCCATAAAAATCGAAACAAAATCTGACATATATACCACGCATGCTCTAAAATGATCATAGAGCCTCTTGGTATAAAAAAACACCATATCTCAACCTTGCTCATCCCATCTTGTCTTAACAAAATAAATAACAGTGGCATTTGAATAGTGATAATTGGTGTAGTAGGGAATAGTATTGATTGTATTAATTGGTTATCAGTTATTATACAAGCTAAACCAAATATTACAAAAAGGTACAATGTGAAAATAACATTACCATAAATTCTCTTCCTCTTAACTTTACTTGTGCAAAGATTATCAACTATCTCTAATAAAGGAATTTTGCTTTTTAGCTCAACGTATAAAGCGTCATTTTTTTTAGAAACAAGCTCCTTATACCCTTTCAATTAACCTTAAGTTTTAATTGACGTTGTGTTACAATTCACGACTGTGAATAAATAAGTAAAAATTATGTCAGTAACAAG
>JAIFLQ010000011.1 GCA_020048975.1 Rickettsia sp. | reverse complement strand
ATTCCTTTGTTTCAATAGATGGCCACGCCCATAAATGGCCTCGCCATGACTGAAGTGCGTCATCACGAGCGAATGCGAAGTGATCCACACTTTCGTGACTTTAAAGCTAGATTGCCACGCTTCGCTCGCAATGACTGGTTTTTCATCTTCTAATAATATATGGCCACGCCCATAAATGGCCTCGCCATGACGGTTTTTCAAGGCTTTCCTCTAAAACTAGATGCGTCGCTTTCTTTCGTTTCTCCATTCCAACCTAATTTACTATAGTCAATTATTCTAAATAGTTTTTTATTCTAGACCACAAGCTTACAATAAAATAATTTCAGAACTTACTGATTTAGATTATTTGAGTTGTTGACTGCGGAATAAATTATTGATATAAATCTCGCTTGCTAGGGCATTTAATGCACAAACAAATTGGGACGTAGCTCAGTTGGTAGAGCAACGGTTTTTGGTATCGTAGGTCAGAGGTTCGAGCCCTCTCGTCCCAGCCAACTTAAAATACAATTGTTTCGAGGTCGTCATGAGTATTAGATCCTGCTTATTGCTAGTAAGTTTAATATTACACAGTCTCGTAACAATAGCTGCATCACCTTCAATCTTACAGAAATCTACAAATAGCTATGGCTCTAAATGGGTTTCCGATCAAGATGGCATTAGATGTTTGTCATTTAAAGAACCTTCTGAAGGATTCTTCCAAAGTTGTATGGCTTTAAATAATCCAAATTTACAACTCTTTGATTACACTAAAATGGTGCTTGCTGCCTTATATATCAAACCAGACCCACAAAAAATTCTCTTTATCGGTCTTGGCGGCGCAACGATACCAAAAGCATTGATGAAACTATTACCAAACGTACAAATTGATGTCGTAGAGATTGACCCAGAAGTCATTAACATTGCTGAAAAATATTTTTCATTTACATCAACTAATAACGTAAAAATATTTGCGCAAGATGGTGTTGATTTTATCAACAAAGCAAAACAAGAAACTTATGACATAGTTTTTCTTGACGGCTTCGATACAGATTATATTCCGCCAGCTTTCCTAACCAATGAATTTACTACTAGCCTAAAAAAGATTTTAACGAAAACAGGCGTTGCCTGCGTGAACACCTTTATGCAAAGCAAATCACACCAATTAGAATCAGAGTTATATCTAAAAACTTTTGGTGTGATTATCAATTTAGTAAGTTCTGGTAACAGAATAATAATTGCTAGTAATGATCAATTACCATCTCACAGTATTATCGTCCAACAAGCAGAAAAATGGCAAGATACTTTTAGAGAATTTGGTATTGGGCCAGACTGGTTACTGGGTAAATTTGGACTTGGCTATATGAAAATTGTACTACCAATAACGCACGGTTTTACTATATAATGTACAATGTAGAATATCATAATTTCGAGCATAAAAACCAAGATAGTAATTTATTATTAGATACCGCAAAAAACCTAGTTAACAATATAGAGTCAGGCAGTTCTTATTACCAAATTTTTCAAAAACATGAACCAGAAAATTTACTAGAACCCCTTGTAGAACTAGCAGATAAGATAAGAGCTAACTTTTCCGATCTTATTGTTATTAGCATGGGTGGTGCGACCTTAAACCCTCAAATGTTAGTAAGTTTTTTAGGGCAAGACGAAATCTCTCCTAAAATACATTTTCTAAATAATACTGATCCATTTTTCTTTGCTGACATACTAAATACTATAGACATAAAGAACTCTGCTTTCATTGCAATTAGCAATTCTGGAGAAACTTTAGAAACTAACGGTTTAGTTGGATGCATGCTTAAGGAATATCAAAAAAATAATATCCAAGAAGTTGGCAATCGATCTTTCTTTATAACTAACCTTAAAAATGGCACGCTAAAAAACATAGCTATAGAAATTGGCGGCACCTTAATCCCTCACCAAGAAGGAGTTAGTGGTAGATATTCTGGTCTATCCTCTGTATCTTTATTAATTGGTTTAGTCGCAGGAGTTGATATACATGGTTATTTATCAGGAGCAAATGCAGTTATTGACGATTTTTTCTCTAATTTAGAGCAAAGCAAACCGCTTTTGAGCGCTAGTTCAATATATCATTCCAACAAAACTACATTAGTTAACATTGGTTACCTGCAAAGATTCTTACCGTTTTTAGAATGGTACTCACAAATTATCGCAGAGTCTTTAGGCAAAAATGGTAAGGGCTTCACACCATTAAAAGGATTAGGGCCGAATGATCAACACAGTATGTTACAACTATATTTAGAAGGTCCAAAAGATAAATGTTTCAGTTTTTTTTATGTGAACAATATTGATAAAGATAATTTAAATTACAAAACTAGCAATTTAAATTCATTAGGGTATTTAGCAGATAAAAAACTATCTGATCTTAACAAAGCCAATTTTGATGCAACTATAAATGCTCTAATACTAAAAAAAGCGCCTATAAGAAATATTATTCTAAATAATTTATCTGCCGAAGCTTTTGGAGCAATAACATGCCACTCAATGTTTGAGATAATAATAATTGGACATTTAATGGAACTCAACCCTTTCAACCAACCTGGGGTAGAGTTAATAAAAAACCACTCCAAAAAACTGATCAGTAGTTTATAAAAAATAACACTAATTTTTATACATTCTTTTTTCTAGTTGTATTATTTATAAAAAACATTATATTTCTTAATTAGGTATGACGATAAAACCTATAAAAACAAAGTTTTAAAAAAATTATTTATTAGTATGAAAATCAAGCAAATCTCCTTCTTGTTAATATTACTTGCATACACAACCAATAGTTTAGCTGGAGATTATCCAAAATCAAGAGTTGAAACAGAGATGGACGAAATGGGCTCTTTACTTCAAGGGGAGGGTATTGTGTTTAGACCAGGAAAAACTAAAAGCACTGCAACAAAAGCAAAAATTGGCAATGTAAATAAATATCTTTACCAAGCAGCGCTAGAAGTTCTTGATTTTGTACCTTTAACATCAGCTGATAGTGTTGGTGGAGTCATAATTACTGAATGGTATAATCCTAAAGGTCAGCCTAATACTCAATTTAAAATAAACGTCTTCATCAAAGATGAGATAATAAGTTCTGAAGCATTAGATGTGAAAGCTTATGAGAGAACTAAAACTGGTAATAAATGGTCAAAAGATTACAAAGAATCAGCAATTGGTAGTATATTAGAGGATAAAATTATTAGAAGAGCAAGAACTCTATACCAAGCAGAAAAGTAAAAACTATACCCTCCTTATGAATACAAAAGACATAGAAACGAAATGGCAGAAAATCTGGAACGATTCCAATGCTTTTGTTGCAAACAATAATTCCGAAAAACCGAAATATTACGTCCTTGAAATGTTACCTTACCCTTCTGGCAAGTGCCATGTAGGGCATTTACGTAATTATTCCATTGGCGATGTAATAGCACGATTCTTCAAAGCTAAAGGTTATAATGTTCTCCACCCTATGGGCTGGGATGCTTTTGGTTTGCCAGCTGAGAATGCAGCTATTGCCAATAAAAAACATCCTGGAACTTGGACTTACTCAAATATTGAAGTAATGAAGAAGCAGTTGCAAGCTATTGGTCTTTCATATGATTGGACAAGAGAAATTACTAGTTGTGATCCTAACTATTATAAACATGAGCAAAAGTTTTTTATTGATTTATTGCACAAGGGTTTAGCCTATCAAAAAGAATCGATAGTTAACTGGGATCCCGTCGACCAAACAGTGTTAGCTAATGAACAGGTAGAAGATGGTCGTGGATGGAGATCTGGTGCATTAGTAGAAAAAAAATATCTAAAGCAATGGTTTTTAAAAATCACAGAATATAACGAAGAATTGTTACAAGATATTGATAATCTAGATGGTTGGCCAGACAAAGTTAAATCAATGCAAAAAAATTGGATTGATAAATCTCAAGGAGCTAATTTTCATTTTAATGTAATAGATCATGATGAAAAAATTGAAGTTTATACAACCACACCAGAAGCAATTTTTGGCGCAACCTTTGTAGCACTTGCCTATAACCATCCATTCATTCATTCAATCAAAAAAACCGATGAAATCAAGAATTTTATTGATAAATGCGGTCATAATTCTACGGCAGAAGCAGATATAGAAAAAACAAGAAAAGAAGCTGTGTTTACTGGTTTTCTTGCCGAGCATCCTTTTGACAAAAGTATAAAATTACCAATTATTATAACTAATTTTGTTTTGATGGATTACGGCACTGGCGCAATTTACGGATGCCCTGCTCATGATCAAAGAGATTTTGAGTTAACTCAAGTTACAGAAAATTTGTCAATAAAACAAATAGCCGAAAGTAAAAATACCGAGATTGACCTGACTCATGAAGCATATATTTACAAAGAAGATGATATAATAATCAATTCCTCATTTTTAACTGGTATGACTGTTGCAGAAGCCAGAAAATCAATTATAGATAAATTTGAAGAAGCGGGTATTGGTACTCGCATGATTAATTACCGCTTACGTGATTGGGGAATATCAAGACAAAGATACTGGGGATGCCCTATACCAATAATTTATTGCGATAAATGCGGCACTCTACCAGTACCAACAACTGACTTACCAGTTACATTGCCCCAAGATATTAGTTTTGAGAAGCTAGGTAATCCTCTTGATCACCATCCATCTTGGAAACATATAGTTTGTCATCAATGCCAAGGAAAAGCTACCAGAGAAACCGATACATTTGATACTTTTTTTGAGTCATCTTGGTATTTTACTCGTTATTGCAATATTGATACTTCTGAAATGGTCAGCACAAAAGATTGTGATTATTGGATGCCGGTAGATCAATATATTGGCGGCGTAGAGCATGCGATATTACACTTACTCTACTCAAGATTTTTTACAAAAGCTATGGCTGATGTTGGTTATTTAAATATTCGTGAGCCATTTAAAAATCTTTTAACTCAAGGAATGGTTTTGCATGCAACCTATAAAGATAAGTCTGGGAAATGGTTGTATCCTAATGAAGTTGAATCAAGAAATGGTAGTTTTTTCCATAAAACAACTGGAGAAGAAGTTATCCAAGGCAAGCTCGAAAAAATGAGCAAATCTAAAAACAATGTTGTGGATCTTGATTTAATGCTCGAAACTTACGGAGCAGATGCAATTAGAATGTTTGCCTTGTCTGACAGCCCTGCTGAAAGAGATTTAGAATGGTCTGCAGCGGGAATTGATGGATGCAAAAAATTTATTGCAAGATTAGTTGGACAAACGGAAAAAGCTTTTGAATTATTACAAAAGCTTCCATCAAATAATAAAAATAATAACGAACTTGAAAACCAAATTCATGCTGCTATAAAAAATGTTACAGAAGATATTATTGCATATCGTTTAAACAAAGCAATAGCAAGAATTAGGGAGTTATTTAATAATATTTCGGATGAGATTTCCAAAGAATCAAGTGATATCAAAACTAGTTATTTTGGAATTAAGACTGTTATCCAGTTACTCAATCCTTTTATCCCCCATATTACCGAAGAACTTTGGCAGAAAATAGGTAACGACACCCCTTTATATAAAACTAATTGGCCCAACTTTGATGAAACAAAGCTAAAAGTCACTAACTATACTATTGCCGTGCAGATCAAAGGTAAATTGAGAGCTACTCATGATTTTTCCGTTAATGCAACTGAAGAGGAAATAAAAAAAATCGTAACTCAACTTCCTGCAATCCAAAAACACATAGAAGGGATGGAGATCAAAAAGATTATTATCGTACCACAAAAAATAGTTAACATTGTAGTATAAATATATGGGTGAATTTATCTCTGGTCGAATAGCAAAATTTATTGCTATGGCTGGGGTTTGTTCAAGGCGTCAAGCTGAGAAGATGATTGCTGATGGACGTGTAAAATTGGATGGAAAAGTAATAACTACCCCAGCTGTAAATGTTGGTCCAGAAAATATCGTAGAAATAGATGATACAATAATAGAGCTAAATAATAAACCAAGACTTTGGCTATATTATAAACCAATAGGTCTTATTACAACCCACAATGACCCACAAAATAGACCGACTGTTTTTAACGCTTTAAAAGATTATCTGCCAAGAGTGATTTCTGTCGGCAGATTGGATTTAAACAGTGAAGGATTATTACTACTTACAAATAACGGAGCGCTAGCTAGAGAATTTGAATTACCTAAAAACAATTTTGAAAGGGTCTATAAAGTAAGAGCACACGGTAACGTCTCTAGTCTAATGATTTACATATCCCAGAAAAAATCTGAGATCACAATCGATAATGTAACTTACTGCCCAAAAAAGATTCATCTTATTTCAAAAGGAATGACAAATTCATGGTTTGAGGTCACTTTGACTGAAGGTAAAAATCGAGAAATTAGAAAAATTTTCGAGTATTTCTCTCTTAAAGTAAATCGTTTGATTAGAGTTAAATATGGAAAATATGAGTTAGGAGCCATAAAACCAGGAGAATTTAAAGAGATGTATATTGACTAAATTATATTAATTGATAGGATTCTATTCCTTATGAATATGATTAAAATTATATAATCATATTTAAATTAAAGAACTTATACTAACTAGAATATTAGGAACAATTAATATGCATGGAACTCTTTCAATCAAAGGCCTAAAAACAGAAATTTTTTACTTAACAATTTATGATATACTTAGTCATTTTGATGATATCGATCAAGTAACTTTCGCTCCGGCTCAAGAAACTAATAATAGTTATTTTGACGTAGTAAAACAAGCTTATTTAGAAGCTTCAATCTCTCCTAAAGAAAGAGATAAATTCTTGATAAAAGATTTTCACGCAAGAATCAAAGAGCTATTTAGCGATCGCACTCCAAAAATTATACATAAATTAAAAGAATTAGGAGCAACAGATGTTGATTTTGCTCTTATAAATCATGACCGAGCTACTCTAGCAAAGATAGCACTTGAAAATACCGAAACAGATATATACCAATTGGCTAAAATCTATAGATTTGCTGATATAGCACATCATATTAACCCATCTTTCAATCTATTTGAAACTGATATTACTATAGCTTCTGTTCCTGTAAGTCTAGGATCACTCAGTTACCAAGCTTTTGAATATGATAGCAGAGCTGAAGTACAGCATAATGCTCTTATAAGAATACAAGATGCAGGTGATAAAACCTGGAATTATAATCACACAGCCTTTTGGAATAAACACATCAAGAATTTTTTTGATACTTCCATATTATTTGGCAATGGTTCTAGATATCTTCTAGACACAGAAATTCTTGGTTTTTTTAGTACAAAAAAACTCTCACAATTAACCATCCAAAATCTTGATTTTGTTTTAGTAATTATTAACATGCATGATAGCGAAGAATCTGGTAAACTATCTTCAGTATTTGGTAAATTCCCTCAACTTGCAAAAGAAACTCTTTATGTAGTAGAAAGTTGTTATTCAGGAAAATATCATCAAACCTTGCCTAGTGGTTGTCATTTAATAACTAGTTCTGGTGCTAAGGAATCAAGCGTTACATGGGACTTTAACAAGATAAGTAATTTAGCAAAATATATGTCTAAATCTGGTCCAGATTTAACATCTTTTCTACAATATTATAGTAATGAGTATAGTAATTCAACGCCACATTTCAGCGGTGTTTTTGCTAAAAAAACTATAAAACAAACTCCTGTAAAAAATATAATCCAACCAAAAGTTAGAGTTGTATTATTAGATGAAGAAAAGGAAGGAGGTTTTGTACGAGAAGTTACAGAAAGAAA
>JAIFLQ010000052.1 GCA_020048975.1 Rickettsia sp. | reverse complement strand
GAATGGTGGGCTTGAGAAGACTTGAACTTCCGACCTCACGCTTATCAGGCGTGTGCTCTAACCAGCTGAGCTACAAGCCCATATAAATGGGTGCACTCATTCTATAAAAATATATAGATTTGTCAAGGGCTCTGATACGGCTTGTATAAGTTCGCTACATAACTAGGTAAATTAGATCAATAGGGTTTTGGTAGTATCCTGGAAAGGAGTTAATTCGTTCAGAATAATTGTCTAAGAAATAAGTTTCAGTTGTAAGTTGCAATTTAAGTAAAAATTCTTATGATTTATGGTCATTAAATTAATAAGGTACTATAAAAAATGAGGACTGAATCAAGATTTAAATTTGCCCAAGAACAAAAAGATGTAAGTCAATCTCTATTAGTAATAGGTTGTGGTCATAATAATTCTAGGTTTGGTGGTAATTGTACAAGTAACCATATAGGAGCGACTACAATAGACATTGACCCTAATATGTTTCCTGATTTTGTAATGGACATGAATAACCCAGATTTAGCAATAAATCTGGGAGTAAAATATAAGAAGATTCTTTTTGAAGGTTATGGTCCAAGTTTTTGGAAAGAAACTGTTGTACAATTTTTATTAAATAATTTAGCAGAAGATGGTGAAGTATATTTAACTGGCAATTCTCATGCATCTAAAATTATTGTGGAAGAAGCAAGTGATATTTCAGAAAATATAGGTGGATCTGTTTATAAATTTGTTCATGAATATACTAAGATATTTGATCGCAAATCATTACAGAATCGTATTGAAAAGATCAATGCGGAGTGTAATAAAAATTATGATCAGATTGATGGTATTTCAATAGAGGAGTCTATAAAACATTCTGATTTAAACTCTTTTTCTTATTTAATAGAACAAAAATATGAACAAATTATAAGAAATGATGGATATGAAATTGCTAAGATGGGTAATATAGAATTCTTAAAATATGCAATAGAGAATACGACGCTAATGGCTGTTTACTGTTCTCCTCGAGATGCAACTGAAAACTACATGGATTTTCTTTATAATATTTTTTTCCTCAAGAAATAATGAGGAATTTAAAAGAAAAGCTCTCGATATACCTCAATTAAAGAGATTATGTGTTGAATATAAATTTTTTCAACTTGAGTCTTGGTTTCCTGAATATTTTGAACAAGAACTTTTCTATGACGTTCAAGGTCATGATAGTAAAAATGAAGATTTAGCTTTTGATTATTGGAGTGATTATTTTGAACAAGATTCTAAGAGCGATTAAAATGAAGCATTTGTTCTGTTAAGTTATCAATTTCAATGTTTAGAAGTTTATAGTTGCTTGATGATCCCCTGATTATAGTAATGGTATTTTTAGGTATAGACCATTTACGAGATAAAAGCTCTATAATTGCTTTGTTAGCTTTGCCGCTTTCTGGTGCTGCTTTAACGGTAATTTTTATATAATATGTGCCGTCTATATAAATTAACTTGTCTATACTATCTGACTTAGCACTTGCCTTAACTTTGATGTTAAAATTGAAGCTTTTATTGTTCATAACAGTAAAAACTTTTCTGTGTTCATCCATTTTTACTTGTGCATGGTTATTTGTTGAACTAATATGTTTATTAATGTTAATATATATATTTAGATATAATGCGGAATGCTTATTTTGTGGTAGTTATTGCCCTAATTTCCTTGTGCTCTAGTTGTGTCTATGCGAGTATAGATTACGAGCTTAGAGAATCAAGAAAATGTTCTAGTATGTTTTCTTATTTTGAAAGAAAGCATAATTTATCTGCTAACAGTTTGTATGCTATTTCTTTGCATGAGACAGCAAAAAAACATTCTCAGCATAATATTTCGGTTGTTTGGCCCTGGACAGTTATGAATAACAAGGAAGGAAAGGGGCATCATTTTAAGACTCAAAATGAAGCGATACGATACGTAAGAATGCAGTTTGCAGCTGGAAATAATAATCTAGATGTTGGCTGTATGCAAATAAATCTAAAACACCATCCTGATGCATTTTCTTCTTTGGATCAGGCTTTTTCTCCTAGGAATAATATTGCCTATGGTGCCCATTTCTTAAGCGAAAATAGAAAGAAACTAGGGTCAATGGATAAGGCTATAGGTAGGTATCACTCAGCAACAGAGCATCTAGCGGCAAAATATCGTCTTCGTGTTAGTAAACTAAATCAAGCTATGCATGAGTATAATAATAATTTGCAAAAAGTTTCTTATAGTTCTGATAGGGGATATCAACAAGCTGTAAATCCATATGACAGAGAGGAGCGGAGAGATTTATTTCGTAAAAGAAACAACCGTTATGTTGCAAATAAAACAAAATCCTATCCGAAAATGCGCATCAACGTTGGTAGGCTTCAGAACGATGATTGGTTCAGAAGTAAAGTATATCAACGCTGATGTTTGATACAAAGTTAATAAATAAGAACAAAGCTAAATCTGTTGATAATATAAGAAATTCAGATTTTTATCAGTTCATCTATTCTGATTTAAAAGAGAGATTAGAGCCAATTGATAAAAATTACCAAGAGGTATTGTTGGTAGGATTCAGTGATTATCATATATTAGATCTTGATAATTTTCAGCATTTAAATTCTGTAAATCCTTATCAGCTTGATTTGATAGAGAAAAAATCAATAGATCTTATATTGTTTCCATTTGGATTACATTGGATAGGGAATGTGCAGAAATTTTTGGCTGAGATAAAATTAATTTTAAAAGAAGACGGTGTTTTTATTTGTAATTTCCCAGGAATGGGTACTTTAAATTTTCTTAGAAAGGCCTTGTTTTTAGCGGAAGAGTCTGTAAATGGTGCTCATTTTCCTCATATTTTACCTTTCATTAGATTTGACGATATGACGCCTCTTCTCCAGCAAGCTGGTTTTGCCGAGAATATAATTGACTGTGAAACCATCACTCTTGAATATGATTCACCTATATTACTTATGAAGGATTTGAAAAACTTTGGAGAATCAAATGCTATTAGTAATAGAACAAATTACTCCATTACAAAATCAATGTACAAGTCTTTAGAAAATTACAATAATAGTAGTTTTTCTGATCAAGTGAATCTGATCACTCTGATGTCTAGTCCGACAAAAAACTCAGTAAAATTAAAAACAAAATATTTTCTGAAATAATCTATAAAGCTTTCTTGTGTTTCGAGTGTTTGTTATGCTATCATCTGTCGATTAAAAATTTACTTAATTATGGTGAGGTTTGTCTTATGCAAGAGTTTGATTTAGTAGTTATTGGCGGTGGACCAGCTGGTTACACAGGAGCAATAAGAGCCGCACAACTGGGAAATAAAGTTGCGTGTATTGAAAAGGATAAAACTTTAGGAGGAACATGTCTAAATGTTGGTTGTATACCATCTAAGGCGTTGTTAAATTTTTCTGAGAAATACGAAGAAGCAAAGAAGCATTTTTCAGATATTGGTATTATAACTGATCCAAAACTTGACCTTTCAAGGATGATAAGCAAAAAAAATAAGGTGGTAGAGGATTTATGTAAGGGAATTGATAGTCTTTTTGCCAAGAATAAAATTACTAAAATAACAGGACTGGCAAAAATTATTGATAAAAACACTGTTGAAGTAAATAATGAGAAAATTTTAGCAAAGAATATTCTAATTGCTACAGGTTCCGATGTAATGACTGTGCCAGGAGTTGAGATAGATGAGAAGAATATAGTGTCTTCCACTGGTGCCTTATGCTTACCAAAAGTGCCAAATGAAATGGTGATTATTGGTGGGGGGTATATAGGCCTTGAACTCGGTTCTGTTTGGAGAAGGCTTGGTAGTAAAATTACAGTTATAGAATATGCAGACAGAATTGTACCTGCTCTTGACTCTGAGATAGGAAAATCTTTCCATAAAATTCTTGAAAAACAGGGTGTTGAATTTATACTTAGCACAAAAGTGCTAAAAGCTGAGCAAGTTAAAGGGCGTGTTAATCTTATTATTAGTGGTGTTAGTGATAACAAGGAAAGTAAAATTTCCTGCGATGTAGCTCTTGTATCTGTTGGTAGGCGACCAAATACGAATGGGCTTGGTCTTGTAGAGCTTGGAATTAATGTTGATCAGCGTGGTACAATCGATGTAAATGATCATTTTCAAACCAATTACCCTAATATCTACGCAGTTGGTGACGTAATTAAAGGTCCAATGCTTGCACATAAAGCGGAAGAAGAAGCTATTGCAGCAGTGGAGTTTATGAATGGGCAAGCTGCTCATGTGAACTATAATTTAATCCCTGCTGTTGTTTATACTTGGCCAGAGGTTGCAAGCGTTGGTGCGACTGAAGAGGATTTAAAAAAAGCTGGTATCGAGTATAAAGTAGGTAAATTTCCTTTCTTAGCTAATAGTCGTGCAAGAAGTGTCGGTAATACAGAGGGGATGGTTAAAATTCTTGCTGATAAAAAAAGCGATAGAGTCTTAGGGGCTCATATTATTGGTCCTGATGCTGGTACTTTAATCGCAGAAATCGTAGCTTATATGGAATTTGGAGGAGCTGCAGAGGATATTGCTCGCACTTGCCATGCTCATCCAACTCTGAATGAAGCAATAAAAGAAGCGGCTCTTGCTGTTGATAAAAGGACTATTAATATATAAGATGAAATTTTATACGAATCAGTTTGCTCAATTACTTGATAAAATTGCAAGTGGCACTGTTAAATCTTTGCTTTTGTACGGACATAACAGGGGGTTTATTTCTGCTGTTATCAACCAATTGATTAAAAAATTTAATTTTTTTACAGTGAATTTAACTAGTAAGGAAGCTACAGAAGCGAATATTAGCCTTTTAGCTAATAGTAACAATTTCTTTAAGCAAAAAGAATTATTAAAAATTGATCATAGTGGTTCAGCTATAAGTAAAGAATTAAAACAATTTTTGATAGAAGGGAATTTTACTAATTTTATTTGTTTTATAGGAGATGAATCTTTGCCCTCTTCTGGTATAAGGAAGCTATTTGAAGACTCTTCGAATATGGCAGTAATGGGTTGTTATTATGATGATGAGAACACGGTATCCAAAATTGCTAATACAATAGCTGCAAAATATCGCAAGACAATTTCACAAGAAGCTTTGGTTTATATTAAAGCTACTTTAAAGGGAGATCATCAAATTATCAAAAATGAGCTGGAAAAATTGGTGAGTTATACGCATGATAAAGAGCAAATCTCTTATGAAGATGTAAAAGCGGTGATAAGCTCAGACTTGTCAGCTAATGGAGATGAGATGTGCATATTTTTTAGTAAAAAAGAGCCAGAGTTGTTTTTAGCAGAAATAGAAAAGCTTCGTAGTCAAAACATCAATGAAATATTAATGATCAGGGCGTTAATAAGATATTATATTAACTTATTTATTGTTACATCAAAAATTGAAGAAGGGGGTAGTAATATTGACACTGCAATTAAATCTCTTTCACCTCCAATATTTTTTAAGTATCTAAGTGATTTTAGAAGTAATGCCCAAAAACTTTCGTCAAAAGATGCAGCAGAGATTATTAGTTTGTTACAAAAAGCTGAGGTCAAATTTAAAAATAATAGTAATAACTTTGATTTGTTTGGAGAGGTATACTTGCCAACCCATGGGTATACTGTATAATTTTTAACAAACATCAGATTAAAGATGCAATTTCAATTTAAATTAGTGTGTTTGTATATGAATTTTTTAAAAATCCTCGTTTTTCTTATCTCGCTTATCTTTTTTGGAATAGCCAGTGCTCAAGATCGTTATATTGCAAAAATTGCAGTTGTGGACATTGAATCAGTTTTAGAAAATTCTTTAGCTATAACTAGCATTAAGAAGTCTGTAAATGTGTTAAGTCAAAATATACAGGATGATATATCTAAGCAGGAAAAAGAGTTAAAAGCTCATGAACAAAAATTACTTGAGTTGCAGAAAACAATGACTCAAGAAAAATTCGACTCATTAGTAACAAAATTTAATAGAGATGTTAGCGGTACTAAAAAAAATATTCAATTGAGAAAGATCGCTCTGGAACAAGCTCATTCACAGTCAATACAAGTAGTGCATAAAAAAATTATTTCTATAATTAGTGAATTAGCTAAAGATTATAATTTGAATATAGTGTTGCCAAGTTCTCAGGTATTATATATTACTAGCGAGTTAAACATTACTCTTGAAGTGATATCCAAATTAAACGACAGTTTAAAAGAAGTTCCAGTTAATTATCAAAAATTCTTGAAGCATAAAGGATAAATCTAAATGAATTTATCAAAACAGAAAAATAAAAGAATAGGCATTTTTGGGCTTAGCATAACAGGTATATCAGTATATAAAAATCTGGTTAATGTTGCTAAGGATATAGTGTGCTACGACGATTCGAAAATAAACAAAGAATCTTTTTCTATAGAATTTGGTGATCAGAATTTATTTTCCATAGAAGATAAAAAATGGACTGAGCTTGATGCAATTGTTATTAGTCCTGGAATTCCTCATTCTCACCGTATTTTTGAAATAGCATCTAGCAATGGAATAGCCATTACTTCAGATGTAGAGTTGTTTGTAGAAGAAAATCCAGCTTCTGAATTTATCTTTATTACTGGGACTAATGGTAAAAGTACAGTAACAGCTCTAACTGGTCATATTCTAAATATAGCAGGTCTTGATTATCATATTGGAGGTAATATTGGAACTCCTGTAATGTCTTTACCAAATAATAGAAAAGGCTATATATTAGAGTTATCATCATTTCAAATTGAACTTTTAAATAAGATAGATCCTAAAATATCTGTTATTACCAATATAACACCAGATCACCTTGATAGGCATGGGACAATAGAAGTTTATGCCGCAATAAAAGAAAAGATTTTGACTTCTGATAGTTTTAAAATTATTGGTATCAATAGCGCTATTTCGCAAAATATTTATAATAAAATTAGGAAGCATTATAGTTTAAAAATAGTTGCAATATCTACCAGAGAGAAGATTAAAGATAGTATTTTTTGCGATGGTAAATATCTAGAAGATAACTTTTTCAATCAAAAAAGTTATCTTCTTCCTGAGCTCAAGCAGTTGCAGGGGGAGCATAATAAAGAAAATATCGCTATAGTTTATGCAATATGCAGGGCGCTTTTGGTTCCTAGTTTATTGATCATAGAAGCTCTGAAAACTTTTGAAGGTCTTAGGCACAGAATGCAATATGTGGGTAATTACGAAAATATAAATTTTTACAATGATAGTAAAGCAACGAATATATCTTCAGCCTTATCCTCTCTATCAGTTTTTAATAATATTATTTGGTTTGCAGGGGGGAAATTTAAAGAAAACAATCTTGCAGATCTTGACTTGATTTTAGAGAATATAGAAAAAGCTTATTTTTTTGGTGAAAGCAAAATTCTATTTGCCAAATATTTAGATTCTAATTTAAATTATAAAATAGAATACGAAGTTTGTAAGGATCTTGAAGAGGCTTTTAGTAAAGCGATGCAATATTCTTTAGCAATCAAAAACAAGGAATTTAATTTCTTGTTAGCTCCAGCTTGTGCTTCATACGATCAGTTCAGGAATTTTGAAGAGCGTGGAGAGTTGTTTATCAAACTTGCCTCATCTGTTCATATCAATTAACTAAAATGACAGTAAAAGACTTTTTATGGAACTTTAGGCTATAAATTGCGAGCTTTCACTGGTTTTAAAAAGGCTATTTGTCGCCCCTTGTTGTCATCACTGTAAAGGTTAGGTAATTCGTTGACAAAATGTAAGATAAAATAAAAACATTTTGTTGGTGGAAAAAATGAGACTAAACAGTGAAGATAAGA
>JAIFLQ010000075.1 GCA_020048975.1 Rickettsia sp. | reverse complement strand
GTAGATCCTTTACCGTTCGTCCCAGCAATATGAATAGTAGGGGGTAAATTTTTATGGGGATTCCCAATAGCACTTAGCAAAGTTTGCATAAGCTGCAAGTCATGTTGCTTCTCTTTTTGCCAAATAGGCAAACGAGGCCAATCAGGTAAATTAACCATCATATTGTCATTATCTATTTGACAAAATAGTACAAAAACCGCTAAATATAGCAAGTTAAATCACATTAATATCAGGTGTTATGATAAATATTACTTTTCCAGATGGATCAAAAAAACAATTCAAACAAGGAATAACTGGTTTTGAAATAGCATCTGATATATCTACGTCTCTTGCTAAGGACGCAATGATTGTTGAAATTAATGGTTCCTTAGCAGATCTATCTTTGCCGATCGAAACTGATAGCTCTCTTAGAATTTTGACTTCAAAAAACCCCGAAGTCCTAGAAATTATCAGACATGATGCAGCGCACATTATTGCAGAGGCTGCTAAAGATTTATTTCCTGACATACAAGTAACTATTGGCCCTGCAATTAAAGATGGTTTTTACTATGATTTTGCTAAATCCACACCTTTTACAACTGCAGATCTTGAAAAGATTGAAGCAAGAATGCGTGAAATAGTTAAGGAAGATCAGAAGTTTATACGTGAAGAAATGGATAGAAACGAAGCTATAGCAATGTTTAAAAAAATGGGAGAGCATTACAAAGCTGAGATTATTGAATCAATACCAGAAGGTGAAAAAATTACTTTATATCGCCAAGGAAGGTTCGTTGATCTTTGTCGTGGACCACACTGCCCTTCTACTGGAAAAATCAAACATTTCAAACTCATGAAAGTAGCAGGAGCTTACTGGCGTGGAGACAGTAAGAATGAAATGCTACAACGTATTTATGGTACTGCTTGGGCAACTAAAGAGCAACTAGATAACCATTTACATATGCTTGAAGAAGCGGAAAAAAGAGACCATAGAAAACTTGGTAAAGAGCTTGAATTGTTTCATATACAAGAAGAAGCTCAAGGAATGGTTTTTTGGCATCAAAAAGGTTATAGTATCTATCGTACACTTGAAACTTACATAAGAAGAAAACTTGAAAAAAGCTCTTATGTAGAAGTTAAAACTCCGATGATGCTAGATAAAAAACTTTGGGAACTATCTGGGCATTGGGAAAAATTCCGAGAAGATATGTTTGTTGTTGAAGCGGACGAGAAAGTTCACGCATTAAAACCAATGAGTTGCCCTGGGCACGTGCAAATATTCAAACAAGGAACAAAAAGTTATCGTAACTTACCATATAGAATGGCCGAATTTGGCTGCTGCCATCGTAACGAATCTACTGGAGGGTTACATGGATTGCTAAGAGTGCGTAATTTTGTGCAAGATGATGGTCACATTTTTTGCACCGAAGAGCAGATTAATAACGAAACCGTCATTTTTTGCAAATCACTCAGAGAGGTTTATAATGATTTCGGATTTAAAGAAATCAAAGTTAAATTTTCTGATCGACCAGAAGTCAGAGCTGGTGATGATAGCACATGGGATAAAGCTGAATTAGCTTTAAAAATAGCTATAGAGGAAGCTGGTTTTGAATATGAGATGAATCCTGGTGAAGGAGCTTTTTATGGACCTAAACTTGAATTCGTTTTAACCGATGCAGTTGGTAGAGATTGGCAATGTGGCACATTTCAAGTAGATTTTGTACTTCCAGAAAGACTCGATGCCGAATATATAGCTGCTGGCGGAGAAAAGAGAAGACCTGTAATGTTACACAGAGCAATAATTGGAACTTTTGAAAGATTCATAGGAATCTTGATTGAGCAATATGCTGGTCGATTTCCTTTGTGGCTCGCCCCTGTTCAAATAGCAATCGTCGGTATAACTAACGATCTTGACGAACACATTACCCAGTTAAACAAAAGATTTATTGATAGTGGTATCAGATCTGAGCTTGACATTTCAAGGGAAAAAGTTAATTATAAAATACGTAATTTTTCTAATCAAAAAGTTCCATTAATTGCTGTGGTTGGAAAAAAAGAACAAGCAGATGGAACTTTAACGATTAGAAAACTTGGTGCTTCAGAAGAGCAAGAAACTCTTTCTGTGGATGAAGTAATTAAAATGATTAGCGCAGAAAATAAGAAATATTTAGACTAAAAGCTTCTTATTTATTACTGGTCAGTTAATTTATAAATAATTTTATAATGGAGAAATTTTATAACAAAGTTTAAGAAAAGCAAATTTCCAAACTCTAACAAGGAAATTATAGCAAAAGAAGTAAGACTAGTTGGTCAAGATGGGGAAATGATAGGCGTCGTTACTCTAGATGAAGCTCTTAGGCAAGCGAAAGAACTTGGTCTTGATTTAGTTGAAATCTCACCAAATGCTGAACCACCTGTTTGTAAAATTCTTGATTTTAGTCGTTACAAATATGATGCTAAGAAAAAGCTGCAAGAGACTAAGAAAAAACAGAAGAAAACCGTTTTGAAAGAAATGAAGTTTAAAGTTAATATTGGACAAGGAGACTTTGATGTTAAGCTCAGGAAAATCAAAGAATTTCTTGAAGAAGGAGATAAAGTAAAAATTTCTTTATGGTTCAAAGGGCGTGAGATAATACATAGAGAAAAAGGCAATGAATTATTTGCTAAAATTATTGCAAATCTTGAATCTGTAGCAAAAATTGACTCCGCACCAAAGATGGAAGGAAAACAAATAATTATGGTTGTTAGCCCCATTGCTTCTATTCAGTAATCCATTATCTCTATTTGAAATAACGTCGATTTATGTAACATGTCAAATCGATCATAGTAATCCAAGAGAAGAAGACTACAAATAGAAATTGAAAAGGTTTTAATTTATAAGTTAACCTTTTCAATTTAAATGATTGTGTCTAAATACATCATCAAGACTTAGATAGATGAGCCAACTAACAATCTTCAAAATTACCCTATTAAAGGCACTTCTATACCAGTCAATTCAGTATATATAATTGATCCACTAGTAACTAGCAACTGTCCATCTATTGGATTTTGCCATTGTATTTCTACGTTATTAACTGCAATCGATTGCAAAAGCTGTGGATCACTAAATGAATTTATATTTATCTCCCATATATTATTAAATAATTCCTTAGTTTCTAAAACTAAGGCTGTATTATCTACACTAATATCAATAACCTCCAACACCCCATCTAAATGTTGAATTGCGATTTTAGCTTCCAATAGTTTTTTTACACGTTCTTTATTTTCTATGCCTTCAAAATTTTCTTCGAGAAACAAAGCTCTTATCCATAAAATTTTTTGTAATATCTCATTATTTATGTTAGTCATTAATTGATCTTGCAGTATATTTATTTCAATTTCATCACTAATTATTGATGCTTTACCCATGAATAACACTCCTATTTTTAAATTAAATTTTTGCATTGAAATGCAACTTTTACGAGCAATTAACGTGCCATATTAAATAATTTTATATTAGAAACAAGGGTAACAAAATACCAACATAAGCAAATTCAAGATGCATGACTTGTACATAAAACAGGAATGGGGCGACAAATTATATTTTAAGATTCACAGCGAATATTTTCAGTATAAAT
Source organism: Rickettsia sp. (assembly GCA_020048975.1). GTDB lineage: Bacteria > Pseudomonadota > Alphaproteobacteria > Rickettsiales > Rickettsiaceae > Megaera. The sequence goes on along the minus strand of JAIFLQ010000075.1, from coordinate 4,331 downwards.
ACTATATCATCAGCAGCTTCCTTTAAATAGTCAAACCTTGCGGAAGCGCCCTTGTGACCAAATTCCATATTTGTTTTAAAGATTATCAGATTATTATCTGTTTTTTTGTCTCTCAGCCTTGCCACCCATTTTGCAGCTTCCCAATATCCAACACGTGGGTCAGTAAGACCAGCAGTAACCATTATATTAGGATAGTTCTGGGCCTTAACATTGTCATATGGCGAATATGATTTCATATAATCAAAATACTCTTTTTCTTTTGGATTTCCCCATTCTTTAAACTCTCCGGATGTCAGTGGTAAGCTCTCATCCAGCATGGTGTTTAAAACATCAACGAAAGGTACATGAGCAATAGCGGCTTTAAATAATTCTGGTTTTTCATTAATAACATCTCCTATCAACATTCCACCAGCACTTCCACCAACTATTACTATATTACCTTTAGCAGTGTATTTTTCGTCAATTAGTTTTTGCGCCGAAGCAATAAAATCGTCAAAAGTTCTTTTTTTAGTAAGAAATTTTGCTGCTTCATACCAATCATACCCTAGATCATCTCCGCCCCTAATATGAGCAATAGCAAAAACAAATCCACGATCAACCAAAGAAATCGCTGAGTTTCTGAACATTGGGGGAATAGCATATCCATATGAACCGTATCCATATAAATATAATGGATTTGACCCATCCTGCTTAAATAAAGATTTTTTATAAAGTAAAGTGATGGGAACTTCAACATCACCAGACTTAGCAAAAATTCTTTTGGTAATATATTCACTAGGCTCAAAACCACTAGGAATTTCCTGCACCTTTAAAATATCAAGTTTTTCATTACTAAAACTATATTGGTAAACTGTATTTGGTCTACTTAGCGAGGAATAATCAATGCGCAGGTCATTATGCTCAAAATTAGTGCTATACCCATAAGCAGTATATGATTCATCAGGAAAGTTTATCTCCTTTGTTTTGCCATTTTTTAGCTCTTTAACAATAATTAAAGGCAACCCCTTATGTTTGTAATTTAGTAAAATATATTTTTCTGTCAGATCAAAATTAGACAAATATTTATCCGTATCTTCTTTTATATATTCTTGCCAATCTTGTTTTATATCATTGGTTACTAGAAGCTTGAAATTTTTTGCTCCATCGTTAGTATACATATAAAAACAATCAGTACCGTGATCCACAGAATAAAGAATTTTATCAAACCTCTTTTTAATAAGAATTGGCGTAAAACTCTGATCATTCATGGAAAAACAATAACTCTCGGTACTATCATGACCACCAGTATTAATAAACATAAATTCCCTGCTAGAGCTTTTATTTATTGAAACCGAATATAAAGGATCTTTTTCATGATAAATTAATTGATCTTCTAGACTCTTTGTTCCAAGTCTGTGAAACATCACTTTATCATGACGCCAATTCTCATCGACTGGAGTATAAAAAAAACCTTCTCCATTTTCATGCCACACTATAGAGCCAATAGTATTTTGAATTTCATCAGCTAGGAACTTCTGATTTTCAAGATCAAAAATGGTTATAATATATTTTTCACCACCAGTAAAATCAACTGAGTAAGCCATAAGCTTATGGTCAGGACTAATTGCAAAGGCACCTATGCTAGTAAATTTCTTTCCTTTAGCTAATTTATTTACATCAAGAAGAATCTCCTCTGGATTCTGCGTAGAACTATGTTTTCTGCAGTATATCGTATAATCTTTATCTTCTTCAGTACGTGAATAGTAATAATAATCATCTTTTTGTATATAAGTAGACTGATCTGCAAGCTTAACTCTGCCTTTTAATTCTTCAAAAATTAATTCTTTTTCTCGTGCTAATGGATCCATAAAATGATTAAAATAATCATTTTCTTCTGTTAGATAACTTAAAATATCTTTATCCGTAATTTTCTCTGGCCATCCTTTGCCTCGAAGCCAATTATATTCATCATCAATTTTTGTATCATGTATTTCAAAACTATAAGGTATTTTTTTTGCTATAGGATGTTTCATCATTTCACTTTCTTGATTATTATTAACTTCAATAAATTTTTGGTAGGGGTTGTAACTTAAAATAAGTAATGTTACTAGTTTTATCAGCATTTATTTCTATCTATTATTTTTTAATTTCAGCATATGCCTCAAGAGCTCTCTGTCTTGCCTGGTTATGATCTACAACCGGTTCTGGATAATCTATGCCAAGTTTTATATTATGTCTAGATAATAAATTTTCTGAGGCAAGCCAAGGAGCAAACAAATATTTTACTGGCAAGTTTTTTAGTTCTGGTACAAATTTTTTCGTATATGCACCTTCTGGATCAAATTTTTGTCCCTGTAATATAGGGTTAAAAATACGAAAATAAGGAGCAGCATCCGCGCCGCTACCAGCAACCCATTGCCAACTAGCACTGTTATTTGCAAGATCAGCATCAACCAGACAGTTATTGAACCACTCTGCTCCATAACGCCAATCAATCAACAAATGTTTTACTAAAAATGACGCAACTATCATCCGAACCCTATTATGCATGAACCCAGTTTGCCATAATTCTCGCATCCCAGCGTCAACGATAGGATAACCAGTTTTTCCTTTTTGCCATTTTTTTAATAAATCATTATTATTTTGCCACGGAAAGTTATCAAAACTTGATTGTAAATTCTTTGTTGGTAAATCAGGAAAAAAATAAAGTAGACTATAAGAAAATTCACGCCAAACAAGTTCGGATAAAAAATGTTCCGCATCTATATCATAATTATTTTTTTCTAAATAAGATCTAACTCTAAGCCAAATTGTGTTGGGTGATATTTCACCAAAATGCAAATGCGGAGATAATCTTGAAGAATGTTCTAAATCAGGTCTATTGCGAAGCTCTTTATAATTTTTAAGCCCTGTTTGTAAAAATTCATTAAAAGCTATATTTGCACCATCTTCACCTGGTTGCCAAAGTTTTTTAAAATTCTTATACCAATTAATTTTAGGAATCAAAGATAATTCTGAAAGTGCTGCGGATTTGATCTTCAGCAAATTTAAATTAAAATTTTTAGCAAGTGGCAACCTGATTTTGGAATTACCAGAAGCATAGTTCTTTTTATAAAATGGTGTAAATATTTTATAGTTGGTCTTGTCCTCTTTTGTAGTATCTTGGGGTTCCAGTAACAAAGTAGAGTTGAAACTTTTTACTAAGATATTTTTACTTTTCAGAGACACTTTTATTTCAGCATCTCTTTTGATAGTATCTGGCTCGTAACACCTATTCCACACTATTTCAGAAACATTAATTTCTCTAATAATCTGAGCAATAATTTCTTCTGGATTTCCAATAAAAAAATTTAGTTTATCATCTAAAGATTTATTCAATTCCTCTAAACTATTATGTAACCACCATTTACTCGCTTCTCCAATACTAATATTAGTATCTAAAACATAGATAGGAATTATTGGGCGCAGAGATTTAACCGCCCAATCTAAAGATGGGTTATCATCCAGTCTCAAATCTTGCCTGAACCACAATACGATTGGCTGCTGAGATTGGTTATTCATAGCTAACTACATTACCGTATTATCCCCACCATCTTCATCTACCACATCTTCCTCTTCAGAAGAGTCGGCAATTATAGAAGCTGAAACTACCTTCTCATCTTTTTCAGTTTTAAACAAAATAACACCAGAGGTGCTTCTACCAGTTATCCGAACTGCATCAAGTCTGCATCTTATTAACTTTCCATTATTAGTAATAAGCATTATTTCATCATTTGTATTTGCTGGCATTGAAGCTACTACTTCTCCAGTCTTTTCTGATAAAACCATATTTACAATACCAGAACCTCCGCGGTTCGTAATACGGTAATGATAAGCTGAACTTCTTTTACCTAAGCCATTCTCAGAAATTGTTAAAATAAATTCTTCACCTTTTGCTAAATCGGCAATCTGCTCCTTTGATAAGGAAACGCCTAAAGCTTCTGGGGTAAACTCTTCATTGCCTTTGCTTATTTCCAACCTTTTCTCAACTGGTATTGTAAGATAAGCTTCTCTTTCTTCCATGCTAGCTTTTATACCGTGAAGAATAGTCATCGAAATTACTTTATCTCCTGAGGCTAATTTCATGCCCCTGACACCATCTGATGTCCTGCTTCTAAACACTCTAACTGCATTTACTGGGAAACGTACAGCCTTACCCTTCTTACTTGCAAGTAGTATGTGATCGTCTTCTGAACATGCAGCTACATTCACTAACGTATCATCCTCATCCATTCTGATTGCAATCTTGCCATTAGCTTGTATTTTCTTGAAATCAGAAAGATCATTTCTTCTAATATTGCCCTTACTAGTTG
>JAIFLQ010000008.1 GCA_020048975.1 Rickettsia sp. | reverse complement strand
ATCTTATTGCCTTAAGAAAAATAAACCTTCAATAAATCATGGTTTTGATCCATCTCTAAACTATACGCTTATCCCGAACTGAGGTAGAGTGCGTTTATTCTTAATTATTCAAGATACTCAGCAATTAAAAGGAACTTATGAGGAAGCGGGGATGAACTCATTCTTGTCAAACTCTACATACCGTATTACTTTTGCTGCCAATAATTATGAAACAGCAAATTTAATATCTCAATTATGCGGAAATAAAACTGTTGAACAGTCTTCTTTTAATAAACCTTTATTTTTTGATTTGAACATTTCAACAAGAACACAAAGTGTTTCAAAAGTGCAGAGAGCTTTATTGTTGCCGCAAGAAGTGATTCAGTTACCAAGAGATGAACAAATCATACTTATTGAATCTTTTCCTCCGATTAAATCGAAGAAAATCAAATATTTTGAAGATAAGTTCTTTACAACTAGACTTTTACCGCCTACATTTATACCGACTCAAGCACCTTATGACCCAAAAGGAAATGCCAATGTTAAAAAAGCAGAATCTGAGTCAGCAGAATAATAGTTATTTCTATGAAATGTGCCGAATAGTCTTAAAATTTTTATAAAAAGCATTTTAAATAAAACTTTAATTTTTTTACTAGTCACCTTTGCAATTCACTTTTTAGAGAAAAATTACACTACTGTTCAAGATTTTATTATACTGGGGTAATATGTAATTTGTATTTAATAAGTAAAATGCGTCTTGGAATAATTGATATTGGTTATAATGCTATTAGAGCTGTAGTCTATGAAGATAATGTGATTGGGGCTCCAGAAATATTCAATCATAAGTTTAAAAATGACATTTTATCACTCCTTATGCATGAGGAATTAGATATCAAACATCAGGCTTATTTATCAATAAATTATATATTGCATATTTTTAAAAAATTACAAGTAAGCACAATCAGGTGTGTTGCAACAGCTGTACTTAGAGGCCAACCAAGGGCTGATGTTTTTATAGAATTTATAAAACAGAAATATAATTTTACTATTGAAATTTTATCAGGAGAGCAAGAAGCTTATTTAACAGCTGTTGGCTTAATGTCTGGTGTGTATGATGTTGATGGTATAGCTGCTGATCTTGGCGGGGGTAGTTTAGAACTAATTGAAATTGATAATCGCGTGATTGGTAAATTAAGTTCTCTTGCTCTTGGGACAAAAATAATTACTAATAGAAAATTACAAAATTTAGAAGATATTACTAAAATCATTAAGGAAGAATACGGTGATTATCAATATAAAAATTTATACCTAATTGGCGGAGCGTTAAGATTTATTTGTCGGTTTTTTGTTGAATTTAATAAATATCCGTTAAAAAACTTGCATAATCTTAGTATTCCTCGTGAGGATTTAAGTTCTTATTTAAAAAGTATGAAAGATTTGCCGTCGCATAGAGTAAAGTTGTATAATAAAGCTCTTAATCAGAATGCAATACTTGTTGCTCAAGCTATGTTAGAGGTGTTTAGGCCTGATAACATAATCGTCTCTATATTCGGTCTTAAGGAGGGTGTAAGATATGAGATGTTACCAGAAGCTGAAAAAAACCAAGATATTGTGCTGCAAAAAGTAGTGTATTGTTGTAAATATAAATTAGAAGAAACGAATTTTGACAAATATTATGAAATTATTTCACCTTTGCTAGAGGAGTCTAAAGATTTATATCAAATATTAAAGTTAGTAATAATTTTACAGTCGCTAAATAAATATTTTGATCAAACGTTGCCACCAAGAGCGATGAATGAATATATTTTAAATTCGGAAATTCCTTTTACTCACCGCCAAAGAGTTATGATAGTAGTCGCATTATCGTATTTTTCACATTTCAAACCAGATGTAGATTTGATTAAATTTGCTAAAAAATTTCTTTGCGCAGAAGATTTTAAAAATAGTCAAATTATAGGCAATTTTATAAGGATTGCTAAAGATATTGATGGGTTTTATTTTGTCGAGCCATCTTTTAGCATCACTAATAAAAATCATTATTTAGAAATTGTAAGCAAAGATATTTTACCACGACCGATATTTGAAAAAGTATGTGATAGATTAAAGTCTATTGCGTTTATTAGAAAAATAAGTTCTAATAAATAAAATTTAAGAGAAAGATTATATGTTAAGGAATAGTTCTTCTTCGTATGGGTTAGTTAGCAAGTTATTCCATTGGTTTGTGAGTTTAATAATTATTGGCTTGTTAATAGTAGGGTTTACAATGACTTCAATGGAGCCATCAGCTGATAAATGGGAATTATATTCTATGCATAAAGCAACAGGAGTTGTGGTGCTGTCATTAGTTAGTTTAAGGTTCTTATGGCGTCTGATTAATGTTAAATTGGATTTACCAGCAGATTTACCTTCATGGCAGAAATTAGCTTCTAGAGTTACTCATTACCTACTGTATGTATTTATGTTTCTTATGCCAATTAGCGGTGTATTAATGTCTGTCTTTGGTGGTCATGAAGTGAATGTTTTTAGTTTATTTACTATTCCAGCTGCGGAAGAAAAGAGCGTAGTTCTAGCCCAGTTTTTTAATAATATACATGGGATTAGTGCTTTTATTTTTGTTGGGCTAATAGGTTTGCATATAGCTGCTGGATTGTATCACCATTTTGTACGCAAGGATAATATCCTTAAGAGGATGATTTAAGCGATAGCCTTCTTTTTCATGGTAACAGATAAATTTAAGTTAACCAAAATTGCTTGCATAAGTTTTCTTTATTAATTTTTGCTTTTTAGGATGTATTACTTCAAAATCATAGTTTTTCTTCTTGGCAAATTCTAAGGCTTTTTCTAGTGTTGGAAATTTTATTTTTACTTCGCTTGATGTGTCATTAGATGATGTGCGCCCCATAAGTGATTCCTTAAATTTGCTATTGGGTTGTTCTATAAATTCCATTAACCAGAAGTGTCCGGCATGTCCAGATTGCGTAGATGTTTTTGTTGGGATGTAAATTCTAACTTGCATATCAAAAATAAATAATGTTTAATGAGCATAAAATTAATAATAGTTGAGATTTATGTCTAAATCTATTGAAAAAATGAGTTTTGAAGAAGCTTTATCTGAGCTTGAGACTATAGTAAAAAGAATTGACACTGGTCAGGAAAGTTTGGCTGAGGCTGTATCTAGTTTTGAGTTTGGTGTTGCACTGAAAACTCATTGTGAAAAAATGTTGAAAGAAGCAAAATTGAAAATAGAGAAGGTTACAATTACTTCTGAAAATAAAGTGGAATTGATGGAAATTGAAGTTTAATAAATTTTAAATGGGTGATGCAAAACCAGTTATAGGAATCATTCTTGATATTAATAATGATTCTCAAAAATACTTATATTCTGCGCGTACTTGGTATGCTCTTAGGGCTTGTTACTCTGAAAATGTTGAAAAGGCTGGTGGAATTCCTGTTATGCTCCCTTATAATCAAGATATTTCTGGTACTCTTAAGCTAATTGACGGATTAATAATACCTGGTTGTGATGAAGATATCCATCCCAAGTTTTATGGTCGTGAAATTATATCTGATAAAGTTAAAACAAAAGATAGTAGAACTGAGTATGAATTAGAGTTTACCAAGAGAGCTATCGATAAAAATATACCTGTTCTGGGCATTTGCAATGGTCTGCAGTTAATCAACGTGATTTTTGGTGGGACTCTTATACAACATATTCCTGAATATGTTAGTAGTAATTTGAATCATGAGCAACCGCCTCCAAAAAATGTTCCAACCCATTCTATCGTTGTGAAGAAAGGGACTATATTAAGTAGTCTTACTGCTGATTCTGAAATTATGGTCAATTCAACGCATCACCAAGCAATTGATGATCTAGGAAAAGGCCTTGTAGCTTCTGCTTTTGCTTCAGATGGTATCATTGAAGCTATTGAATCAAAAGATTATAAATTTTTAGTTGGTGTACAATGGCACGCTGAATATCTTAATTCATCTTTGGATAATAATTTATTTAAAAGATTAATTGAAGTAAGTTCGTAGGTCATATATATTCAGCTTATCGCTAGATGTAAATTATGATTTGTTATCAATTTTTAATTAAAATACTTGTAAATATATGTTTCCAATTGTTAGGTTAAGGAGAAATAGAAGGACAAACTGGCTTCGTGATTTGATGGCAGAATCAACTCTTCGTCCTGAAGATTTAGTATTGCCAATTTTTGTGGTTGAGGGTGAGAATCAACGTCAGGAAATCGCTACTATGCCTGGAGTTTATAGGCAGTCAATAGACCAAGTGTTAATTACTGTGAAAGAGGCGGAGGCAAGAGGGATAAAAGCAATTGCATTATTTCCTTCAATAGAACAAGATCTAAAATCTGAAAATGCTGATGAGGCTTACAATCTGGACAATTTAGTTTGTCGTACTATTAGAACTATTAAAAATCATGGAGTTGAAATAGGTATTTCATGTGATGTAGCACTCGATCCCTATACTATTCATGGTCATGATGGTGTTTTAGTTGATAATGATGTTGACAATGATAGAACGATTGAAGCATTGTCTAATCAAGCATTAGTTTTAGCAAAAGCTGGTGCGGATATTATCGCTCCTTCTGATATGATGGATGGTAGAATAATGGCTATTCGGGAGGAGCTTGATGCTAATGATTTTACTAATGTGAATATTCTTGCATATGCAGCAAAATACAATTCTAGTTTTTATGGGCCATTTAGACAAGCGGTAAAAAGTGATAAAAAGGAATATTTAAGTAAAGCAACCTATCAAATGGACATTCGCAATATTAAAGAGGCTATGCGGGAAATTGAGCAAGATATTACGGAAGGAGCTGATATGATTATGGTAAAACCAGGAATGCCATATTTGGACGTAATACGCGAAGCTTCGGGAAGGTTTGACGTGCATATTTTTGCATATCAAGTTAGTGGTGAATATTCTATGTTAAAAATAGCTTCTGAAGCTGGAGCTCTTGAGTGGGAAAAAGTAATAGTAGAGTCTTTGATTAGTTTCAAGAGAGCTGGAGCTTCAGGAATCTTTACTTATGCAGCTCTAGAAGTTGCTGATATGATCAAATAAAAATTATTAGGTAATGCGCCATGGAAGAAGATAAAAAAACAAAGGTAACTACAAAAATTATTATATTACTTAGTATAGTTATAGCCCTTGTATCTTCGTATATTTTGATTTTTATAGAATTGCCAAATAAACCATTATCTGGCCAAGGTGGGTCTATCACTGAAAACGTGCCAATAGGAGGTAAATTTGATTTGATTGATCAGGATGGTAATAAGTTTAATAGTAAGCAGATGAATGGACATTTAAGCTTAGTTTATTTTGGGTTTACGTACTGTCCTGATATTTGTCCTACTACGCTAAATAAATTATCAAATGTTATTTCTACTTTAGAGAAATACAAAATTGATATAATGCCAATATTTATTACAATTGATCCTAAGAGGGATACGTCTTTGTTACTCAAGGAGTATTTAGGACATTTTCATCCCAAATTCATAGGGCTTACTGGGTCTGAGGAAGATTTAAAATACGTTGCAGATTTGTATAAGGTCTTTTATACCAGGGCTGAAGCCGCTGAGAATTCTGATAATTATATGATAGACCACTCGTCTTTCGTTTATTTAATGGATAAAAATGGTAAATATATGAAGCATTTTTATATGAATACTCCAGAAGAAGAAATTATCGAGTATATCAGAGTGAATAAGTAGCAGTCTTTATAACTTCTAGCAGCTCTCATTCATCTGACCTAATTACCCTAAAATATTCTCAATATTCACTTAAGTCGCACGACTTGCAATTATTAATTGCGATAAAAAAAAACTCATTTAAAATAATCTTAATATATTAAGATTATTAAGGTTATTTCAATGTCAAAAAAAACAGAATTAGAGCTCAGTCTTGAAAGATTAGAAAATGATCAAAGAATACTCCAGCAGGAAAGAGAAAGATTGGAGATTCTAAGGGAAAAGGAAGTGGCGAAAGCGGAAGCAGAGAGAAGAGCAAGATTTGGAGATGTTGAGAAAGAATTAGAGGCGGTGTTAGGGTTACTTCCTGCTCAGGATTCAGCTTTAGAAACACAAGTAAAAACTCTTAGAAGTCTTGAGAAGCAAAAGAAGGAGAAGTTAGCTGAGAAAGAGCTGTTAGAAAGTTCAACGCAAGAACGAATAGATGCATTATTTCAGGAACACTCTGATGTTAGAAGACTAGATATTATAGGTTTGGAAAGAGCGGAAAAAGAAATCCAAGTTCAGGCACGAGAATCAGTTATAAGAGAAAAAACAGAAAAAGTTGATGTTCAAAAAGACCTGCTTACAGAAGTCAGAGCGGATTTAGCTCTGCAAACCAAAAATATTAAAGCTTTAGAAGGGATGAGCCCATTGCTACTGCAATTGGGGGAAGCTAGACAAGAGCTACAAATTTTGGAGCAAGCTCAAGGAATTGTTAATATTAAAAATGAAAAAGCACCGTTTGATAAATTTCTTGAATATGATGAGGAGCAGCAGCAAACAGTGTATTCTCATATTACTGATAAAAATTTAGATGAAAATATATCTAAATCGGAAGGAATTCTTAAAGAATTAAACACTGCCCAAGAAAGGTTGTTCGAGAGATACGATAGGGGGGGGGAGGGAGATGAAGAATTAGTCGCTTCTATAAAGTCTGATCAGAGCTTGATCAAGGAAGGTAATCAAGCTCTTGAACTATTAGAATTAGCTCAAACTATTAGAGACAATGAAGATGTGTCTAAGGCTTCGATGGAAGAATTGCTAGTAGGGGTTAAGAAAGAGCGGGTAGAATGGCAGCAAGAATTAGATAGGTTAAATTCAGAGATACAGCCCACTGATAAAACTAGGGTTAGTAAGCTAATTTTAGATGATAATTTAAGCGAAGAACTCGACAGTCAAAAAGAGAAAGTAGAGAAAGCTATAGGTACTGTAAAATCTAGTCCTGGGTATAAATATTTAAAGAGTCAAATTGACCCGTTTGATCCATCTCAAGATGATCAACTTATTTATGCCATGGCCGACCAGCAGCAATTAGCAGAAAAAAACTATAGTTATGAAACTAATTTGGATAAATTCGTAAAAAGTGAAAATGAATCACTTAGAGAAAAATCAGAGAGAGAATATAATTTAAGTTATGAGGTACAAGATTTAGAATCGGAGCTAGCTAAGATAAAAAAAGCTAAAACAGTTGAATTATCTCCAGAATTAACTGAGGAATTAGAGCAGGCAAAACAAAAAATTAGGGATAGTAACTCTAGAAAAAAGCTGGCATTAGAACAAGAGATGCAATCGGTAGAGTCTGATGGCATGGGGCAAGCAGAAATATTTGCTAGTGAACTATCTTCCCTAGATAAAAGAATCCTAGGTCAACAAGGACTTGTCTCTAATTTGGAAAGGGAACGTGATTCTACATTACGGCAAATATCTGCGTTAGAAGAAGAGTTTAATAAGTTAGAAGCGAGTAGAAAAGCAAAAGTTGTAAAATCCAAAGAGCAGGAATACGAGGAAAGATTTTATTTTGCATCAAAAGATCCCCGTGCTGTTAAGTTGAGAGATACTGTGGCTCACCGTAGAGAGTTGAGGGAGCAAGAGGAGTCTTTGCGAAAAGAATTTCGAGAAGAAATCACTAGTTTACAGGTTGAAAACAGAAGGTTGCGAGAAGCTGCAATTAAAGAGATGGAAGAAGAAAGGGAATTATCTCGCCGTCAAATCGGTTCGTTAAGGGATCAGCTACGAGAAAAAGATGAACTGGTTATGCATCTTCCCACGCCTGGAGTTTCCTTGGCAGAGGAATTTGCTCAAATGAGGGTTCCAGAATTAGAAAAAGACTTGGAAGAACTTCGTTTGGAGAATCAGCGTTTAAAGGAAGCATCGGCTTTAGAGATAGAGGCGTTGCAGAAACAGGTACAGGAGAAAGGTGACCGAGTAGGAGAGTTAGAAGGGCAGATTAAAGCTAAGGAGGAAGCGATAGTTTTACAAGCGGAGCAAGGGAAATTAGCTTTGGATGGTGTTCAAGGAGAGTTATCTAGTGTTAGAGAGCAGTTAGTTTTAGCAAAATCTGGTAGT
>JAIFLQ010000077.1 GCA_020048975.1 Rickettsia sp. | reverse complement strand
GCTCTTGGGGCAGAAAATGTTTGGGCATATATGCTACCTTCAAATTTTACCTCAGAATCCAGTATTAATGATGCAAGAGAACTAGCTGATTTTCTTCGTATTAACCTCACAGAACTATCAATAACAAAAATACTACAAGTATATATCAACGAACTTAATTACCAGCAAAATAAAAAGGCTGAAGATTTAACTTACCAAAACCTTCAAGCACGTATCCGCGGAACAATATTAATGGCAGAATCTAACAAAACTGGAGCCTTATTAATAACTACAGGCAATAAATCAGAGTATGCTACAGGCTATGCAACAATATACGGAGATATGAACGGTGCTTTTAATCCGATTAAAGATATTTACAAAACACAAATATTTGAACTAGCAAAATACAGGAACTCTATTTCCAAGGTAATTCCTGAGAATATTATTAACAAACCCCCTTCTGCTGAACTTGCTACTAATCAAAAAGATTCTGATTCCTTACCAGATTACCCTCTACTCGATAAAATTCTTTATTCATACATAGAACTAAATTTACCGAGGAAAAAACTTTATGCACTTTTTGACCAAACAGTCGTTAATAAAGTTATCAGAATGGTTCAAACCTCTGAATTTAAAAGAAAACAATCAGCTCCCGGTATCAAAATTTCTACAAAAAACTTTGAAAAAGATCGCCGTTTTCCAATAACAAATTTATATTTTTTGTTACGTTAGTTAATTGTATTTATTAATTAGTATTACTTTGTTAACTAGTTATTAACTAATTAGTTGCTAAAATAATACTATAGGAGATAAAAAAGTCTCTTATGGCCTAAAAAAAAAAAATTAAAGAGGATTTTATGGGTATAGAAATCGCGATAATAATAGCTAGTGTTTCAGCCTTCATATCGTTAATCGCAGGAGGAGTATCAGTTGCTTCAATTCACAATTCTCAACACCACTCTTCTGCTAAAAAACAAGAAGATGTAGGTGCTGATATGAGAATCACTTTAACTCAAGAGAATTTCGCTCCAGAACAAGGGGGAAGCCTTACTTTTGACGATGAAACAACTCCGATCAATTCACACAGTCACAAATACTATCATTCTTCTGGTATAGTAAGTAGAGTAGTCCAAGAAAAAGTAATTCATTTAACGGGTAAAGATAATGAAGAGATACTTCATTCCGCACACATGGTTCGCACTGGTTTACCTAACAAAACATCTGAAATACTAGGAAAGGGAGCTACTGTTGTCTATTCTTCTTTAAAGGATAGTGCAAAAGAAGAAGCTATCAAAATTACAGAAGAGCCACAAGCAATTATACCTCTTCTAGGTGAAGAAAGCGTTCCACACGGCGCAATGGCAGAAATAGATTGATAAACAAATCATACTAAAATCTTTAATAAATAAACCATGGGGCTCACTAGCCCTATGGTTTATTTATTAAAGATTTTCTAATTTACAATCGATAATGACAATAACTTTACCACTAAAGCAATTAACTTCTACAACACTTTTAATACTAATATTTCTAGCGCTTGCAAACGAATCAAAACCTAGTGCGGTGTCATTTAGTTCCCATTTAAGACCAACAGTAGATACCGTTGCTATTGGCAATGGCAATATAGATACCAAAGAATTCTTGGGGCAATTAAATTTAACACTAGACTCGCTTAATACAATAGCTAGCTTCAACTTATTACCCTGATACTGATCAAACATTGTAAACTGCATATTCTGCTTTGCGTACTTGGCCATGAGCATTATATTATTCAAGGAATGATCTACTTCTCCACCAAAAACACCTAAAACTAATATTTTATCAAAATTATGACTCTTACAATATATAATCGCTTTTTCTAAATCTGTATTGTCCTGATTATCAATATATTGATATAATATGCCTTCATAATTTTGATCAGTTATAGAATCCATGTCTCCTATAATAAGATTTGGAACAATTTTTAACCGCTTACACTTAGCATAACTTCCGTCTGTTGCAATGATAAATGTATTATTTAATCTCAATATATCCTTGCGGTCAATTACACTACCATTTGCAACAATAATAGCTTGATATTCTGGCAAACTATTTATCATACTTAAACTTCAACTTCATCAAGATAATAGCAAAAACAGTCATTACGATATTTGTTGCCCAGACAGAGACCGCATCGATTAATATACCGTACAAAGCCCAGCTAATAGAAGATATTAAAAAATTGACGATCATTAAAATAGAAAGATCACCTACAGATTTGGTTTTATATGACTTAACAATTTGTGGTATTAAAGAAATTACAGAAGTTATCGAGGCTATAAAACCTAGTACCACAATCATATTACTAAATATAACATATTACACTGAATCACCTTTTACCCTAACAATATTTGCTCCACAAGCAGATAGTTTTTTTTCCAGTGATTGATATCCTCGATCTAAATGATATACCCTTCTAACTTTAGTTGTTCCAGTAGCAGCAAGACCTGCAAGAACTAAGGATACAGAGGCTCTAAGATCGCTAGCCATCACCTCTGCTCCTCTTAGATTTCGAACACCTCTGACAACAGCATGATTACCATCAACAATAATATTCGCTCCCATTCGACATAATTCTGGTACATGCATGAATCTATTTTCAAATATATTTTCAGTAATAGCTGAAGATGCGTCCGCAAGAGTCATTAAACTCATAAATTGAGCTTGTAAATCTGTAGCGAATCCCGGATAAGCACTGGTCGACAAATCGACTGAATTTAAAACTCCCTTATATTTAACTTGAATAATATTATTCGAATTAATTACCTCTAAACCAACTTGTCTAAGTTTAAGCGCTATATTTTCTACAATATCATAATCAATACCAGAAATAGTTACATCACCTTTAGTAATTGCAGCAGCAATCATATAAGTTCCAGCTTCAATCCTATCCGGTAAAATATTATACTTTGTTCCGTGTAATTCTTTTTGGCCAGTAATTTTTAGATCATCTGTTCCAACCCCTTCAATCAAAGCTCCCATTTTTATCAAACAATTGCATAAATCCTTGATTTCGGGCTCTCTAGCACAATTTGATAAATGCGTCATACCATCTGCTAGAGTAGCTGCTAAAATAGCGTTAATAGTCGCCCCAACGGATACTCTAGGAAAAATAAAACTACAGGGCTTTAAACGCGTTTTTGTACGAGCATAAATGTAGCCATCTAAAATTTCTATCTCCACTCCCATAGCTTCTAAAACAGCAATATGCAAATCCACTTGCCTTGCACCAATTGCACATCCACCAGGCAAAGATACGATAGCACTACCATATTTAGCAACAAGAGGGCCAAGCACCCATATCGAAGCTCTCATTTTTCGCACAATCTCATAAGGAGCTTTGTAATTATTAATATTAGAACATGATATCTTTAAAGTTAAACTATCATTACTTTCTATTTTCCTATCAATCTTGGTTCCATGATTTAAAAGTAGCTCTTCCATGGTATTGATATCAGATAAAATAGGTAGATTCGTTAGCTCCAAAACCTGATCTGTCAACAAAGAAGCTGCCATAATTGGTAAGGAAGCATTTTTGGAACCACTGATTGAGATATTGCCCTTTAGAGCATTGCCACCATTGATAAGAATGCTATCCATTATTTACAAATACCTTTTGTTATTTTTATATTTTTTATCATCACTCGTCATCTCCTATTAACTCAACACTATAAATCAGTAATTACGATTTATAGCAAAATCAACTAATAGCTTTAAATATTCTTTGCTTCTAATTTCAATATTAATCTCATCAAGCAATTGATTTGCTTCTATCTTAAGACCTTGTAAATATTCAACTATCTCATCTTTTATATTAAATTTAATTAACAACTGCTTAACCCATTTAAAATCATCAGGTGTTCTCTCTAATAACGTGATTAAGTCAACCAAATTTTTCCTATCATTTGTAGGTAATTTATTAGCTAAAAAAATGATAGGCAGAGTAACTTTTCCTTCAGCAAAATCATCGCCTATATTTTTACCAGTAGCTTTGGCTTCATCAAAATAATCTAGCAAATCATCTGTTATCTGAAAAATACTGCCAAGCTTTCTGCCAAAATTTCTTAAAAGCCTGCAATAATCAGCTGACTCATCAGCTATAACAGCCCCCACTTCACAAGCTGCTCCAAAAAGAGCAGCTGTTTTAGCATTAATTACTTTAAAATACTCGTCTTCGGTAATTAGTCTATGCTCCTCTAACTTAGCAAGTTGA
Organism: Rickettsia sp.; assembly: GCA_020048975.1. Classification (GTDB taxonomy): domain Bacteria; phylum Pseudomonadota; class Alphaproteobacteria; order Rickettsiales; family Rickettsiaceae; genus Megaera. The sequence goes on along the minus strand of JAIFLQ010000077.1, from coordinate 3,885 downwards.
GAGACCTCCCCTTCGGCAATAACTGCAGAAGCTTCAGCTAAAATTGACATAGCAGATACAGACCCACTGGAAACTATTAATTTAAATGATTGACTAAATAAAAAATCGCCAACCAAAATACTCGCTTTACTACCCCAAACAACATTGGCAGATGGCAAAAACCGCCTCATTTTGCTACCATCCACAACATCGTCATGTAACAACGTAGCCATGTGAATAAATTCAACCGCTGCAGCAAGCTTTATTCTATTATCATTTTTGCAATTGAATATCTTAGAAGACAACAAAGTAAGCACAGGTCTTATTCTTTTGCCACCAGATTTTGAAATATAGTTGCTAACAAGACGTACTAATTCTTCCTCAACCGATAAGCTTTCTAAAATCAACTTGTTCACCTCATCAATTTCTATTTCTAAAAACTGATGGATTTCTTTTATTAAATCCAATTTATTATCCTATAATATTAAAGACTTGTGTTTTTTTAAAGAGTTTATTCTATAACAGTTTTTGTATTAGCTGGCAAAACTTTCTTTACTTCTTTTTGTAAAGATTTATTTTTGTCCTTGTCTTTAATATATGAAAATAAATTTTCAAGCTCACTATCCTCTAAATTAGGAAACATTTTTTTTATCTGAATAACTGGATCACCATGCTGATCAATGGCACTTAATAATTTTTTATAAAACGTAAATTTATATAACTCTGGAATTTGGACTATTTTTACGCTACCAATCTTTGCTTTTAACAAATCCTTTGAGTTAATTTCATAATCAAAACTAAGATCATCAGAAGTCGATACTGGATAATCTGATATTTGTTTTAAAAAGTCTTTATTTAAATCAACATAAAGACTCCTAGCCTTATCGTTTAAAAGTCTAAACTTACCAAATCTGTAAACATACCTAGAAACAAAATCAACTACTGAAGTATAATTAGTAAGAAGCAACACTCCTTTTGCATCCCAATTTTTTTGATTAACTAATTTAATTGTCGATTCATGACTCAATTTTAAGCCAGCTTGACCAGAATAAATACTAAAATTGTTTACATTAACCGTTGCAGTATTTTTATTATACAAAGATGTTATATCAAAATTTACAAGATACTCACTATTTTCTAAATCTTGAAATTTAAATAAATCTTGATTATTAATTATATATACTACTTCCTCATTAATAAAATGACCACCGGGGGCAGCAAGAATTTTCGGTCTCATGAGTTCGTATTTTTTAAATAACCCTTGAAACAAACCGGTCTTCAAGCTTATTCCACTATCTAGTGATAATTTTACGCCTCTTCTATTGCTATCATCAAGACTACTTTCAAAATTTAGTTTAAAAGAATTTAAATCAAATTTTGGTGAAGAAAAACCTAGATTTAGTTTTATCTCTGAATTTAAAATTAATTCTTCGACTGTTCTAGCTTGAGTCTTCATAGACAGCTCCCCAGAAGCAGAAAAATCCGATGGCAAATCTGGGAATCCATAAAATAAACTAACAGGTATCTGCCTAGACAAGAACTTCACTGGTTTTGTCTTAACACTATAAACAATATTATATTCCTTTGGTATATCACTTAGCAAATCTTGCAAATCTTTATAGTATTTTGCTGGTACAAAAGAAAAATTTATGTTTTCATATTCTTTATCAGAAAACAATTCTTTTTCTTGTTTATCTATTATTTGAACTTCTTTAGTAGAGACACTAATATCTTTTATATAATTTACTAATTCTACTGAATTTTCCATCTTAGCAAGACTAGCAAACAAAGCCTTAGTTACGGGAATATTTATTTTAATTAAATAATCTTTAATTTTTAATATAGCGCCAAAACCCCTCTGAACAGGCTTATAAGCAGAGTCAATATCACCATTATATGAAATATACAACGATTGCAAAAGGAAGCTATAACCAATTTTTATAGGTGCATCGTAAGAAATCAAACCGCCTCTACTTTCTTCTTTCCATCCATGCACGTTGACAGCTATCTCAAAAGGAAATCCAGACATACTAACTTTATCAAAAGTAGTAAAATACTCCTCACTATTTACCAACGCCTTAATATAATTTTTTTTCCCCGCATATTGGAAATTTATTTCATTTGTAATTTTATTGACTATATAATACCAAGCAATACAATAAACAAGGCACAAACTCAGCAGTAGAATCAGCACATATCTAACTATCTTCATTCTTTGTCACCTTTTATTTTATTATATTCTTGATCCAGTTTTCTAATATCCCATATCCAAAGAATTATTATTAATATAAAAATTACCATTAAATACATAGTAACTGAATCAAAACTAGCAGTAGGCATTAAAATAAAGATAAATGACTGCGCAAAGGCACCAAGTGATTTTCCAAATTTCAAACCTACCACTTCCACTGCCGCTTTACCCTTGGTACGAAGTTCAAGGGTAAGTGGTATATATGTCATTTCTTTTGTTGAATCAAACAAAGAGTACTTTGTTGATTTACTTAAAATATTCTGAATCGCACCAATAACTACGGCCAAATATATAGGGCTAAAACCACCTAAAACACCTATGTCATTGGCATAAATCACAAAAACAAAAAATATAATCCCAGTGCAGCTAATAATACAAGGAGTAGTTAAGGCAGCAGCACGCCAACTGAACTTTCTTAAGACATTACTGCCAATTAAAGCAACTATAACACAAGATACACCCATCCAAATATTAAACTTGCCCATAAAATTAATATAATCAACCGTATTTGGATACAGTTCCCTCACCCTTGCTTTCCATGGCCCTTCAAGAATATTTATTGCAAGCCCATAGCATAAAAGTAAAATAACGATATGGCCAATATATTTGGATTTCAAAATTAACCTTACACTCTCTAAAACAGATAATTTAGTTTTTGTCTCTTCTTTATGAGAGGGAAAAGAGTTTCCGAGTTCACGAGCTTTAACAAAATGCTGATTAATATATCGATAAAGCATCATCGCTATGCAACCAGATACAATAATAGTTATCATAATTGGTTCTAATACTGCGCTATATTGCTCTGATGCTTGATTATCTAAAATTTCATCATCTAGAATAGAGATGTCAGAGAAAGTAACTAGCACTGTACCTGCCATAATAAGACCTACATTACCTACCATACTTAAAATAGGATAAAATCTTTTTGCTGACTTAGTGTCAAATATATTGTTAGCATATTGCCAAAAAAGTAAGTTAATAACTACAGCACTCCACAACTCGCAAAAGACATACATTGCAGCATAAGTCCATTTTCCAGCAATTAAGATGAACCACTTAAAATTAGGATAAACTGTCGCTAATCTTTGTATAGATTCTGAATTTGGGTGATAAAAATCCTGATTTGGATATAAAACATAAGTAAAGAAAATAAAGAATCCTAAAAAGAAAGATACTATTAAATAAAACACACGTTCATAATCGAACATGTTGCTCAATTTAGCATAAATCAATGTAAAAATTATAGTCGAGGGAAGAACTAGCCATAATTTTAAAAAACTAATTACCTCTGCACCGATATTAGGTACCACCAGACTATCTTTTATCGAGCGTAAGGCACCAAAGTTAAATAATATACAAAGCATCATGAGAGACATTGGCACAAACAATTTGAGCTCTGAACGCTCTATTGGCCAAAGTATATCTTTCAGATTTGATAGAAACTGTTTTTTTTTAAGACTCGGCATTTGCATGAATAAAACTGTTTATGAGCAGTATTTACATAGCTATAAATACCTAATAGTTCTAGTCTTTCTTTATATAAAAGTCAATAAGATCGGATAGATCGTACTAAACTCTAAACATAATCTTAAAAAATAAGCCTAAAATGATGTGAATTTTTTATTCCTTCATCGCAAAACTTACTACTTAATTCT
>JAIFLQ010000021.1 GCA_020048975.1 Rickettsia sp. | reverse complement strand
TGATACTTCTATCTCGATAGGCACTAGAGGAGCATATAAGGAGCAATATCCAAACTCTTTCAACTGATTACCAAAGACTTTTTCTGTCAATGATTTTGCTCCTGATACTTCTATCTTGATAGGCACTAGAGGAGCATATAAAAACCAATCTTCTAACTCTTTCAATGGATTACGATTGTCAAAGACTTTTTCATGAAACTTTTCTTTATCATCATCTCTTAAACCATCACCTATGCAAACTTCTCCCAATTCAAATGCTAGCTTCTGAGATGGTTTACACCTATAAAATTCGTCAATTTTCTTCACTCTGAGGTCAACTTTTCTTCCCATAAAACAATCTAGAAAATATTCATTATGAGGCACAGGAATTAGAAGCTCTGTCAGTTTTTCCTTGTATAAAACTGAACCATGAGAGTAAGAAGCGTGTATGTTGATAGGACTATTTATTACCACATAAAAATTTTCCGAAGAAAGAATACGTCCCAAACCATCTATCGCTAATGTGTCTGTAATACCCGACTTGTGATGCTCAAAAATATTTCTTGTAACTTTGACATTATCTATTTGTTTTAAAACTGCATCGATCTGTTTAGATACAATCGATACCTCTTCAGCACTATAATAGGCTCTCATTTTGCCACCACTTAATAAAACCTCAAGGGATTCATCTTTTGAAGATCGCATTTGGGAAATAAAACTAACAATTGATTCAACAGATCTATTAATATCAACGTGTCCCAATCCAATGATTTGAGCTTTTTTATTAAAAACAGCTATACCTATACATGTATGAAGATTTGATGTTAACAGTAATGTATCAGGTAATGGATTACTTATAATTATGGCATCACCTTGATTAACATACTTAACTGACAAATAATTAATGGCGTCCATAAGGTCGTTTCTTTGTTTTTTCATTTTTTATAACCTATTTACTATAACTGTATAAGCAGACTTTGAATAGCTTGGCTTTGGTTACATTCCATGATCAAAATAATTTTTACAGCATTTATACAAATAGAGCATGTTTTGAGAATCTTGCAATTAGATCATCATAAAGCCATATCAACTCTTTTGTTATATCCTTTTCGCCTTCAATTTTTTTATCGTCCTTATTAAATGTTATTTTATTACTTTTAATATCATTTAACAAACAATCAATAATTTGCTCTTTATTCTTCGTACCATCGAGGTATTGCATAATATATTTATCAATAATATTTACTAAAATTGCTGCATGATAATTATTGGTAACCCACATATTTCGGGTCTGTGTTGCTTGATACATCGTTAAAGCAGATATTTTTGGTTTCTTTAGATCTATCTTATCTTTATTACCAGGTTCAAGTGAAAGTTCAATAACACCTTTTAAAACAAGACTCATCGCCTTATCAATTATCGCTTCTTCAATAATTGATTTCATATCACCCTTTAATTTTTTTTCAGCTTTATTTACTAACTCATCAAAAGACAAGGGATTATTTATATTTTCTGCTAAAACATAAAATACAGACTTAAGAGCGGGAGATGTTGAACTCAGACTAGCATCCTTATTATCATTTGAGAAAAATGTTAAATCGTCATTATTATTTAAATCAACCTCACTTAAAGGTTTTGCTGGTGTAACATTTAAGGACAGAGTAAACTTTTTTATATCTTCCTTGTTAATATTTCTATTTAATTGAACATTATTATGACAAAGCAATGTACTTCTAAATCTACGATTTGTAATAAAATCCATATATTGCTCGGTTCGAATAATGTCATTCAAACTTTTTAACTTTTCAACAACTTTTTCGGGCATATTATCAATGTACATGGTCGATAATGAACAATCAGAAAGATATCTTAGACCATGTTTTGCAGCATGATTTACAAATTCATTAAAATAAAATTGTTTATTTTCTTCTGCTAAATATTCATGCCTTAAATAATGATCAGGCTGCGTTAGTAAGAATTGAACCTCCATTCTTAATGTATTTGCATATGGAGTTTCTTGCCCATCCAGACTTTCCTTTACAAAATCAAGTAACAATCTTGATTGAAAGACTTTTTCCTGTGGGTCCACAAAATTCTTTGAATGATATAACATCATATCCCTAATCGTTCTGATCATATTCCAAGCAGGAAGTGTATTATAACTTATATAAGCTATACCATTTTCCGAGAGATTCTTAACTGATACTTCTAGAATTTTTTCCCTAACAAATTCTGGTACCCAAGAAATAACTCCATGGCATATTATATAATCAAACTTGCCAAATTTTTCATCTATATCAGTAATTGAACAATGTTTTAGCTCTATGTTTTTAAGGCCAAGAGCTTTAATATGTAGATTACCAGCATCTATCTGGACTTTAGATAAATCCACCCCAACAAAAGTAGCATTCGGATAACGAGCTGCAAGAGGTATTAAATTCCCCCCTTCTGCACAACCAAGTTCCAAAACTCGTGCTGTTTTCACTTCTGGAGAGTGCATACCAAATAGCAATCCTATTGTTTTTAAATTCTCTGGTTGAGTTGCTTTGTAAGGATAACTCTCGTAGGAGACTTCGTCATATGTATTTAAATTAGTAACATTAGTCATAATTATTTATTTATATTGTATTAATCATTTATTTAAAGGAATTTTATATGTCAAGCCCACAGTGAATTCACCAACACCTATTGTTTTTTTAATCGGTTTTGCTTCGTCAAAAGACTTCGTTTTCATGTTAAGAGTTTGGTACTTTATTTTGATATCTTTAACTACTTGCATTTTTGCACCAAAATCAATACTAAAGTTATTAGTAATATCTTTAGCAACTCCAATTCCAACCTGCCAAGCAAAACAATTTTGGTTGGTTTTCTTTATTTTGAAATAAGCTATATCATCAGTCCCCATACCAAGAAATGTAGGAGGTTTCCAGTATGAAATTGTTGGTTTAACTGAGATTTTAGCAACCCCAGCACCAAAAATAACGTAAGGTTTAATTTCGAATGAAGTCATTTTTTCTAATTCATAAATGAAATTCATTGTAAAAACATTAGCAGAAACACCAGTAATTCCTGGTGTTTCTGGGATCGAAAGCCCAGGAGCTAATGATTGTTCTGGTAATCTATAAGCTAATCTATATTTCGGTTGATGAGTACCAGAAATCTCTACCATCATATTTGGATAAAAACCATAGCCTATTTTACCACCATACATATGCGATTTCTTCAATCTCATTCTAGTTTTTGATTCTTCATGTTTAAAAGATTTTTTTATTGGATCAGAAAGACCAAATTCAGTTCCAACATATACATATCTATCTGACGCACTAGGCGAAGAAGTTTCAGCATTAGCAATATCTGTACCTACAATACTTAAAACTAAAGCGTACCTTATAAAGTTTTTCATAAAAATTTCACTTTTTTAGATAAAAAAAACAAGCTGATTATATGATGCTTCATTAAATCGTCAATTAAAAACAAGTTATCTTTAATTTTAAATAGATTATGATTTGGCTTTAGAGCTATTTATAGTAAATCATCTAGTATTAGGTGCTAATTATTTTTGGCAGAGCGTCATCCCGTGTCCTTTTGTCAATTCCGACGAGGGGATGACTCCACATAATTAACACCCAATTAAAACTAGTTCTACTATAGCTTGAATTAACTACATAACAAAAAAACTAAATAGCAGAACTTTTTTGAAACTCTATAGCTTTAATTAATATATGTTAATCTAACTGGTTTCGCTATACTTTTGCTGGTACTTAAGTAATCTGGATCATCACTCTTAAACTTATAAAAAAAGGGCCAGGCAACAAAACCTAGCTCTTTTTTTTATTTATAAATTTAACTTTAGTGTTATTCTACAAACTTAACTTAGCACCTATTAAAGCAATCGTCCCACGAGTTTTCTTCTTTTTAAGCTCAGGATTAAACTCTGGCTTACCTTTCAAACTAAAACCAGAAATCTCAGCGTATGGCTTGAAACCAGGAGCTAACATATAATCCGTTCCAACTGTTACACAATCTACTGTATTCTTATACCGATCTGACCTGAAGTAACTAACACTTGCTGAAAAAGGTCCTTGTTTGTAAGCAACCCCTCCAGTATAGTATTTAGTATCCCTACCAGTTTTATGAAATTCAGCACTAGTCAAACTTTTACCCAAAGAACCAAAAGAAGCAGCATACGAAAAACTACCAACATTTAATATAGCCCCTATATTGTACGTTCTCAAATCAGCTAACTTGTACTCACCTTGAGTTTTAAGTAAAGTTGGATCAGCTTTTTTTCGATCACTGTTATTCGGATCCTCGTTACGAATTCTTTTTACTTTAGCAGCTTTCCCATATTCACCTGTTAAGGCTACTTTGAAATCTACACCATCGGATATATTTTGCTCTAAATCTACACCACCGGAAAAAGCATCTTTTACAGATTTATCAAACTCAAAATATTCCTTATTCCCTATATCTTTTATATCAACACCTGTGGAGTTTTTATCAGGATTGTCAGCGCCCGTGTTAGAAGAATCTGGTGTATAGGATATACCAACTTGCACCTTGCTTCCTCCACCGAATTCAAACTTTGGAGTGTAATACGAAACTCTCCTTCCTGGTTCATTGCTATAAATGCGGTTATCAATAGCACTAACTAATTTGCTATCTAAAAAAAACTCACCAAATGTTGCAAAATCCGGCCCAAACTCTTTAGTTTGTTTTAGGTCAACAGAATCAAACTTTGCATACCTGTCCCAATCACCGCCAGTAGCTGAAGCAATTGCTCCACTATCAACAAACATATTACTACCAGCGCTAATAGGTGACCCAGCTTCTATACGACCATAATTACTTTCCAAATAAATATTGGAACCATTATAGTTAGGACTACCTTTCCTTCTTGCCGTTGGAACTAGAACTATTTTTCCGCCATATATGACATCATTAATTTTGTTAGAAACATCAGTAAACAAGGCTGCATCATTAAAAAAAGCAAAAGATTTTCTGTTTGCTGAAACATTTTTATCGTTGCCACTTAGATGATTTTGATTTCTAAATCCAGCCTGAAAACTACCATAACCAGACAATTTTACCTTTAAATCTGATGTAACAGGCATAGAACCAGATTCAACATCCTGCGCAAAAGACGTAGCACAAGAACTAAAAGCAACCAACAATCCTAACAATAATTTATTTTTTATCTTCATGATACTAAACCTTCAAAAAATATCCATCTACTGGACAATAAAACTAATAGTTTTTCAGCTTATTAACTAAACCAACAAAATGAATTAGTTACAATGTGATTTAAACACTAACCGCTAAAAACTACTCTACACACAAAACTTAATTTAAACTAAATCGCAATAACCTAAGATTAATTTCTACAGCACAAAACGCAACCTTGGATTAAAACGAACTATTGTCATACATGGTAACACAAAGATGCCGCAATGGTCAACAAACAAAACATACAAAGCCTAGAAAAAATAACTAATCAACTCACTGTTAGTGTCATAATTACCACTAATTAATTCCTTAAAGACAAAAAACCTTTATAATAGCCAGTTATAGCTCGCATTGATCAAAAAAATTTTATAGAAGATTATTTATTTTTAATTAATTAATCAGCAGACTTTTATAAAAAAATAAGCTATAAAAAGATAAGCTCTTTTGCAAACAAACACAACAAAATAATAGATATATCATTACAGGGACAATTATGGCAATAATGTCAGATAAATGGATTAAAACTACAGCTACACAACAAGGCATGATATCGCCATTTGTTAGTTCCCAAATAAAAGAGCTCGAGTCTAAAAAAATCATCTCTTACGGAGTTTCTTCTTATGGTTACGATGCAAGAGTCTCCAATGAATTTAAAATATTCACTAATATAAATACAACTATCGTAGATCCAAAAAATTTTGACAGCCAAAGTTTGGTAAGCAAAGAAACTGACGTTTGTATAATTCCTCCAAATAGCTTTGCGCTAGCTAGGACAGTTGAATACTTTAAAATACCCAAAGATATACTAGTAATATGTGTTGGAAAATCAACCTATGCAAGGTGTGGTATTATAGTAAATGTTACTCCTCTTGAACCAGGGTGGGAGGGTTTTGTAACTTTAGAATTTTCAAACACAACACCTTTACCAGCAAAAATTTATGCCAATGAAGGCGCTTGCCAATTCCTATTTTTATCAGGGAACGAACCATGCGAGACATCGTATTCCGACCGTAACGGTAAGTATATGAAACAAGAAGGAGTTACTTTACCAAGAACATAACAAACAAATTTAAGAGAATAACAATGAGCATACACGAAGAAACAAAAACGCCTCCCCATATATCAGTAAATGCACAATATATAAAGGATTTATCTTTTGAAAACCCTGGGGCACCTGGTTCTCTTGTTAATACGAGTAGTCAACCGCAAATAGATTTAGCATTAGATCTTAATATCCAAAAAATGACCGATGATGGATATTTTGAAGTTGAAATAATTATTAACGCAAAAGCAACCAACGACAGTAAAACTCTTTTTATAGTAGACCTAAGATATGCTGGAGTATTTCACTTAGTTAACGTACCAGAAGAACAAGTACAAATGCTACTTGCTGTACACTGCCCAGCAATTATATTCCCTTTTGCACGTAAAATTATAGCTGATTCAACTCAAGATGGTGGCTTCCAACCATTAATGATTGACCCTATAGACTTTGGAGTTTTATATAGCAAAAAACTTAACGAAGGCCACGTATCATAAAAAATAAAAAAACTATTTGACTAACCTATATCAGTTGGTGTTTAAATTAGTATATGTAATTGCAACTATTGGTGATAATTGAATTACAAACAATAACCTCGTGTTCATTAAAAAATTATAAAATTCAGAATTTTGTATCATGATAAAAAACAAACTAACAAAAATAATATTCGCAAGTACCGCCACTTGCTTGATTGCTGCAAACAACACATTAGCTATAGACAACTCCGTAAAGATCGGAGGGCTCTATGATTCACAAGCGATTTATTATAAAAATAATGGTAAAGCAGAGCAAAGGGTTGTATCTAACCGTAATAAAAATTTTGGATTCTATACTTCTGGGCATTTATTTGTAGATTATAAACTTATTGCTGAGAATGATAATTTATACGGAGCAAAAATTAGTCTTGAACATACCACGGTAAATGATAGATCCGTACCATTCTATTTATATTTTGAATCTGGGTTTGGTAGAGTTGAAGCTGGCGCAGAATCTAGCGCTGGGAAAAAAATGAGAATCAATGGTTACAGCGCATCTTGTGGCCCTGGCAATGGTTGGATAGTTTTTTAGATGCAAAGACTAGAACGAGTGTAAAATCTGACTATTCAAGAAAAATTACTTATTTCACTCCTAAAATATCTTTATCAGACAACCATCGCATTCAAGTTGGATTATCTTATGTACCAGACTCTTCAAATATGGGGCATGAAAAAATAGACATTGATAAACAAAATCAGCCAGTTGTTTCAACAAAATATAACTTCGTTATCAAAGATGCTATTTCATATGGCGTTGTTTATGATGGCAAAATTTCTGATCAGTTAGAGACAAAAATCGCTTTTGTCGGCGAGCACGGTAAAACCCATGCTTTTAACAAGGGGGATAAAAAAAGAGCCAATATTAAATTCAAGGATTTAAACACTTATGTTGTGGGGGGAATGTTGACATATGAGAAAATCAGTGTTTCGGCCTCTTACGGAAATTATAATAAGAGTTTAACTGCAAAAGAAGTGGATTTGATTAGTAGAGACAGTTCTGTTTACGGATTCGGTGCTAAGTATACTATTGGAAAATACGCTTTTAGCATTAACCAATTTAATAGTAGTCATAAAAAAAATAAGTTAAGCGCAACTTCTTTTGCTGTTGACTATAACATTGTTCAAGGATTAAAGACTTATCTTCAATCAACTTTTTATCAAGCAAATGGTAAATATTTAGAAAATAACGTCATAAAGTCTGATAAAAACAAAGGAACGTTAATATTTTTGGGAGCGAAAATTAGTTTTTAGATATTAGAAATCAAAAAAGTTAATAAATTTGTAAAAAAATCTTGATTTTTAATACATAGAGTGAGATTATGTTTAATAAGATGAAATTATGTTAAGGAGATAACAAATGAGAGTATTGCTTATAGAAGATGATAATTCAACCGCAAGGTCAATTGAATTAGCTTTAGCAGCAGAAGGAATTATTTGCGACACAGCTGAAGTTGGAGAGGAAGGTGTTGAAATAGGAAGAATTTATGACTACGACATTATTCTGCTTGATTTAATGCTTCCAGACATTGATGGTTACCAAGTGTTGTTAAGGTTAAGATCGGCAAAAATTAAAACACCGATATTAATTTTATCTGGGTTATCATCGGTGGAACAAAAAATTAAAGGCTTAGGATTTGGTGCAGATGATTATTTGACTAAACCTTTCAATAAAGGTGAGTTAATAGCAAGAATTCAAGCAATAGTACGTCGTTCTAAGGGACATTCTGAATCAGTGGTTCGTTTTGATAAAGTTGCAATAAATCTTGACACAAGAACAGTTGATGTTAATGGTACGCAAGTTCATTTAACCAATAAAGAATATGCTATTTTAGAATTATTAGCTATGAGAAAGGGAACTGTTTTAACAAAAGAAATGTTCTTAAATCATCTATATAGCAGTATGGATGAGCCAGAAATTAAAATTATTGATGTTTTTGTTTGCAAACTACGTAAAAAATTATCCGAAGCATCTGGCGGTATCAATTATATTGAAACTGTTTGGGGACGTGGTTATATGTTAAAAGATTATGAAAACGATGCTGACAAAAACTCAATTGCAAAAAATTTAGAAGAAGAACTTCAAAAGGTATAAACGTATAACTTTTATAGTAGAGCTAGTTTGAATTGGGTGCTAATTATGTGGAGTCATCCCCTCGTAGGAGGGGATCCAGAATTAAGCTTTTAAGCTAGATTCCTGCCTTACGCAGGAATGACAAAGGGTCGCGGAGATGACGCACTGCTAAAAATAATTAACACCTAATACTAGATGATTTACTATAAATCACAAAATAACCATTGCTTTTAAAAACAAAACAATCTTAACTAGGAATATAAAAACAAACGCAACAAGCCTTGCTAGCCTCGTTTAGGCGATGTATTTAGGTGGATAATCGAGAGTTTTTGACAGTGAGCGTTCACTGGTTTAAAAATGGCTAATTACTGACCCTTGTCGTAATCACTGTAAAGGTTCATAGTTTCAGTGACGGATTTTAGGCTAATACTAAATATATATTTTTATTATCATTTATGATATGGGTGTCGTTCTAAGATGCTTTGAGCTCTATATATTTGTTCTAACAGAATAATTTTTGCAAGTTGGTGAGGAAGTGTCATTTTTGATAGACCTAAGGTAATATTAGCACTTTTAATAATTGAATCGTCAAGGCCATAAGCTCCTCCAATAATTATATCTACGTCTTGCCCTATCATCATTTGATTTTTAAAGATTAAACTAAATTTTTCGCTTTCCAATTGTTTTCCGGGAATATCTAGAACAATTTTATATGAATTAGCGCTTATATGTTCATAAATTAGCTTAGCTTCATAAGGTTTTATTTGAGCTTCTGGTAGTTTTTTAGAATATGTAAGTTCTGTTTCTTTTAACTTCCACTTGATCATTTTAGAGTAATGGGTCGATAGCTGTTTATATTCAGCAGATAATTTGCCAACAGATATAATATTAATTTTCATTGGAATGAATAGTTATAAATTGCTTAATATAATTCAGCTATAGAACCATCTTTCTGAGCGTTCCATAATTTTTGGTATAATTTACCATTTGTTTTGAGTTCGTTATGAGTTCCATCTTCAACTATATGTCCGTTATCAAAAACAAGTATTCTGTCCATATGAAGAAGTGTAGATAATCTGTGTGCAATAACAAGAACGGTTTTACCTTTCATTAGCTTTCTAAGAGATTTTTGAATGAGGTTTTCAGTGAGGTTATCTAGAGAAGATGTTGCTTCGTCAAGAATTAAAATCGGAGCATTTTTAAGTAAAGCTCGGGCGATTATAATACGCTGTCTTTGACCACCAGACAAGTTATTACCTCTTTCTCCACAAAGAGCATTATAACCATTTGGTAATTTGATTATAAAATCATGTATATATGCTGATTTTGCAGCTGATACTACTTCGTCGTAAGTTGCATTTTCTGTACCATATTTTATATTTTCAATAATAGATCTATGAAATAAAATAGGTTCCTGTGGAATAATTGAAATATTTTGACGTAAGCTATCTTGCGTTACCATTTTAATATCTTGTCCATCAATCAATATCTTTCCTGATTCGATATCAAAAAGCCTGGCAATGAGGTTGGTAAAAGTTGTTTTACCAGATCCAGAAAACCCAGCTAAACCAACTTTTTGATAAGCTTCAATTTTTACTGATTTGTTTTTGAATATATTATTTTGATTTTGATAGTAAAAAGTGACGTTTTGAAATTTAATAGAAGGTTCTTTTATAACTAATTTTTTAGCACCATCTATATCAGTTATTGTATAATTTTTAATTAGATTTACAACCTGACTGAAAGATCCTATTTGCTCAAAAACATCTCCAAACTCTTTAGTTAAATTCCAGATATCTTCTGCGATGGCTATGCATAAAGTAATGACTAGAACACATTGCCCAATAGTTATAATATTCTGCCCCCTGAGAGAAATAATGTAGTATATAATAGTGGTAATCATAATTGTACATGATATACCAAGAGAATACCTGAGTTTAAGCATGAACCACAACATATTTTGGTCGCTAATAACAGCTTTCTTTGTTTGATCACAAAGGTATTTTTTTTCAAATCGATGTGATGTAAACATTCGTATTACTGAAATATTGGCTATGGCATCTACAATTTTTCCAGAAATCATGGCTTTATCATTGCTATAGAGGCTTGAATAATGATGGATGTTTTTTGCAAAATATAAACTTACGCTGACAAAAATTATGAGCCAACTGAGGAATATAAGCGCTATAGTATGATGTACAGTATACATAGTGATTAGCGCAAAAACAATTACGGAGAATTTTCGTAATATGTCTTCGTTTAGATGGGTGAAAATCATTTCGATAGATCTTGCGCCTTCAGTAATTCTATTTGTCAATTCTCCCGCTAATTTTCCTTGAAAAAAGCTATGACTATGATGTTGAATGTGGTTGTATAATTCATCAATGACTTCTGCTTTAATTTTTGGCATTGTTTTTAAATATATATAGTTATATATAAGCCAAATAATATTTAATGATTCCCACCACAGAGCGTATATTAATATCCATTTAAATAAAATAATAGCTAGAGAATCTTGATTAGCATTGTTGGAGTATTGTTCTATTTGGTCCGTGAGCTTTTGTAGTAATATACTATCAATAGATGTAGTAATCCCAGAAACGAAAATAATTGCTATTAAAGCAATTACTTTCCATTTATGCTGGCTAAAGAGAAAATAGCAGATCTTTTTTAGAACTGTTTTTAGTGGAACTATTAATTGTAAGTTGTTATCCATAAGTTAATTAATGTATTTCTAATACTTATCTTATCTGATTAAGATGTGATGATTATACTTTGTTTCCTATTTTTAAGGTAGGAAAATTTCTAGATAAAAATTTTTTTAGAAAAAAGAATTATTGATTATTTAAAAAAAAATGATATTATCTTTCCGTTAGCTTGAATTTAAATGGTTAATTTAGTAATGTCTAATAGTTTAAAAAACAACAATTTATTTACAAATGAAGGGGAAAAAGATGATATTTTCTCTGATATACACTATATTTGTAGGTCGACTCCATTGATTGTTGATTCTCTTCAAAAAGGTTTGGATGTAGCTCAATTGCCAAATGGGGATATTTTAATTACAGAGGTTAGAACTGTTAACACTCAATATAGTTGGGACAAGAATAAACAAAAAATGACTAGAATTAGCCAGAACTAAACTATCTTAAAAATCACTCTATTAGCCTTCGTTTGGCCATACAATAGCCCAAATCGTTCCTAATGAAATAATAAACATAAACCATCCTATTACAAGCGGAGAGTTTGTGTAATGGTATAATCCAAGACAAATAGCTGGCGCCATTTTTCCTATAATTGCTGAGCCAATTGAACTTCCGATTCCAGTAATCAAATATTTTTCTGTTTTAGGTATAAGGCTATCGTACCATAAGTTTATGCTGTTGCTAAAAACAATACCGATTATTATTATCCAAATCTTTACAGATATTATATATACAAAAGAGCTATTTTCAACATAGTACCAGATTGGTAATATAGTAATTGCTAAAATTCTAACATTGAGTAGCAAGAGGTTTTTTAATTCAAATTTAAATAAGAAAGAGCCTATTATTGGTAGGAGTATCATGTCCATAATCAAAAGAGTGGTATTAGATGGCATCATATCTTTTAGAGTCAGATTGGTAAACTCTGGTACTAAATTATTCATAATAATGAATGGTACAGAATAAGTCATGTAAGCAAATCCCGAAGTAATAGCTATTCTAAGTAACAGAAGTTTGTTGTTCCATAAAGTTTTCATTGCCCCAGCAGAGTATAACGATAGTATTTGTTTAGTATTCAATGGTAATTTTTCGGTTTTGTAAACCCTTAAGATATAACCAAATAAAGCTGTAATTCCTCCTATAATAAAATAGATTCTCCACTGCTGGGATTCTGGGTATGCAAGAGCTATAGAGCTGACAAAGGATGCAAGTACTATTCCTATCATTACAGATGTTTGATATAAATAAGAGCTTTTAAGGGCATTGATTTTATCTTTCTCTGCTAAAATGTATAATTTTGCGATCGTAATTTCTCCCGCAGAAAAAATGCCTCCAAAAAAACGAAGAATTATAAGTGAAATAGGTGCGTAAACGCCTATTTGTTCGTAAGTTGGGATAAACGCAAGGGCTAAAGTGCTTATGCCAACCCCGATTAAAGAATATGAAAGACTAACAGCTGGTCCATGAGTTAAAGCCATGAGACCAAAGATATAAGAACCTAGTGGTCTGGTAATTATTGTAGTAGCTAAAACACTGTAGGCTAATATCAAGGAGATCATGGGATCGGAACTTGGAAAAAAAAGCTTTGCAAATATCGGTGCTAAGAAAGCATAAAGTGCCGTGTCAAAGTGATCTACCGTATTGCCAATTAGAATGGAGTAATCCCGTTTTGATAAATTTTTCATACATACCTACATGTATATGATGGTTAAATTTACCAGGGATAATATCTTGGTGTATCTGTATCGCTCAAAAGAGCCATAGAGAAAGGTCTAGAGAGGCTGTCTGCTATGACGACAAATACACACAATAATATCTTCCACCTCCCTTCGCAGGCATTACCCTGATCAGGTGCATTCAAATTCATAAAATTTGAGTAGGGTATAATCTCAGCCTTTTTCTATGGCACCCCTGGCATATTCTGGAAACATATATAAGGTGCCTTTAATTGTCAAGTCACTAGATTTAGAGGCAAATTGAGGGTGATTAAATTTCCACATATATTCAAGAACAGTCAATAATCAATAAAGATAAAAGCTTATTTACTAGTAATAAGCTATAATAAAGATGTAGAATTATATGCAAAGATAATCCATTTAAGGTTGAAAATATTTTTATGTCAAAGATAAAGCCAGTAATAGAACTTGCTACCGAGATCAAAAAACATACTGTAAATCAGGAATTATTGCTTCAATTTATAGCAGCAAGAGATGCAAATGAGCCTATTGCTCAAGGTTCGCTTGTAGATTATGTTCAAGAGAAATTTTATAAAGGAGAAAATGTCGTTGTTGTGCCAGATCTATCAGGTCAGAATTTTGGTGAACAAGTTGAATATGAAGGCGATAGAACTAAAGAAAATTTAGCAGCTATTCGCGATGGTTATCTAGATTTATCATCTATAGATTTCACTGGTTCAAACTTAAAAGGTGCTACTTTTACAAGTTGTAACCTTAAGGGATCTAGTTTTTGTGATTCTGACCTAAGTGGCGTTTTCTTTGACGATTGCTCTATGGCAAAAGCAGATATGCGTGGTGCAGATATTAGCCATTGTAAATTTGGTGAAGATGCTACAGAAGAGTTTCTTGATGGTGATGATAGCCCACTTAAACCTGTAGAAGCATCTGAAATGTTAGAGCGTGATAAAGCTGAAAGATACTCTGATATGTACTTTAGTTCTACAGAACCTTTATTACATAAGTATAGAGAGAGAAACGACGAGATAATAGACGCGGCAAAAGAAGGTTTTGAAAGTGATAAAGCTGATAAATTACGAAGGAAAGATGAGGAGATTGCAGCAAAACAAGAAAAGATAAATGAAGCTTGGAAGGGAGTTAGTAGCTATCAAGCTTATGCCAGGTTACCAGGAGGGCTTACGGGTAATAAAGTATATGACGATTTAGTTCAAGAGAAGGTTGAACTAGATAGACAGAGAAAAGAAATCCTCAAGTTGGATTTTGATAAGGATTTTGATAAAAGCAAGATTGCTTACGTTGTTGACCCTACAATTGCTGAATTACCATTGCTAATGGAAGAAGAAGTTGGAGTAATGAAGTTTGATCCAGCATATGTAAGAGGCAGCAGTAAAGAGGCCCGTGACCAGGAAAAACAATATGTAAGATTAACAAGAGAAGATGCAGAAGAATATATTAGTGCCATTAAGCAAAATCCAGAACTAACGTTAAATGATTTTGCCAAAACAAAAATTCCACTGGATCAATTAGATACCAAGGTGAAAATTGTTGCTGATTTCTCTACGCCAAAAGCTGAAAATGGTAAAGAATACGTAGGTACGCCAGTAGATTTATCAGGTCTTGATTTTAGTAACGCAAAGTTACAAGAAGCTTGTTTTGCAGGAGCAAATTTAGAAAGATGTCTGTTCAATGGGGCTGATTTAAGGAGAGCAACATTTGAAGGAGCCAATCTTAGAGGAGCAGAGTTTAAAAAGACACAAGCTCAAGATGCTACATTTTTCTATAGCGATATGAGTCCTTCTGCTGCTATTGATGATAAACCCAAAAAAGAAACTCAAATAATTGATAGTAATTTTGATCGTGCTTTTATGCGTGGGTCAGAAGCTGTTGAAGCGATTGTGGAGAATTCTCACTTTAATTACTCCAATATTCGAAATGGTAATTGGAATCAAGCTGTCGTTTCAAAAGCAGAGTTTAACTATGCTGATATGGAAGGTATTTCTTTAGCAGGGGCGAAGCTGCGTGAAGTAACTATGAAGCATGCTTTGCTTGATAAGGCGATAATGACTAATGCGGAATTGATCAAAGTTGATTTGACAGATGCAATGATGGTGGGTGTTAAAGCTGAAAAACTTAAGATCAAAGACTCTATACTTAGAAATGTAGATGCTAGGGGTATTAAACTAGAAGACGCCGAGATAGATAAACTTTCTAAGTTAGAAGGTCTTG
>JAIFLQ010000007.1 GCA_020048975.1 Rickettsia sp. | reverse complement strand
AAAAGTCAATAAGATCGGATGGATCATACTAAACTCTAACCTTAATCTTAAAAAACAAGCCTGAAATTATGTGAATTTTTTTATTCCATCATCGCAAAACTTACTACTTAATTCTTTGCATTTTGAGATATGAACTTGACTATGCTGCATTTGAGGGTGAAAATAAGCCTAGATAGTTTAATCTTAAGTGTTAATTTGCTAATTTTTTTATGACAACAAACAAATTAAAAAAAGTATTTTATAAAAAACCTAATGAAAAATTTAAATTTATATTTACTGGCGACACCAGTTTTGGCGAAAATTACCAGAAAAAGATTAAGCAAAATGGCGGCACATCAATTTTAGAGCGTTTTGGCTATGAATATGGGCTAGAAAAGCTCAAACCGATAATGAAAGATGCTGATTTTGTGGTCATGAACCTTGAAACACCAATTACCGATTGTAAGAAATCGCCTTTTGAAGGACAAAAAGATTATTTACATTGGGCTGAGAAAGAAAAAACACTTAAAACTCTTATCGATCATAATGTATCACTTGTTAGCCTTGCTAATAATCATATTTTTGACTATGGAACTATAGGCTATGATCAAACATTAGCAGCTCTCAAAGAATATGAATTACCTGCAATAGGAGCTGGGAATGACATTAATCAGGCGATCCAACCATTTACTTGCGAAATAAATTTTGAGAACAGAAAAATAACCGTTGCTATTATTGCTGCTTTCGAAGATTTATCTTCCTATCGCAGCAAATATAAAGTTTACGCTACCCCTGAAAAATCTGGATTAATGCCTCTAGATATAGATAAAATTGCCGATCAAGTACAAAAAATTAAAACTTTGGATCCAAATACTTTTGTAATACTCTTTCCGCATTGGGGGAGTAATTACCAATGGTGCAACCAAACACAACGAAGTTTAAGTGATAGTTTGTTTTCATGTGGCATTGATTTAATTATTGGGCATGGAGCTCACATGATGCAAGAATTCGAGAGACGCAAAACTAATCTTGTATTGTATAGCATTGGGAATTTCATGTTTCATTCACCTGGTCGCTATAAAATAATGGAAGCTCCACCCTATAGCTCTCTTGCTTCTCTTGAGATTCAAATAACAAATAACCTACCAGATATCCAACTAAAATTATACCCAATTTTAAGTGATAATAAGCTAACAAATTATCAACCAAGATTTGTGAATAAAGAGGAATTAGATGATCTAAACAAGGTTCTTCTTCAAAAGAAAATAATGTCAGATTCCGAGTCTTTTCTAAAAGAAAAACAGGATAAATTTGGATATTATTTTCAAATACCAACACGACAAACAAATCCAATAGAAGCAGACACTAGAAGTCTTTCCAAACTCGCTTATACTGAAGGATTTGAAGGAGACTCGGAACACAGAATCGGAGCGTACTCAAACGTACGTGAGGATTCGAGTACCGACTCGACATACAAATCATCAATAGAAGCAGAGTTTGGAAAGACTTCTACTAAACAAAAATGGATTGGCATGTTGTATCACGATCATCATGATACTAAAATAAAAAATGGCGAATTCAATATTATTCTACATCGTGCATCTGTTTTAGCGCCTGAACTCGCAAAACATAACTATAAACTAATTTGCTATTCACCAATAAATGTAAACAAAGAAGAGAAAACTGTTACTGGTTATGTTTTAGAAGGTAATGAGTTTAAGTCTATTTTTATCCCTGTACCTAAAGTTAATTATGATTTTTATATAGGACCAGACAAAATTAACAACTATTATGACTTCATGCTATGGGCACTACCAAAAGGGTATAAAATTTACCCAACTAAACCTATCAGAAGAGTTGCTGGCGATAAAATGCTTACTGCTGAGGTTTTATCAGAATTTGACTCTTCGATTACTCCTCATACCGAAATATTTGATGTTAGCATAGACCAGATTCAGAGATATCTCTCAAAACATCCTGTAACCTTTATTAAGCCGCGATATGGCTCTATGGGAAATAAGATATTAGTAGTCAAATTTGAAAATAATAGTTTCACAGTAGAATATTATATTAATCGCCAAAAACAAATTACTTCCTTATTTACTTTACCTGAATGTATCTCTCATATTAACAAATTAGTAAATAATGAAAAATACATTATTCAAGAAGCCATTGATGTCGTGCGTTGTAAAGAATCTGTTTTTGATGTTCGCGCCCTCGTTTTTAATACCGGTGAGGAATGGAGTTTTTTAAGTGAGATAAGAATTAGCGAAAAATCGAGCGAAATCTCAAACAATGCTGGCACCGATATAACTAGCAAATTTCTTGAGAAAATCTTTTCCAAAGAAAAGGCTGCCATGATTGTTGAAAAAATAAAAACGATAACAATTAATTTTACTATTTTTTTAAATAAAAAATACAACGAAACAATAAACGAACTAGCATTTGATGTTATTATAGATAAATCTGATAACATTTATTTCGCAGAAATAAATGTTAAGCCCGGCTTAGCTGGGCTAACAAAGTACGGCAATTTTTTTGACATGACAGATTATGAAAAGAATTTTTACGAAAACCTATCAATAAAACACGGTTATTTTTTAGCAAAATCATTAATATATCAATGTGATTCCTAATTATAGACTTTTAAGTTAAATTTGACATTACTTTATTGATATAATAATAATGTAAACACTATTCATTTGACGTTTTCAATTAAATCAAAATATTTATGATAGCTAAAAAGAAATTATTAATTATTTGGTTAATTGGACTAATGAGTGGTTTTACCATAATGATCACTGGTAACACTCTCAATTTTTGGCTAGCCAAGGAAGAAATTAATATTAAAACCATAGGTATTTTTGCCTTGATTTCTATACCTTATGCAATAAATTTTATTTGGGCTCCTATTTTCGATGTAAAAAATATTCCCATATTATCGAAGAAAATTGGTCATCGCACATCTTGGATCGTTACTATTCAAGCATTCTTAAGTCTTGCCGTTTTTTCTCTAAGCTGCATTAAGCCTTCGGAAAACTTGTTCTTATTTGGCCTAATCGCTCTTGCTATATCTTTTTTTTCCTCTGCCCAAGACACCGTCCTTGGAGCGCTCAAAACAGAAATAATTGATAGCACCAAACAAGGGCAAGTTTCTGGTTTATATGTTTTTGGTTATCGTATTGGTATGCTACTCTCGAGTTCTGGGGCAATATACATCGCCACTTACATAAACTGGAATTTGGTATATGAACTATTTAGTCTCGTCATTATATTATTTGCAATTACAATTTTATTACTTGTGAAAGAAACAAATACGATAAGTATGCTACCTACCAAAACAAAAATCTTTCAAGATGTAGCTCATGGTAATTTGATCTATAAAATTAAAACTTTAATAACTAAAATCCTAACCCCTATTGGTAACAAACAATATATTTTAATTATTTTGCTATTTCTCGTATTATATCGGTTACCAGATAATTTTATAAACATGATGATTAATCCATTTTTGTTACATATTGGTTATAATGATTTTGAAATAGCAACTGCAGGGAAATTTTTTGGAATCACCGCAGCTATCATTGGGGGGTTGCTTGCAGGATATTTAATGAAGTATTTCACTATATTTGAAAGTCTGATTTTCTTTGGTGTTTTACATGGTTTTGCTCATATCTTGTTCATTATACAAGAAGTTTATGGCAGAAATATATATATATTCTTTTTAGTCACTGGCTTTGAAAGTATCACTGGTGGCATGACTATGGCAGCTTATATTGCTTATATTGCTTCTTTATGTCGCGGTCAGTTCAAAGCAACACAATACTCGTTTCTAACTTCAATGATGGGACTATCAAGATCTATATTGCCATCAATTTCTGGGTATATTGTCATCACTATCGGTTGGAATATGTTTTTCTTATTTGCTGGAGTAGCTAGTATTCTTCCAATAATTTTAGTATTATACTTAAAGAGATTTTCAGTTAACAAATAAATACATATTAGTGATAGATTTATCAATTGTAGCTTTTTACCTAATTTCACTATTATTAATTGGTATATATACAAGGTCACGCAAATCAGGATTCAAATCTTTTGCTTCTGTAAAAGGAAAAGATTACACACACAGTAAACTGATTTTAGTTGCCACTATTTTTGCATCCACAATTGGGGGGGGCACAACTTTTGGCATCTCGGAAAAAGCTTTTGCTACAAACATTGCACATAGCTATGGTCTAGTTTTAGCAATTCCGATAGATATAATAATTGCCATATATATTATTCCAAGACTTATAAAACATTACGGCACCGAAACTATAGGTGATATAATGTTTAGTTACTACGGAAAAGTTGGAAGAGCAATTGGTGGTTTTTCTGCTATATTAGTGTCTATTGGTCTAGTAGCAGCTCAAATTAGCGTATCCGCTAGAATTTTTGAATATATTCTCCAGATAGATTATATAAAAGGAGTTATAATAAGCTACGGTATCATAATAATATATACCACCGTTGGAGGCTTTAGATCTGTTTTGTTTACTAATCAGATTCAGTTTTTTGCAATGCTTATTGCAATACCTATTATCTCAATTTTTGGTCTGTATCAAATTGGAATTTCTGAATTTATACAAAAAATACCTCCTGAAAAATTTATTATTTTAGGTAATGATGATCTGATAAAAAGTACTATCTCAGCTTTTTTAGGATTCGCCGTCATGAATATGTTTCCGACTTTTATTCAAAGAGCATTGATTGACAAAGATTCATCACAAACAACTAAAGCAATATATCTAAAATCAGTTCTATACGCTATTTTCTTAATATTTATAACTATCAATGGACTAATTGCTTTTATTCTCTACCCAGAAATCAAACCAAGCCTGGCTCTTCCTTATCTCATAGATCATATAATTCCAGTTGGTGTACAAGGTGTTGTTATAGCTGGTTTACTGGCAGCTGTTATGTCAACAGCCGATTCAGACTTAAACATAACCTCTATTACCTTGGTTAAAGATTTTTTTAAACCAATATTTAACTTATCTAATCAAGGTAAAATGTTAATAGTAGCAAGAATTACTAATATCATAATAGGTAGCTTAGCAATATTTATTGCATTACGATTTAATAGTGTTGTTGATCTGGTAATTTTTATTGCTGGTTTTTGGGGGCCGATAATATTAGTTCCACTCATTTTTGGCCTCTATGATATTACTATACCAAAATTTGCACTGATTTTTACTTGTTTTTCTGGTGGAACTAGCTTTCTCTTATGGGAATATTTTATGGCAGCAACAAATAACTTAAAAAGTGTATTTGTTGGTACCTTAATGAGTTTCATTGTTTTTATGATTTTTGTTATCATAAAAAGGTTTTTATCAATCAACACTCCCACTAAATAACTCACTCTCTAATCTTCTCCTACGAACAAGACCAATAATTTTCCGCCCCCCAGCATATACCCATTTTAAAAATTCCTTTGCCCCATCCTCATAATAACCATAATTAATTTTTTGCCTAAGCGTTGACCTTTGAAGAGCAGCTGCTCCTACATTAAAAGTGAAAGAAACTAAAGCAGCAAATTGATCATCATTTATTCCAACATTAATATACTTTAACACTAACCTTTCTATTCTTCGTAAATCATTTTCTAATATTTGCTGAGCTTTTTCTGGTGATACTATTTTATAAGAATCACTGGGTAATAACTTATGCCCATATCCAATAGTTAAATATCCTCCTGCACAAACATAAGGCTCGGAGCGAAACCCCTCCAATGATTTTATGAGTTCAATTCCTTGTTGATTGGTAAATCTATGCATATTAATGTTTATATTTTGTTTTTCCAGAGTTTATGAAAAGTACGCTGCCCATAATAGAAACTGATAATACCAGCAAAAATTGCTTGATCATCAACGCTCCAGATAATTTCAATATACTCAATTACGTGACTGGTCGAAGAAATTGCAACATATTGAACATATTTAACACCCATATACATAATAAAAAAACTATAAGCAAGAACTGGCCTAACTAATCCATTAAATGCATCTACCCAAGTTATTTCGGTTTTATAGGTAGCATATAATGATGCTTGCTCAAGAATATCTCTTGAGATATGAATCTCTTCTAAAGATCTATTTGCTGAGCTTTGATTATATTCAATTTGCTTTGCCAAAATGGCAAGCTCATGTTTTTTATCATTTACGTCTTTAAAATATTTTACTATTTCGGGAATTACTGAGCTAATAAACCCCGCAATAGAAGCAAGTAAAGTAATCATAATATCTACCCTGTTTTTTTAATATTGATAATTTTGTGTTGTTGATTCCGCCAAGAAATGCTGCGATTCAGGAATTCTATAAAATTTAAAAAAATCAATGGAATTAACAATAGAAGTTATTTGTTTTGGTTTCTTATTAGGCCATAAAATATTCTCAGGCCATTTTATTTTAAAAACCTTCTTATAATTTTGTTTTATAATAATTGTAAACGATGGTTTATCTATATTCTCAAAGCCAACTGCACAATTACCGTTCAAATATAAATAATGATAATCATTTTGATTAGGCAAAATAAATTCATTTTTTATACTAACAAACTTAGATGCTGAAGAAACAACTTCAACACTAGAATCAAGCGTAATTTTTTGCCAATTATTTTCTGAAAATCTTGCGAAACAATTATCCTTAACAATATAAACAATCATATTATCATAAGGTAATATATACTGCAGCCCTTTTGTTTGATGAGCAAAATAACAAATTTTATTTTTATTCTCACCAGCAGCGATAATAAAACGCTGACCATGAGAAATAGATTCAGATGGATGTTCAATAAAATCTACTACACTTAAATTTAGGTTTGCATCAAGCTTTAATATTGTCTCATTATAGACTATGTCTTTATGATTTTGCCCCTGATACATTAAATCAAATTTGTAATTATTGGTTTTCATAGATCGCTCTTTTAGTAATTAAACTATTTGTACTATATCAACTTTGTAACCATCACTAATATCTAAAGCGCTAATATCTATTTCGATTTTATCTATTTCTGGAACAGTCATAAAATTCAGCACCTGATCCTTTGCTTTAACTTCAATAGAAAAACCAAGATTTTCCTTTTCCGCTCTGTGCCATAGATCTGTTTTAAAATTTCTTCCTAGAAAGCCAAGATATAAAGTTGAACCTTCTATATAGCTTGAAATTATAATTGGTTTTGAAGGTAAATTAGCCTTATTTGTAAAACATATTTCACAAACAGATGATCCAATCCGAAACTCAATCAACTGACCTATTAAATCTTCTGAAATTGGTATTATATTTGCATTTTTTGCAATGATAACTCCGCTCGAATTAACTTCATGAGCTTTAACATATTGTTCACTACCATACACCCCTCTTATTAAGTAAGATATGGAGTATATTTCATCTTCTGATTCTAGTTTGTTGATAGTTTTAAAGGCAATGAATTCATTATTGATTTCAATTAATTTCCAAGAATCATCATTATATTTTTCAAGCTCTATGCCTCAGACATAAATTTTACCTATCTCATCAATTAAAAATAAATCTAAATTATCTGCTACATCAAAATCAATTATTTTAACAATAGAATTTGTTGGTTCTAATATCGCTATTTTACGCCAATTTTCACCAAGATCCTGTTTTATTTTTACATAAAGAGGTAATTTACTATTACTATTTAAATATGCGCCCAAATAGAAGAAATCAAATCCATAGGATTTAAATGGTAACTCAATTATCCTAAATTCAATTTCTATATTTCCTTGATAAAATATATTAATTTTATTTTTAAAATGCGGTAAATGATAGTTACTTATTTCATCTATTATAGTTATGATATTCATTATCATACCGAAAAAAGTAATTTTTATTACACGTAAATGATACTTTTTACCTCTATGATTCAAAGAAATAAAATCTGATGGCTCAAGACCGAAATACGAAATTGGAAGATTAAACTCTAGAATCATTTTTTCTGTTGCCGTATTTTTTAGCAACAATCTTCCTATTTGGCCAGCTTCTGATTCTGAGATCACCAATGGCAATCGTAAAACAGCATTTTTTAAATTAGAAAATTCTTCATTATTGATATGCAAATACTTGGTTTTATAATCATTTAACTGAGTTTGAAAATAAATATCTAATTTTGTTAGCATTTGTTCTTTAGCTATATTAATTTCATTAACATAGCTAGTTT
>JAIFLQ010000069.1 GCA_020048975.1 Rickettsia sp. | reverse complement strand
TACAGAATATAACAGATATGTATAAAGCTATGGTGTCAATTAAAACTTAAGGTTAATTGAAAGGGTAGGATCGGGATACACGAAAAAAGAAAAGAAGGATTGTATTAATAGTCTAGGATATATTTTGAATAACCCTCTTGGTTGGTTGTTTAGTACGGGGTCGGATATTCTTACAAATGATAGTATGCCATGGATTGATGATGCTTCTGGAGCAAAAGACAAAGAACGTTACCCTGATGTTTTAGGGCCAGTTGAATCTAAACCAGGAATGTTTTTTGGTACAATAGAAGTAATTTTTGAGAAGATAAAGGCCTTTGCTTTAGCGCTTTTAGTGGCCTGTTTTACATTATATCTGATGCAACATTTTAGCGAAACGTTAGCTGAATTTGCAGCAGATATGACAGAAGGTGTTTCAATAGGCAACATGGCGATAAAACCTCAGACGCTTTATAAAGCTGGAATGGCTGCAATGTCAGCTGCTGGAGGAGCAAAAGGAGGAGGAGACAAAGCTGCTGCTGGTGCTGGTGGTGGTGGAGATAATTTTTCTACTGCTTCCTTTAAAGGGCGTAAAGGAGGGGGGGGGGGATAATTTTTCTACTGCTTCCTCTAAAGGAGCTAAAGACGTTAGTTCGACAAAAGGTGGAAATAAAGAGGGTGGTGATGCTTAATCTAAAATCACGAATTTTATTTTTACTATTTCTGCAATTCTGGTTTTGTAATGCTCAAGCTAATTTTGGTGATACTTGTGTTGCTCTTCCAAAGGTTGATAGTACTGGATATTTAACAACTGATACGGCTTATGGATATTTAGCAAAAAATATTGATATGACCATTAATATTCCAAATGTTGTTAATGGCTGCACTCAAGATGGTAATGTTTTGAGGTTTTGTATAAGAGATAGCAACGCTACGGATAGCTGCACTCCTAAAGCTCTAAATTTAGGTAATATAGTAAAGTTGCGAGATATTAGTACAAGCACTGATCTTGGAGCTAACCCATTGCTATCAGACATTCAACTTTCTGTTGAAGCGTTAGACAGTAGTTTGTGTCTTATGATGCTTACATCCAGGGGCAAGATGCCAGTAATTTGTCGAAATTATAATGCTAATACAAATGTTACTGGTATAGAACAACAGGTTTGTCAAAATCTTGGGACTTCATGTTATGAAGGTGGATCAAAAAGTCAATCTTTGCTTAGTTTTTCTGGTGTGACTATTCATTGTGTTAGGCAAACTCTGGATAAAGTATTTTATACTGGTAATAGCTGTGTTCAATCGGAAGATGATATACATTTTTCAATGCTTAGTCCATTTCCCGCTTTTCAGGCAGCTCTAACAACAGCTGTGAGAGCTGCCTTGATTCTATATGTAATGTTTTATGGATTTAAGATTGTATTAAACGGGGAGTATGTACATCTAGATAAAGTCGCAACATTTATTTTGAAGTTTATTTTTGTAGTTTATTTTTCAGTAGGTCTTGGCCAATATTACGATCAAAACGGTAGAAGTGTTAGTCATAATGGTATGACGGAGACGGTACTCCCTATGCTTTTGCAAATGACCTCTGATTTTACAGAAACAGTTTTTCTTGCTGGTGGATCGCAGGGTTTGTGTAATTATGATGCTAGTAAATATGAGGCAGGCTATGAGTTCTACAAAGTTTGGGATGCTATAGATTGTAGAGTGGGTTATTACTTTGGAATGCAATTACTTTATAACCTTGGAAGCGGTGGGTTTTTAAGCTCTGGGTCTACTTCTGCGTATGGTAATATTGGTAATTCAGCCAATTTTGGTGCTCCTGGACATGATGGAGTTGCTGCCTTGGCTATGCCAGGAGTACTGACATTTTTTGCGGTAATGTTTGGCTTTTTTATGGCTGGAAACATAATTATTGTTTTATGTGGAATGATTTTCGGCATAGTTTTTATATCAATCATATTTTATTTTTTAAATGTTTATTTGGTGTCGATGGTTACTCTTTATGTAATGATGTATATCTCACCAATTTTTGTTCCAATGTTATTGTTTGAGAGAACAAAAGCTTATTTTGATTCCTGGGTAAAAGTTATAGTTTCTTGCGCTTTGCAACCAGCTGTTGTTGGTGGGTTTATAGCGATGTTGCTTACTATGTACGATTCTATATTTTTTGGAAATTGCGAATATATGCGTCATGATTACAATTCATCTGGAATTAATTTTAGTACCTTTGAACTTAGGGAACCATCCAGTGAACCAGAAAAATGTACAAACAGCGCTGGTTATAAATTAGTAAAATATTATTTAGGCCAAGGGTGGGAGAAGAAAGGTATTATTATATTTGAAGTTATTAAGATTAATGATTTTTTAGATCTGGGCTTAAGCATGTTATATATGATTGTTTATGTGTTTATATTTTATTACGCTGTGAAATCAATCAATGAATTTATTTCTGATTTAACAAGTGGACCAAGTATGGCTTCTGTTACAGTTTCTCCTACTGCTGTGATGGATAAGGCTATACAAGCAGCAAAATTGATTAAAGCTGCTGCGTCTAAAGATCCTGAAGCTGCAAAAGCAGCAGTTAAAGATGACAAAAAAGAAGGTGAAGGGGGTGGGTCAAAGGATACTGCTTCTACGGGAGGAGGTGGTGAAGGCGGTGCGGCAGCTAAAGTTCCCACAGGTGGCGGTGGTGGCGGAATGGGTGGGGGTAAGTAATGAAAGGTAAGGGTGACAAATTTGCTTTCTTGCTTGCTATGTTAGGTCTTGCAATTTTGACTTGTATAGTATTATGGATGATATTAATTTTTGGCTCAATGGATTTAACCAGTGGTTGTTTTTATCGTTATAATATAGATGGGCAAGGCAGCTTATCTGCTTCAGATGCTGTAAGTAATACTGTAACATTAAAAGCTAATGCTAATTATACAGGGTCAGATGCAGGTGTAACATCTGCTGTTGATTCAACAGGTACATCTACTGGAACGGGAATAACACTTGACCCAAATTCATATGGAAAATGGTTAAATACTAATCTAAGGGTTAAGCCTAGTCAGTTAGTAGAATTTGTTATAAAAGGTGAAGTTAGTTTATGTAAAGCTTATATTCCTATCAATAACTTACAAAAAGATACTAATTTGGATAATGCTGGTAATAGAATTGAGATTCCACGAGTAGAAGATAAAAACACACCACCAGTTTCTTTGATACTGGATGCTAGAACCCCGAATTGGAAAAACCTCACTGAGCTATATAGAAATGATAAATATTATGTAGCTCTTTACCGCGAGAAAAAAACACCTGCGAATGCTGTTTCAATTTATGATTATTTTACTAAAACCATGACACCGCCAGCTGATTGCACTGAGGGTAAAAGGCAATATAATCCTATATGCGGTAGATATAGCCTGTGGAATGGTGCTGGTACATATACTTCATCATGCCATTTAAATACTCAGTGTTATAAATATAATGAACACACACAATGTTGGACAAGAGCTTGGCCATCAATACATTATTGGCCTAATGATGAGCAAACCTGCAATGATGCTTCAGGACGTTGGGAATATACCTTTGATTGGGGTACGTGCTGGGAAAATGTTGCTGGCACTACTCCAGAGCCTTATTTAAATAATGGTAAGTATACGTATCCAGCCCCTTGGAGTGGAACTATCTCTGACCTTTGGAACGTTACTGGCCATGATTGCGTATTAGAACACGACTATATAGGTACTGTTAGCGATCCTGGCGATTTCCAAAACCAAAAATATTTCTGGTTTAGTGCTAATGATCCTGTTGGTCTTATAAGTAGGATTGATAGTAATGTTAATCCTACAAATGCTGCAAGTGCTGGTAGTAATTTTACCCCTGTGCGAATTGAGTCTGATCAGAGCTTTTACAATAACAATGCTGAGTATAAAATTATAAAAATAGAAAAAGTTGGTTATAATGGCAGTGACATTGGCTACTTGCAATATAAACTAGCTGACGCTGATGGTACATATGCTGATAATACAGGTGGTTTCGTGCTAAATATAAAGCAAACTAAATGTGTTAGAAACAATGGTAATGGTATGAACGATTCTGTTCAGGGAAGGGGAGTTGTTCAGTATGTGATTTCTGAGTATGGAGCTAATCCAAATACAACTGCTCCATCTACTGTAGACAATATTGTTGTTACTGCTAATGGTAAGGGTTCGATAACCGCACCATCTAATGGGCAAGGGGGGTATTTATGGTTAAAAATCAATAATGCACCTGCAGATTATAAAGATAGTTTTGGACAGTACACAGTTTTATTTTTATCTAGCGTAAAGCATGGTGGTTTTTTTGATGATGTGTTAAATCCTTTGTTCGAAGGTTTAAAGACGAAAATAAAAACTGCTTCTATAACAATATTTAAAAATATGACTTGTTATCAAGGAATTGGTGGCCAAGGTAATTGCACTAATTTCTTTAATTATATTAAAGGCATGTTAATCATATATATAATGTTCTATGGGGCTATGTTTTTACTTGGAATGGTAAAGATAAGTCAGACAGATATTGTGGTTAGAGTAATAAAAGTAGCTTTTGTTTCTGGTCTAATGAATGATAATACTTTTTACTTTTTTAATAATTATGTTTTTGAATTCGTAACAGGATTTTCTGATTCCATAATTTCTAATATGAGTGGGTACAGTATGTTTTCTGGTGCTACAAGCATTTCAAATCCATTTATGTTCATGAATGAAGTTTTTACAAAAATATTCTTGAGTCCTACTTTTGCTGCCCAGATGATGGCCCTTTTATCTATGGGTATTAATGGAGTTCTGTACTTTATACTTATGTTTGTTTAGCAATAATAATAGTGGTAGGTTTTAGAGCTATTGCTGTGTATCTAATGGCTTATTTTGCTATTGCAGTATTAATTGGTATAGCCCCATTATTTTTGACTTTTATTTTATTTGAAAGAACAAGATATCTTTTTGATAATTGGGTGAAATTTACTTTTAGATATATGCTTGAACCTACAATTATGTTAGCTGGTATAATTGTTCTTACTCAGCTATTTACGATATTTTTAGATTATGTAATTGGTTATAGCGTATGTTGGAAATGTGGCATTCCATTTACAATACCTTTCCCTTCTATCCCTGGATTTAACCCTGCATTTTTAAATGTACCGCTCTTTTGTTTTAATTGGTTTACCCCTTGGGGCTTTGATTACAGAAGTACTTCTATGGGGGCAAATATGCAAAATATGATCATATTATTGATGATTGCGTATTGCATGTGGGGTTACATTGAATATTCTGGTAAAATTGTTGCAAAACTTGCCGGTGGAAGTGGTGGACCTTCTGCAACTGCTATGGGTGCTGCTATGTCTAATGCAATAGAAAACAAAGCTTTATCGAAAGTTGGATTGGATAAAGCAAATAGAGATAGAATGATGGGTGCAGCAAAAGAAAGACTGCAAAATATGGATAAAGAAACAAAAAGAAAAGGAGACCAAAAACCAGGTAATAGGCATGATCGTCCTGATAAAGATGAAAGCGGTAGCCAAAGTGGTGGAGACAAACCGCAATCTGGGGCAGTGGAGAGTGAAGCTACTAAAAAACCTGCTCCTAAACCATTGCCAAAGATACCAGCGAAATTACCACCAAATAAATGATTTATAGCAATGTTGTTGATTTTAAAATGAAATTATTAGTAATAGAAATATTTAGTTAAAAAGAAAATGCAGTTAATTCAAAAAATCATATTAATTACTATATCAGTGTTGCAGGGTTATATAGTTAATGTATATGCTGACTATGTTGCGGTTGGTGATGACAGACTCGATTGGATGAATCAAAATATAATATCTTTTTCTCCTCCATGTATTGAAGTACCACACATTTCTGGTATGAATCAATCGAGTAAATCTCTGAACGTGGAGGATGAAGGGGTATGGGTGCCAACTGGTGTTAGAGTTCAAGAAGGAAAATTACTTTCAATGTCATGGAATACTAGAAGTGTTTCGTTAAGACCGCAAAAATATCGTGTATTATATAGAATTGACCCAAGGTTCAGTCAGCCTCAGATTTTTATCCAAACATATGATTATGTACAAAAAAAATATATAACTGATTTTAATACCTATAAATCTCAGGTATTACCTTTTTATCAGCAAAGGCCAGATATAGCTTCTACTCAGAGAATTGATGATTATAATGATTATTTTACTTTTTCTGGAAGACAACGGATACAGGTTAAGAAGGATGATGTTATTAATATTACCCTTGATGGTACAGGTAAGTTTTTTGGCTCAGAAGGTGATCTGCAAAATGGGCTTGTTAGCTATATCTACCAACCATTAGGTATTGTTACAGATAGTTCGGGATTAAGAAACAAGATTATGTATGCATCAGCTACTAGGTGGTGTAAAGATATTATTACTACTACTGTTTCGTTGTGGGGGGTGGACATACCTATTATGACCCCTGATTATATAACTCGATGTTTAATTGTTGCCAATAAATATCTTAATTTGGTTGATCAGATTCCTTTGTTAACAGGACACCCATCTGATGCTTATTTTACTTCTAAAATTATATCTATACCATCATGTCCTGATAATTCTGATGGGGCAGATAATAAACCAGTTTGTTTTTATGATAAGGGCAGAGGATTTGGTGTTAGTGTTGGTGGTTTAACTGTTAAGGATCATAAACAAAAATTTGTTTATTCCCCCTTTACTGATAAATATTTTTTATATCATTATTCTGATTCTGCAGGAGATTTAAATTTTACAACTCCATGGCTAATTAATGGTATGTATGATGATTTTTTGCAAAGCATGATAGATTGGAGATCTTTTACTGCCGGCCCAATTGATTGGATGAATTATATGTTGCTTAGTACCTACTTGAGTAGCAAGATGAGCGCTCCGGTTAATTTCTTTCACTTTGGTGCTTACACTATGGAAATAGAAATTGGACAAGCCAACCCTACTATAACTACAGCTAATTTGAGTAATATAACACTTGATTATTTTATTTCCGAAACTGCTACCCCAAATATTTACTCTGTAAGTAATACAGCATCGCAAGATTTTAAAGCAAACGCATATGCGAGTGGATGGTTGTGGGTAAAAGTTTCTGGTGCTTCTGGATTATCTGGATTCTTGAATGTTAATATAGCTAATTATACAGGTTCTACATGGTTTTCTAGTGTGGTTTATAATCAATTAGTTTCTCCTCTTCGTACTAAATATAACGAATTGAGTCGTATAATTTATGAAAAATTAGTAAGCAATGCAGCTTTGCAAAATATAGCAAAGAGCTGTCTTGTTTTGTATATAATAATATATGGTTTGGCGTTTTTAGCTGGTTCGCTGCAAATAACAGCAACTGACATAGTTGTTAGGGTTTTGAAAATAGGAGTGATAGTCGCTTTGTTTAGTGAAACGAGTTGGACATTTTTTAATGATAATTTATTTAAAGTATTTATTGATGGGAGTGACTATTTGTTAAATTCAGTTATTGGTACCACTAGTAATGTAGGTAATATATTTGGATTTGTTGACCCAATTTTTGATAGATATAGTAATGGTAATTTTTGGGCACTATTGTTTATCCAGTTGTTGCAGCTAACGAATGGCTTAGCATTTTTTGCCTGTTTGGCAATGTATTCAATATTAATTTATCTTAGAGCTGTGCTTGAAGTGGTTATAAGCTACTGTCTTGCATTTCTTGGTCTTGCGGTAATGATATCGCTTGCTCCATTTTTTATTATATTAATACTCTTTGAGCAGACAAAAAGTATGTTTGATAGTTGGATTTCAACGCTTTTTGATTATATGATACGACCAACAATATTGTTAATATTTTTCTTGCTCATAGATCAGTTAATGGCCGAATATATAACAGGTCTAGTTGTTAGGGCCTGCTGGGGTATTTTAATTCCACTTAAAATAGCTGTTGATTTATCTAGCATTGGAATACCAATTAGCTTTTCCTTTTCGTTGCCATTTTTACCTGGTATTCCTTTTTATATTCCGCAGGTTGCAAACATTACTTCTATTGAGGATTTTTTCACAGCTCATGGAACTTTTGTAAGAGTTGCAACAACTGGTTTTATATTTTTTATATACTGTAAACTTTCAGCGGGATTAATAGAATATGTAACACTTGTTACTCAGTTTTTGACCAATGTTTTAGCAGCTAGACAAGATGGTAGACTGCAAGGAACTGGGAGTACGGTTAAAGATATAATGAGTGATATGGGTAGACTTGCAAGTCCTGTCACTTCTACAGCTAGAAGTGTTGGTAGTTTTGCAAAAGAAAAGCTTATTGATCAAAAAATCACTCACACAAAGAAAGAGGAAGTAGGGGATCCTGATTATAGCAAAATTA
>JAIFLQ010000086.1 GCA_020048975.1 Rickettsia sp. | reverse complement strand
AAAAGTCTGCAAATATTTTTTTATCTTTAATTAATAAGTTCTTAGCCTCTAGTAAATGCTCTTTTTTTATTATTTCACTTGGATGTTGTTGCTTTATCAATTCACTGAAAGCAATACATATCTTACCGCACAAACCATGCACATAATTGGTTGCAGCCTTCAATGGAGTCTGAATATTAAGATTTAATGCGTCTTTAGCAAAATCACTTTTTTTTCCAGACCGAGTATCTATAATTGTTGTTTTTTCTTCATCTTTTATCAATAAATACCAATGCCCCCCCATGGGCTAATGTATATAAAACACCTTGTATCTTGTACTAAACTATTTTTTAATTGACAGGTCCTTGCTGTACTACTATGCTAGTACAGCAAGGGTAGAAAATGAATATTTATTATGAATGATGACCACCACGGAAGTTTACTAGAATTATATGATGCTATTTTGAAAATAGATACCAAGAGTGAAGTTAAAGCTTTTTTTACTGATTTGTGTACCCCAGCTGAGTTAAAGGCGATGCAAGAGAGGTGGAAGGTTTGCCAATTTTTGGATCGTGGAGATTTATCTTACCGAGATATTCAAAAAGCCACTAAGGCAAGTTTAACAACGATTGGTAGGGTTTCAAGGTTTTTAAAAGAAGAAAATTATTATGGATATAGAAATATATTAGAAAAAATAAAAAAAGGAACAAATGAAAATACTTAAAAACATATCGAAATTATTTCTAATTATTGGTTTTTTTATAAATTTTATGAACTTAGCTAATGCAAAACAAAGTGAAGAAGCTAAAGTTTATGTAAGCCAATTTGCCAAACACCCAGCTCTTGATGCTACGTTTTCAGGTATTATTGA
This sequence comes from Rickettsia sp., assembly GCA_020048975.1. Lineage (GTDB taxonomy): Bacteria > Pseudomonadota > Alphaproteobacteria > Rickettsiales > Rickettsiaceae > Megaera. Next base: position 7,521 of record JAIFLQ010000086.1, on the reverse strand, counting down.
TGGGTTGAAAGATTTAGGGTTTAACGGCTCCAATCTTGATATCAAAGTAGAATATGCTCAAGCAAGTCCAGCGCTAGCTCAATCAATAGCCATTAAATTTGTTAGTAAAAATCCTGATATTGTAATTGGTATTGGTACGGTATCTTCACAGTCCTTTATGAAATATGTAAAGGATAAAAAAGTTAAGTTGGTTTTTTCTTCGGTTACCGATCCATTAGGTGCCAATTTAGTAAACAATCTAAATAGTTCAGGTGAATTTGTTACTGGTGTATCAAATTACATTTCGCTAGAGCCACAATTAGAGATGTTCAAAAAAATTAACCCTAATCTCAGAACTTTAGGATTTCTCTATAATCCAAGTGAAGCGAACTCAGTTAGCTTAATAAAAAATCTTCAAGAAATTTGCCCTAAGTTTGGGATAAAATTAGTAACTCAAGTTGCAAGCCAAACGTCTGAAGTAATGCAAGCTACACAAAAATTAGCAAGTACAGTTGATGCAATTTTCATCAGCAATGATAGTACAGCTTTAAGTGCTATACAAATAATCGTCAAAGTTGCTAAAGATCAGAAAATACCAGTGTTTGTTAGTGATACGGACATAGTTAAAGATGGTCCACTTGCTGCTATTGGTCCTAACCAATACGCAATTGGGAAGCAGACTGATGGCATTATTGTGCGAGTTTTAAATGGTGAAGATATAGGTAAAATTCCCACTCAATTTCCAGCTAAGACTGAGCTTTATATAAATCTAAAAACAGCTAAAGAGCTTGGTATTACAATTTCTCAGGAATTGATTAAGACTGCAGATAAAATACTTGAATAATTGCACATTAAACTTTAAAATCTAATAAATTAAAATATTTATCAAGAGCTTCTCCTGCATCGCATGCTTTAGCTAAACCAGTGTTTAAAGGTATTTTTGCTAAAAGAGGTATGCTATGAGTTATTGATATTTGATGACCGCTATCTCCTGGAAATATATTTATTTTTTCCGAAGAGTTTGTTGTTGTATAATAGCTCATATTTTCAACTATGCCTATTATTGGTACAGCAAATTTTTTATATAAACTTATAGCTCTTTGCACATCAATTGCTGAAATTTTTTGTGGCGTTGTAACCATTATCACTCCAGAGACTAAATAATTTTGCAATAAACTTAAATGTATGTCCCCAGTTCCAGGGGGGGTGTCAACTATCAAATAATCTAGTTTCCCCCACTCTGTTAAAGAAATTAATTGATACAGAGCTTTGCTAGTCATGGGACCGCGCCAGCTAATTGATGATAAAGGATCGGTAATGAAACCAATCGAGTTTATTTTTACATTATGATTGCAAAGTGGTATCATTCTTTTGTTTAAAAGCTCAGGTTTCCCATTTGATGCAAATATATTTGGTATGGATGGGCCATAAATATCCGCATCAAGTAATCCCACTTTTTTCCCCTGGCCAGCCAGTTTTTGAGCAAGAAGCGCTGATATAGTTGATTTCCCAACCCCTCCTTTACCAGCGGCTATCAAAACTACCTTGTCAATATTATCGAGGATAATTTTAGAGTTTTGGTCTTTTTGTGATTTTTGTTTGCTTTCTGAGCTAGTTAAAACAATATTAATTTTACCGATATCAACAATCTCTTGTATCTTGGCTATTACAAGTGCTCTAACTTTATTTGCTTCTGCTAAATCAATGCCATTAATATCTATAGAAAAACCGATATCTTTGTCTTTTATAATTATTTCAGAAGACCTTTCTATAACCTTAGAATTGTCAGAAAAAGCAATATTAGCAACTTTTGTTTTAATTTCTAGCTCTATTGGGGTTGACATACTTGCAATATTAAATAACTTTACTATATTGTTAAATGATAGGTTCGTCTCTATGAAACTACTTAAACATCTAAACTATAGTTCAAATAATGACAAATAAAATATATAACCTAATTTTAAAAAAATCTCCTTGGGAAGATTTCGAACCGAAGGAAAATATTTTTACAAAGAAACGTAAGGATCAATTTAACTTTGATAATTTTCAATTTAATTTTAATGGCAAGTCGTTAATTTGGGTTGTAGTAGGTATTGCATTATTGTGGGTTGCAAATGGTTTCTATAAAGTAGAAGAAGGGGAAGAAGCGGCTATTATTAGATTTGGTAAATTTCATAGAAAAGCTATGCCAGGTTTGAATTATAAATTACCTAGTCCATTTGAAATTGTAGAAATAGAAAAAGTTGCGCAGTCTAGAAGAATAGAGATTGGTTACAGATCGAATGGAAAATCTAGAAATAACACAGGAGCAGACTTGAGCAAAGATAGGGATGTCACGGCTGAAAGTCTTATGTTAACTGGAGATGAAAATATTATTGAATTGAATGTTGACGTAATGTGGCACATATCTAATTTATCTGATTATCTATTCAATGTTACTGATCCTGAAGAAGCTGTAAAAGCTGTCTCGGAAAGTGCCATTAGGGAAGTGATAGGTAATATACCAATTGCATCGGTACTTTCCAACCAAAAGCAAGAAATTGCTGATAAAATTGAAGGTCTAATAAAGCAAATTTTGGAACAATATAAAATTGGTGTTGCTATAGAACAAGTAAAGCTTTTAAAAGCCGAGCCTCCTAAAGAAGCTATTCAGGCTTACAGAGATGTGCAAACAGCAAAAGCAGACAAGGAAAAAGAAATTAATGAAGCCCAATCCTATAGAAATAATATTTTGCCAAAAGCTAGAGGGGAAGCGGCAAAAGTGTACGAGGAATCTGAGGGATACAAAGCAGAGGTGATTGCTAAAGCTGAAGGTGATGCTTCAAGGTTTACTGCAATATATAATGAGTATTTGTTGAATAAAGAAATAACCCGTAACAGATTATATTTAGATGCTTTGAAGGAAATTCTATACCAGTCTGATAAAGTAATAATGGGTAGTGATGGAATGCTTCCTCATATGGCAGTGAAGCCTAAAGCTATGACAAACAGTCAGTAAAATTAAAGAATTTAACAAGATTATTATAATATTATGAACAAACTTTATTACGGTATATTTGCATCATTTGGAATATTGGTGATTCTTTCGGGGGCTTTGTTTAGTGTTGATCAAAGACAAAACGCTGTTGTGTTCCAATTTGGTGAAGCGGTTAGAGTAATTGAATCCCCTGGACTAAATATAAAAATCCCTTTCATTCAAAATGTACAGTTTTTTGACAGAAGAATTCTAGATGTTAAAGCTGAAGCAAAAGAGGTAACTGCTTCCGATGAGAAAAGGGTAATTGTTGATGCCTTTGCAAAATTTAGGATTATAGATACAGTTGAATTTATTAAAACAGTACATAATTATCAAGGTGTACAGCTTCGTTTAAACAAAATTCTAGAATCAGCAATGCGTACTGTCATTGGTAAAGTTCCATTAAATACTCTTCTTACTGATAAAAGAGCAAATTTAATGTTACAAATAAGAGATCTAACATATTCCGAGGCAAAAAATTTTGGTGTTGAAGTAATTGATGTTAGAATTTTAAAGGCAGATTTGCCTCCAGAAAACAGCACTGCTATTTATATGCGTATGCAAACTGATCGTGAAAAAGAAGCAAATCAGATTAGAGCGGAAGGAAACGAAGAATCAGCAAGAATAAGATCTAAAGCTGACAAAGAAAGTAAAATAATTTTAGCTAATGCTTATATGGATTCTCAAAAAACGAAAGGTCTTGGAGATGCAGAAGCTGCTCATCTTTATAACCAAGCTTATTCAAAGGATCCAGAGTTCTTTAAGTTTTACGCTTCTTTGATTGCTTACAAATCATCATTATTAAAGGAAAATACACAGTTTGTGCTTTCTCCAGATTCTGAGTTTTTTAGGTATCTAAAATTAGGTAAGTAGGCTTTATGAAAAAGTGGTTTGTTCTATTATTTGGTTTATTGATAGTAATTGGCAATTTTTCTCACGTTATTGCTTCTTCCAAAGAACCGCAGATATTCAGTTTTGCTGATATCGTAGAGCCTCTAATGCCAGCTGTGGTTAATATTTATACAGTAAAATATAATAAAAAGAGCTTAACAAAGGATAGCCATTTACCAGAATTAATACCTTTTGAAGAATTTAGTGACTTTTTTAAGCAATTCAACGTGCCTTTTGCTTTTGATTTATACTCTAGCCCAAGAGCTTTGTCTTTAGGATCTGGATTTCTTATTGATGAGACTGGATTAATAGTAACAAATTATCATGTTATTGCTGGATCGGACGAGATAAATGTAAAATTATCTGATAATACAGAGTTTCCAGCGCTAGTTGTCGGAAGAGATCCTCAAACAGATCTAGCTTTAATAAAAATCAATTCTACTACAAAATTGCCATTTGTTTCATTCGGCAATTCTACCGAAGCAAGAGTGGGGGATGTAGTGATAGCTATAGGCAATTCGCTTGGTTTTGGAGGAACTGTTACCACGGGGATTATTTCCTCAAAGGGGCGTGACCTTGGTTCTGGTATGGATGAATTAGTTGATGATTTTATTCAAACAGATGCAGCGATTAATACAGGTAATTCTGGGGGGCCACTTTTTAATAAAGAAGGAAAAGTGATTGGTATTAACACATCTATTCCCGCTGTAGCTGGTGGTACTAATGTTGGCATTGGTTTTGCAATTCCTTCTAGTAGGGCGCAAAACATAGTGTTTGAATTAAAGAAAAGTGGGAAAATAAGTCGTGGAAGGCTAGATATAGCAATCCAAGAAAATACCAAAGAACTATCCGAGGCATTAAATCTTGATAAAGATTACGGTGTGTTAGTAGTCGATGTTAAAGTTGGTGGTTCAGGTGACAAAGCTGGTTTAAAAGGAGGGGATTTGATAATTGAGTTTAATGATAAAAAAGTTTTGAACTCAAGAAAATTACAATTGTTTGTAGCAGAGACTCAGGTTGGAGATGAAATAACATTAAAGGTTATACGTGATACAAAAAATATAGAGCTAAAGGCAATAATTGCTGAAGTTATAGATGATAAAGAGGAGAAATTAGAAGTTAATGATAAACTTTCTAAAAATATCAATAATCAAAACTTGCTAGAAAAATCTGGTGTTATTTTTACTAATTTAACTGAAGATTTAAAAAACAGATTCAATCTGAATAAAAATATTAATGGACTTTTTGTTGTTGAAATTAAGTCAGATGACCCAAATATTAAATTAAGAGCCAATGATATTGTGCTTGCTATTAACCAAGAATCTGTAACGAATATAGATCAGTTTAATTTAATATATGAAAAGTTAAAATCTAGTAATAAAAAAAATGCAATCTTACTTGTAAAAAGAAGAGATTTTAGTATGTTTATAGTATTACCGATTAAGTAATGATTAAAAAATTATCATGGAAAACATATATAATCATTTAGTAAGCACAAACCAAAGGGATGATTCTTCTATAGCGGTACTTAGTTTTTATAGTTTTGTAAATATTTCTGAACCAGAAAATTTATTACCTCAAATCTTATTAATAGCTAAAAAAAAATATATAAAAGGTACTGTAATTATAGCCAAAGAAGGTTTTAACGGTTCTATTTCTGGAGCAGAAGATAACTTACATTTGCTTGTTGAAGAATTAAGAAATATTACCAATCCAAATGATATTAACATCAAAGTAAATTATTGTACTACACAACCATTTTCTAAAATCAAAGTAAAATTAAAACAAGAGATTGTTTCAATGAGGTCTGGAGAAATTGATGTAGAAAACTTAAAAGGTGAGTATATTGAGACAAGTGATTGGGATCAGTTTATACAAGAAAGTGATGTAGTGGTCGTAGACACAAGAAATAGTTATGAAGTAAAAGCGGGGACTTTTCATAAATCTATAGATCCGCATACTGAGAATTTTAGGGAGTTTCCTAATTGGGCCAAGAACAATACTGAGTTATTGAAAAACAAAAAAATAGCTATGTTTTGCACCGGGGGAATAAGATGCGAAAAATCTACAGCTTACATGAAAACTCTTGGTTATGAACAGGTGTACCATCTTAAAGGAGGGATTTTGCAATATCTTGAAGATACAAGCAATAAAAATGGTGCTTGGAAAGGAGATTGCTTTGTTTTTGATGATAGGGGTGCGGTTAAATCTGATTTATCCCCTAGTGATGGTTACTGGGTTCAGAAAGGTCAAACTGCTAAAAGTGTTAGCATAAATAAATGATACCAAGTAAATCTAATCTACCTAAGCAGATAGTAATACTTACAAAAAGTAATCTGTTAGCTAATTCAATCAAAGATAATTTACCAACTCTTGAAATAATATCTGATAATAAAGGGTCTATTGACTCTTACAGTAAAATTGATTTATTAATAATAGATTCTGATCATATAGAGTCAGAAACAATTCAACAATATAAAGTCAAAACCGCTGTAAATCTTATAAATAGGCGTAACTTTTTAGAAGATGAAATAAAAATCTCTAAACCATTCAGATTAAATAATCTATTGAGAATAATAGAAAACTCAAATAATATTAAAGAAATTTTTTGTCTAATTAACGATGATTTTATTTATAATGAAAGATTACATACATTAAATTCAGAAAAGAAATCGATCAAATTAACAGAAAAAGAAAATGATATTTTTAAACTTATGTTGCTTAGTCCAGATTACAAAGTGAAAAAAGAATTACTTTTGAAAAACATTTGGAAGTACCATGAAAATAGTGAGTCTTCTACAGTAGATACTCATCTTTATAAACTTAAATTAAAGCTTCCTAGTGAAATGTTACAATTAAAGAATAATATCTGTAAATTAAATATAAAAACACTATATTGAATAAATTTGAAATAGTTTAAAGATTTTTTAAACCCCGAGTTGATTTAAACACTTTGTGCGTGCCAAAAAAATTCTTGACAGCATTTATGGTATGTTATATTTTCGACTAAAAGCCTACTTTAGGTTGTTTTTTTGTTTAAAGTAGTAATTAGTAGGAAAAAATAACATGGAACAAATAAAATTGACTTATCTTGACAAGATAGTTCATGAAATGAATGCTTCTATTCAGGCGATATATTTGCTTTCAGATATTATGCTAGATGGTAAATTGCAATTCAGTGAAGTTGATTTGCAGGAAAATTTGCAGCATATATTTGAAGCTTCTAAAAAGCTTATCGATATTACTTCTATGCTCTCGTCAATTACAAATGTAAAATCTGACAAAGTCGTTTTAAATAAAGAAGAGGTAGATTTGATTAAGTTAATTGAGAAAGAAATCAAATATCATCAAATTCAGAATAAAAGCAATTTTCATTTAAAAATTTTTTTCATTAATAAAATCTCAAATATCAAAGCAATGGTTGATCAATTCTGGTTAGAGCATCTAGTGTCAAATTTGATTACCAATGCTGTAAATCATTGTAATAAAGGGGTGATTGAAATTTCTACTGATATGTTTAAAAAAGATGATATAGATTATTTTCAGTTAATTATAAGTGATGAAGGTTCTGGGGTTCCAGAAAATGAACTAGATAGTATTTTTCTGCCATTAATTAGGGGAAGTAATACTGTAGG
>JAIFLQ010000039.1 GCA_020048975.1 Rickettsia sp. | reverse complement strand
ACTTATACGTAGTCTTTGGTTGTGGGGGTGATCGTGATCCATCCAAGAGAGGTTTAATGGGCGAAGTAGCTTGCAAATTGGCAGATTATGTTGTAGTTACAGATGATAATCCAAGAAGTGAAGATCCTAAAAAAATTCGCTTTGATGTCTTAAAAACCGCAAGTAAAGCTGAAGAAATAGATGATAGGGAATTAGCAATAGAAAATACTATGGCAAAACTCCAGAAAAATGATATACTTCTCATCGCTGGGAAAGGTCATGAAGAGTACCAGATAATTGGTAACAAAACCTTATTTTTTAGTGATATAGAAATCGCTAAAAATTTGTTGATTTTGAAAAGAAAAAAACTTCAATAAAGTAATGATACGATAAAAATATGATCTGGACATCAAAACAAATTAGTCAAGCATTAGATATTAAATTTTCATCTAAAAATAATTTTGGAATATTGCAGTTTAACTCAAAGGATGTTACAGAAGGCGATATTTTTATAGCTTTAAAGGGTGGTGCAAGAGACGGTCATGATTTTGTTTTAGATGCTATAAATAGAGGGGCTGGTCTTGCAATCGTTAGTCAAGATGTCAAAGATGTGCCTGAGAGTAAAGTTATAAAGGTAGAAGATACTTTTGAGGCATTGCAAGATTTAGCCGAATATAAAAGACAAAATTCTAAAGCTCACTTTATTGGTATCACAGGCAGTGTGGGAAAGACCAGCACTAAGGAAATATTAGGCTTGGTACTTGAGTCTTTTGGTAAAACTTTTATCAGCAGGAATAATTTTAATAATCAGATAGGTGTACCTATTAATCTGGCCTCGGTATCAGATGATGATGAATTCGTTGTGATAGAGATGGGAATGAGAGCAGCTGGAGAGATCAGTCATTTGACAAAACAAGTGACGCCGGATATAGCTGTAATTACTTCGGTAGCAGAGGGGCATTTAGAGTTTTTTGACTCTGTTGAGAAAATTGCTGATGCAAAGTCAGAAATTTTTGAGGGGCTGGATATTAATTCTGGAGTTGCAATATTAAATCGTGATATTTCAACTTACAGAAGATGTATGGAAAATATAGATATTGCTGGAGTTGGCAACATAAAAACTTTTGGTAAATCACAGTTTGCAAATGTACGCTTTGTATCCTACTCTCTTGTAGATTTAGGAATGGTGAAATTGGTTTATAGTGTTTTTAATGAGAAAGTAGAGTTTGTTATGCCGGCTATACCTAGACATATGGCAACTAATTTTGCAGCTGTTCTTGCTGTTATTCATACTCTTGGTCTTGATACAAATCAGGCGACGAAAGTTCTGGCTACTTTCAAGCTAAAGATTGGCAGAGGGTTAGTTGTTAAAGTAAAAAAAGACAAAAAAGAGTATGAGATTATTACTGATTACTATAATGCAAATCCTGAATCTATGAAGGCAGGGCTTGAATATTTGAGCCAATTTAAAAATACAAAAAAAATAGCGATATTAGGTGATATGAAGGAATTAGGTAAGGATGAAGTTAAGATTCATCACGCTGCTATTTCACATATTGTTAAATCAGGTGCGAAAAAGCTATTTTTAGTTGGTGAGATTATGACTCAGATTATAAGTGATGTGCCAAAAAGTATTTTAGTGTATACATATAAAAATTCTGATGATCTAGCTCTTGATATTGATAAACATATAGAAGGTGGAGAGGTTATTTTAATCAAAGGCTCTAGAAGTATTCATCTTGAAAAAGTAGCAGAACATCTAGGAGTCACAAATGCTCTATAATATATTTTTGCCATATGCAAGTTACTGGCATCTAGCCAATTTAATGACTTATATTACATTTAGAAGTGGAATGGCAATATTAAGTAGCTTGCTTGTAAGTTTTATAATAGGTCCAAGAATTATCTCAAAACTAAAAATGTTGCAAAAAAGGGGGCAGCCAATTAGAGAAGATGGTCCTGATTCTCATTTTGCTAAAGCTGGTACACCGACAATGGGTGGAATAATTATTATCAGTGCCACGTTGTTTTCTATATTATTATTTTCAGATCTTGCGAACCCTTACGTTTGGATAATTATCTTTGTGTTTATAATGTTTGGTTTACTTGGTTTTCTAGATGATTATACTAAAGTTAGTAAGTTTAATTATCGTGGTATTACTGGTAAGAAAAAGTTATTTTTCCAATTTTCTGTTAGTTTAGTTGTATTTGCAGCTATAAAATATTGCTCGCTTCATTCTCATGCAACTGATTTAGCTGTACCATTTTCTAAGACTCTTCTAATTGATCTTGGTTATTTTTACTTCCCTTTTGCTATGTGTGTTATTATCGGATCTTCTAATGCAGTAAATTTAACAGACGGTCTTGATGGTCTTGCTATTGGTACAGTAACGATAGCAGCTAGTGCATTTGCTATTATTTCTTATCTTGTAGGTAACTTTACTTATGCGAGTTATTTGCAAATTATTTATGTACCGCATGTTGGAGAGCTTGCTGTTGTTTGTTCTGCTTTGGTTGGTAGTGGTCTAGGGTTTTTGTGGTATAATTGCAAACCAGCTGAAGTCTTTATGGGAGATACAGGAAGTTTATCTTTAGGTGCTGTGATTGGTACTATCAGTGTTGTTACAAAACATGAAATTGTACTTGCTATAATAGGAGGTGTCTTTGTTATTGAGACGTTATCAGTGATCGTGCAAGTATATTATTTTAAAATGACTAACGGTAAAAGATTTTTTAAAATGGCTCCTATTCATCATCATTTCGAAAAGAAAGGTTGGCCAGAAACTAAGGTGGTTACAAGATTTTGGATCCTAGCAATAGCTTTTGCTTTAATTGGACTCTCATCACTGAAATTGAGGTAAGAGATGTTTGGCAACAATCCAAAACTTCCAGTAGTAAAGGGGAGTGGAAGTAGTTTGTTTGTAAAAGCTATTTTTAAGACTTTGCAAGCTGAAGGTCCTAATGTAGGAGTTCCAGCAATCTTTATTAGGTTAGGTGGCTGTAATCTGGCTTGTAGTTTTTGCGATACTGAATTTGAGGATTATTCAGAAAAAGCTATTGACGAGATAATTATCCAAACTCAAACTTTAAGTAAAAATAGTCAGAATAAACAATCAGTATTTTTAGTTGTCATAACAGGTGGTGAACCTTTTAGGCAGCCGATATACAAATTATGTGAAAGATTATTAAAATTGAATTATAAAGTTCAAATAGAAACTAATGGAACATTATATCAAGATCTCCCAGAGGTTATTGATATTGTTTGTTCGCCAAAAATTACAAATTCAAAATATCATAATATTAGGAAAGACTTATTACCCAAGATTACAGCTTTTAAATATATAGTATCTGCAAATTTACCTGGTTATAACGAAGTGCCAGACTTAGGGCAATCGATTTATAATATACCAGTTTTTGTTCAAGCAATGGATGAATATGACGAAAAACTTAACTTAGCAAATAAAAAGCTAGCGGTTTCTATTGCGCTTGATAACAACTATCGTTTATCATATCAAATTCATAAGGAATTGGATATTGAGTAATGACAAATAATAAGATAGAGCAATGAAAAAAGCAATAGTACTAGTCAGTGGCGGAGTTGATTCATCTACAGTTTTAGCTCACGTGGAAGCGAAAGGTTATGAAATATATGCAATTAGTTTTAATTATGGGCAGAAGCAGCTTATTGAAATTAAAAAAATTCAGCAATTTATTAAAAGATATAAAGTTAAAGAGCATAAAATTGTAAATATAGATCTGAAGTCTTTTGGTGGATCAGCATTAACTGATGATAACATAGATGTACCAAATTATAACCAAGCAAGCGACGTGGGGAATCAAATTCCAACTACATATGTTCCAGCAAGAAATACAATTTTCTTGAGTTATGCTCTTGGTTTTGCTGAAATAAAAGGTGCAAGTGATATATTTCTTGGAGTGCATGCGACTGATTATTCAAATTATCCAGATTGTCGTCCAGAGTACATAGATAGTTTTGAAGCTATGGCTAATCTAGCAACTGCTGAAGGAGTTAAAGGTAATAAACTAACTATTCATGCTCCGCTGATTAATATGACAAAAACAGAAATAGTGGCTATGGGCCTTACCATGGGGGTAGACTATTCTTCTACTATATCTTGTTATGATCCAAGTATTGCGGGTGATTCATGCGGAAAATGTCTTGCTTGTCTAGTCCGTATCAAGGCGTTTGAAGAGAATGGATTGCGGGATCCAATTACATACATTAAGAAGAGTGGATTATGAATGTACAGCCTTTTTTTGCTCCGTTTCCAGTGATAGATTTGGGGGATATTGTACTTAGAGATATTAGAGTAGAAGATGCTCAGGCTTATTTAGATTACATGAATAATGATCAGATGGCTGGGTTTCTTACAAAAGAGAATAGACCGCAAACTTTTGATGCGGCAGTAGAGGAGGTTAGCTATTGGGGAGGGTTGTTTTCCTCAAAGAGGAGTATATATTGGGCAATTGCTCTTAAAGAGAATAACAGAATGATTGGTACAGCTGGCTTTAACATGATATCTTTTCCCAATTCTAGGGCAGAGATTAGTTATGATTTGGACCCAAAATTGTAAGAATTCAGGCAACTGTTATTACGACTAATGAACGTTCGTTAAAAGTTCTAGATCGATGTGGTTTTAAGCGAGAAGGTTATTTGGAGAAATATGAAGTTGTCGAAGGAGAACTAAAAGACTATTATATGTATGCAAGAGTAAACATGTGAATAATATTAAAATTATAGTTATCTTTATTATGCTTATGGTTTGTTCTCAAGTTAAAGCTGAAATATTAGAAACCAAGGATGCTGATGTAATAAGAGATAAAATTTCTACCTTACAAAAGGGTGACATGGCTTTATTTGATGTGAAGCATGTTATTTTTCATTCTGCTGATCAAGTTATGCGTCATGAGCATAAATCATTTTTTAAACAGAAATTTTCTAAAATTGAGAAAGATTTTGGAAAAGAAAAAGCGATGCGACTAAAAAGTATAGTGCTTAATTCATATAGGCCGGTTGTAGTTGATTATGAAATTCCAGAAATTATTAATCAAGCCCAAAAAAAGGGAATTATTGTTTTTGCCTTAACAAGTGGTTATGCAAGTGATTATGGTACTATAAAAAATAGGGCTGATTTACGTATTAAGCTTATTAAAGACGTTGATATAGATTTTTCAAAATCTAAGTCTATAGAGCCTATTGATTTGAGTAATAATAAATTGTCTGTAGATGATAATGATAGTAAACCACTATTTCAGGATGGTGTGATTTTTGCTTCTAAGATTTCAAAGGGAGAAATCTTAGGTCGCTTTTTAAAAGCAACTAGATTAAAGCCAAAGAGAATAATCTTTGTTGATAATCAAATCCAAAACGTGCTGCTTGTAGAAGAAAAGTGTAAGGAACTTGGTATTGAGTATATAGGTATAAATTTTACCAAATTATATAAAAAGTCTTATGAGCAATTAGACAAAAAACTTGCTGAGAAAAAATTTGAAGTTCTTTTATCCGAGGATAAGTGGATTAGTGATGATGAAGCTCGTCTTATGATAAAAAAATAAATATAATCATTTTTATGAAAATCTTTAACATTATAATGAATAGAAAGCTTGGTGGAGCTGAGCAGGCTTTTTTAGATTATAATAATGCTCTAAATTTAAAAGGTTGTGATGTAATTAATATTACCAGCTCTTTTGCACAAATTAATAATAGGAAAATTAGTACTATAAAATTACCAAATCTTACACCTTGGTGTATTTTATCAAAGATGTATTTAAAATTATTAATACTATTCCATAAACCAGATTTGGTAATAGTTCATGGTGGTAGAGCGGTTAATTTTGCTTATGGTGCTAATATAAAAAATATACCTGTAATAGGTGTTACTCATTCTTACAGCATTCGGCATATTTTAAAATGTAACTATATAATAGCTCTAGATCTTCTTTTAAAAAAACATTTGATAGATAATGGCTACCCTGATTCGCAAATATTTATTGTATCTAATATGATAAATACTCCTCCCAAAAAAACAGACAGCGGTGCTTCTAAAAAAACAGTTTGCGTTATAGGGGCTCTAGGTCGATTTGTTCCAGAAAAAGGTTTTAATTATTTGATAGAGGCTATTAGTATATTAAGGGATAGAAGATATAATGTTAAACTAATTCTTGGTGGATCTGGATCTTTGCAGGATCGTCTTAAAAAACTTGTGCTTGATATTAATATCGAAAAAAATGTTGAATTTGTTGGTTGGATAAAAGATAAAAAAAGTTTTTTTGAGGAGATAGATATTTTTTGCATACCATCTGTTTTTGAGACTTTTGGTATTGTAGCTCTAGAAGCTATGAGCCAGCAAGTGCCTATAGTTGCAACAAAAACTGCTGGAGCTTCGGAAATTTTTGAACCAGATGTGTTGATGCGTTGTTAACAAAAACTGCTTCAAGCCAAGAACTAGCTGATAAAATTGCTTATCTTATCGAAAATCCAGATAAGGGAAGGGAATTAAAAAACAATGCTTATGATAAGATAGTTAATAGATATGATACACATGTTGTTGCCAATAAGCTTTCAGAAACATTAGAAAATATCGTGTTATTATCAGCAAATTACAAAACTTAATTAAAAACACTTTAATTTTTAATCAACGTCTAGTTGTTCATTATCACCAGTAAGAGTAGAATCGTCTGCAGGTGTAGAAGGTGAGTTTTGTGCTATCACATTGTTAATGGCATCGTTTAAATTTTGTTGTGATTTTTTTAATTCTGGCAAAGAAAGGGAATATGTTTTTGCGACCCATTGTAGTTGATTATCGCCATAATTTGTAATGAAGTTCGCAGATTTAAGCATCTCTTGAAGTAATTCATGGTTTAGGTGCATAGCTTGTATAGCGCCTTCAAATGTTCCATGTCGTTCCAGCATCGCAGCAGAAAATGGGATGATTATATTTTCAAAAAATGCTATTTGTTCTTTCTGTGGGTTCCTAGTTGTTTTTGACATTTTGTTCCTCGGGTTAGATAATTGCTATGTAATATCAATCCTAAATTAAAATTTTATAATAATTATTTTCTTGTTGCAACATATTTTATGTTTGTAAAAAATTTGCGACATAATACTTGCGCTAAAAATTAAATTAATATATATTTGGCCTACCTATGAGGTATTTGGGGGTGTAGCTCAGTTGGTTAGAGCATCTGCCTGTCACGCAGAAGGCCGCGGGTTCGAGTCCCGTCACTCCCGCCACTATAGAAAAGCTACACTAAAAAATCTGAGTATATTTCTTTCATGGCTATTTCTCTTAAAATTACAAAACTTGAGTATGCAGAAGATTTAGACCTGCCAGCATATGCAACTGCTCAAAGTGCTGGTATGGACCTATGTTCAGCTGTTCATACATCAACTACTATCAAACCAAATGAAATAGTAGTTATTCCAACTGGCATTGCTATAGCTTTGCCGATAGGTTTTGAGGCCCAGATAAGACCAAGATCTGGATTAGCCGCAAAATTTGGTATTACGGTACTCAACACACCCGGAACTATAGATGCGGATTATCGTGGAGAAATTAAGGTGATTTTGATAAATCACGGTACCAATGATTTTGTTGTTGAACGTGGAATGCGTATTGCACAGATGATAATAGCTAAATATGAGCATGTTATTTTAGAAGAAGTGCAATCTTTAGACGATACAGCTAGAGGAGCAAAGGGATTTGGTTCTACTGGGCATTAAGTTGCTTATTACAGTGTTTACTTCAAAAGAGCTATTATGATATTGGAAAATACAATAATTGCAATATGTAGCCGTGAACGGTCACGTAAACAGAGTTATTCGAGCAGTCATGCGAGCGAAGTGTATCCATCCAGAAAAAATAAAACCGTATAGTTAAGACGTTTTATAGTTAAAGAACTAAGATGGTTACATCGCTTACGCTCCTCGCCATGACGTGGTTTATGCTAGCCCATTTTGTCTTCATCACGAGCAGTAGCGAAGTGATCTATGTCCTTATGGGTTTGTTAATCAATTTTTAATTAATTAGCCATTTTGAAGCCAGGGGCTTGAAACGGATACAATGTTATAACTTGCCGGTTCTGCCCTAGTCTCTTCCCCCCATACCTCCACTTCTATTTTCTGCTCTTTGCGTGACAAGTGCCTCAACTTTTGTGCCAGGTTTTGCTCGATCACCCTTACTACCTATAGCACTAACTGCATCTATAGCGCTTGCTAAAACTTTTTCTCTAGTAGTTATTTTTTCTAAATTTTCTGGTTTAATCTGTTGCATGCAAAACTTACTCATTGATTCCAAACCAAGACTTTTACACAATTTACCAACACCAAACATTAATTTTTCAGTCATGTCTAGTTTAAGTTGCATAGCGCCATGGTCATTGATGGTTTTAATAGTTCCTTTCACAGCTTCGTCAAATCCAGAAGGGCCATCTATGGTTCTTTCAGTTTGAACCTTTTGTTTGCCTCCCATGATCTTTCCCATAAAACCAGTTCGTTCTACTTCCGTTTCCTCCTTTATTACAACTTTTGAAGGTTCTTGAAATTTTTTAGCTTCCTCGGCGCTAATGTATCCTTCTTTTACTAAGTTTGTTAATACATCGGTATAAAATTGTCTAATTTCAGGCTCAGTAGCAATCTGGCCATTAACATGAGATGCAACAAAAGAATCAATCATGGGTACTAATGTTGTTTTTGCATATTCAGCATGTTTAAGATTTTCAGCAGCTTCTCTAAATTGTTCAGCTAAACCTTTTCTTGGAGCCTCTTCTTCAACTGGGTCCGGCTCTCCTCTAGCTTCTCTATTAAGTTTTTTAGCACTTTCTAAAAACTCCTCTGATTGGCCCACAAGACCTTTTTTCCCTTTTGTCATATCACCTCTTAATTGAAATTCTCTCTTAGTAAGTGTATTGCTAATTTATTTACAGAGCAACATAAAAATAAACGATTTACTGATTAACAATTGTTTTAGAAATATTGGTTGCTTTTCTTCTTATGGATCCACTTGTTTAAAGCACTGTTTAAGATTTGTTATATGTTGGTTGTGCTCGTCAAATGTTTTGGAAAAATTATGTCCGCCACTGCCGTTAACAACAAAATACAAAGCATCTGTTTTTACTGGATTAACAACAGCTTTAAGAGATTTTTTGCTAGGACATGCAATTGCTCCAGGTGGTAATCCCAAAGTATAGTAAGTGTTATATGGAGAAGGTGTTTTTAGATCGGTTTTAGTGAGCGCTCTTCCTAACTTATATTTTCCTTCTGTAAGCGCATATACTACGGTGGGGCAAGCTTGTAGTTTCATGTTCTTTTTTAATCTATTAATAAATACTGCGGCAATCTTTCCTCGTTCGTCATCATGGCCTGCCTCTTTTGAAATAATTGAAGCTAATATTAGCACGTCTTTTCGGGATTTAAGCGGAGATGAATTTGGTAATTTATGCATTACTTCATCTAGAGCAATAGACATTTCTAATCGCATTTTATCGATAAGATTTTCTCTTTTATCGCCATATGAGTAAAAATAAGTAGAAGGCATTAAATAACCCTCGGGAATAGGGGTTGATATTGTTCCATCAAGCAATTTTTCATTATTAACTATGTCAATTATTTCATTAACAGTCATTCCTTCTTGAATAATTATGTGATGAATTATCGATTTACCGCTAGCTAATTTTCTTATTACTTGTATTGGAGATATTCCATCAGTGAAATCATATTCACCGTTTTGTAAGGGCTGGTGCAATGAATATAATTTACTTATAATAGCAAAAAACCTTGGATATTGAATAATATTGGATTCGGCAAGTAAATTACTTACCTCCTTTATAGATAAGCCATGCTGGAGCAAAACAACTGTTCTGCTCTTTAGGGGACCAGCTATATATAAGTAACTGGTAACAATATTTACGCTAGTAATTAATAGCATGCTAAGAAAAACAGCGCAATATAAGAGTATTTTTGACGATTTTATATTAACTACCATAGATTTAGTAATTTCCACCAAGCGCCGCCTATAAAGACCCATATTAAGAGATACACTATGCTTGTTACTAATCCAATATACCACCAGTCTTTAGTTTTCATATATCCAGCACCAAAAAATATTGGAGTGCTACTTAGGCCATAATGGGTTAGTCCTGCAGATAATATTGATAGAAAACTTAGAACTAATGCAGCAAGCAATCCTGGCATTCCCGCGTTGACAAATAACACTAGGAACGTTGGAAAGAGTACGGTAATGTGAGCTGTACTACTTGCAAAGAAATAGTGAATGTAAAAATAAAGTAGTGATAATATAATTAACGAGTTTATAGGTGAGGTATCGATAAAAAGAAATTGTAATTTACTTCCAAACCAAGTCATTAAACCAAACTTAAATAAAAAATCTGATAACATTATCAACGTCCCAAACCAAATAAAAGTATGCCAAGCTCCTTTATCAGCTAAATTATCTTCAAAATTAATTACTTTGGTAATTAGCAAAACAGATAAACCTAGTAGGGCAACTGTTGTCGCAGACAGGCCAAATTTTGGCCCATTTATCCATAATACTATTAGAATGAAGAATACTACTATCAGGATGATTTCATGAATAGAAATTTTTCCCATAGAATCTAGTTTTTCTTTGGCTATTTTAGGTGCTGAATCTGAGTGCTTAATTGTAGGAGGATGTAAATAATAAATAACTAAAGGCATTATTGCTAAAGAAATAATACCTGGAACGATAGCTGCCATTGCCCAGTCAGTCCAAGATATTGCAAAGCCAGCATTTTCTGCCAATTTTACAGCTAGGGGGTTCGCTGCCATTGCGGTTATAAACAATGCACTGGTAATTACTGTTGATTGTGCGCAAACACTCATAATAAAACCACCGTTTTTTGAAGAAATTCCTGGGTGATCCTCATCAGAAAAAGATTTGCAAATAGATTTAGCAATAGGAAAAATTATCCCGCCACCCCTTGCTGTAGCACTAGGAATTAATGGCGCTAAAACAAAGTCCGCAATAACAAAAGCATAGGAAATTCCAAGGGTGCTATGTCCCATTTTCGAGAGTACATAATAGGCTATTCTAGAACCAAGCCCAGTTTTAATAAAACCATTTGAAATAAAAAACGCAAAAACTATCAACCACACTATGCTATCGCCAAACCCAGATAAGCATTGTGATAATGATAATGTATTTGTTAATACGCAAGCTAAAATGCTTAACAAGGCGATGACGCCCATAGGTAAAGGGTTTAAGATGATACCGATGATAGTAGCAATGAAGATAATTAACAGATGCCAAGCATTTACAGACAAAGTTTCTGCAACTGGTGAATACCAAGCGATTGCTGATAAGGCAAAAGTTAATAGTAGAATCAGATTTTGTTTGTGATTTTTTGCTTTATTTAACATCTTTATATAAGTGTTGACTGGTTATTTGAATAAAAACAGAATTTAAATCTATATTATCGGATTAAAAAATCAATAACATATTGATTTTACAACTAAAGCTTGTGAATTAAATGCGTTGATCAAGACTACATAAATTTCTAATTTCAATTGTCAAAGCATCGAGTTTCTAAAAATCTATGATTTATAATAGTTTATGTTATTCTTGCTTTTTATCTCAAATCTAGATAAGTTGAATATCGTTAACATTAATGTTTAAGGTGATTTCCGAGTGTCCGATCTGTTTAAATTTGCTGGTGTCAAAAGAAAATCTAACGAGGCATCTTATACAGCAAGTGATATAGAAGTTTTAGAAGGTTTAGAGCCAGTTCGCATGAGACCTGGCATGTATATCGGAGGAACTGATGAATCTTCAATGCACCATTTGGTTTCAGAGGTAATTGATAATTCAATGGACGAAGCTGTTGCTGGTTATGCAAACCGTATTTCGATTGAAATGTTTGCTGATGGTAGTATATCAATAGATGATAATGGTCGAGGTATTCCAGTTGATAATCACCCTAAATTCCCGAAAAAATCAGCTTTAGAAGTTATTCTTACAACATTACACTCTGGTGGAAAATTTTCAGATAAAGCTTATCAAACATCAGGTGGATTACATGGTGTTGGAATATCAGTAGTAAATGCTTTGTCAGAAAAATTAAATATTGAAGTATATAGAGATGGTTTTATTTATAGCCAGAGTTATTCTAGGGGGCATGCTCTTACAAAATTAGAAAAGATAGTTTCTTCTAAAAAACAAAAGGGAACTAAAATTACCTTTACTCCAGATTCAGAAATTTTTGGTGATATCTCTTTAAAACCAAAAAGAGTTTATGATCTAGCAAAATCTAAGGCCTATTTATATAAAGGTTTTGAAATACATTGGTCGTGTTCGCCAGAATTAATCAATAATGATGAAGTTCCCACTAAATCCGTGATTCACTTTCCAAATGGGCTTAAGGATTATTTAGATTCAAAGTTGGACAAGGAAAAAATTATTGGTGGAGAAATATTTTCTGGTAATGCTGAAATAGCCTCAGAGGCTATGAAAATAGAATGGGCGATGTGTTGGCATGAGGATGAGAATTTTGTGCAATCTTATTGTAATACTATTCCAACTTCTCAAGGGGGAACTCATGAACAAGGAAACAGGGCGGCTCTTTGTCGAAGTATCAAAATTTATGGTGAAATGACTGGTATCAAGAAAGTATCGTTAATAACACCTGAAGATATTTTGGAATCAGCTTGTATTGTTATTTCTGTTTTTATAAAAAACCCTGTATTCCAGGGGCAAACTAAAGAAAAACTAGTTTCAAATGGAATTGCTAAACATGTTGAAAACATGATAAAGGATCATTTTGATCACTGGCTTAGTAGTAATAAAAAAACAGCCGATATATTAATAGGTCATATTGTTAATAATGCTGAATATAGACTGAATCGAAAAAACGAAAAAATAGTTAACAGAAAAAATGCTACGCAAAGACTGCGCTTACCTGGAAAACTTGCTGATTGTAGCAGAAAT
>JAIFLQ010000090.1 GCA_020048975.1 Rickettsia sp. | reverse complement strand
TCTGAGAGGTTCCAGAAAAAACAGTTGCACAACCAGAAAGAAAAAAGCATATAGCAAAAATAACAATTTTTTTCATATATTTTTTGAATTTATTTAATTTTCGATTATTAACATAGTTACAAGGTTATTACTAGATCAATTTATAACATATACGCAACATCACCATAAAATAAGCTTTAATAAGTCTTTACTTATTTTCTAAAAAATTATATAGATTTAAGTTGTAATTACATGAGTTGAGTGTTTATTTAGGGAGCAGTGCTAAATGATCCTCATTCCATAAATCTAGGTAAAGACTAGGGTCAACATTACCTCCTGATACAAGGATAAGCATTGTTTTTTTATTATAATCATTTTCTTTTATCCAATCATATGCAGCTGCCATGCTAATAGATGCAGAAGGTTCACAAGTAACTTTCATGGTTTGCATAAGCCAGGCTGTCCAATAATAAATTGCTGCCTCACTGCAAGTATAAAACCCATCTAATTTTTTTAAATAACTAAATGTTCTTTTGCATATTGAAAGAGCTCTCAAGCCATCAGCTATAGTTTTTGGAGACTCATGAAATCTTTGAATTTCGCCTGATTGTAGAGATCTATAGGCGTCATTAGCTACTTCGGGTTCAGCGCCGATGACCTTTGAAGTAGGTGAAAGTAATTCTTTGGCAAGATAAGTTCCAGCAAGCAAACCTCCCCCTCCACACGAAGCAAATATTGCATCTGGAAGTCTAATATTACGTTCTGTCATTTCTATTAAAGCTTCATAACACATGGTGCCAGCTCCTGCAATAGTTTGATCATCATCAGAAGGATGTAAATAATAAAAACCGTTCTTACCATCTTTTTGTGATAACTCTTCAGCCTCAGCACGAGTTTTTACTTCGATTACTTCTGCTCCATAGTATTTAGCAATTCTTTTTTTTATAGGAGAAACATTCTCTGGTAAATAAACGCGTGCATGAATTTCAAAAAGTTTAGCAGCATGAGACATTGCAAGAGCATGATTACCAGTGCTGTAAGCAACTATTTTATTAGGGATTTTACCATTTTCTTTCAAAGCCAAAAGATGATTCAGAACACCTCTTAGTTTAAAAGATCCTGTCTTTTGCATAGCATCCATTTTAAAATAGACCTCACTTCCTATCATTTTATTTAAGGTTTCAGAATATAAAAGAGGGGTGTTATGTATGTGATTACTAATTCTTATATAGGCTTTTGCAACCATATCTGGAGTTTGCACTGCGTTAGTCCTGTTTTTATTTTTTACATTTCATTCAAATCAAGTGCTACCATAAAATTGGTAGGGTTAGCACTTGATTTTGTTAGACCTTGCTATTATATAGCTTATAATCTATTAAATATATATAATTTATTAAGGGTGAGACAAAGAATGAACAAGGAGAAGAGAACTCTACCGCTGCTAGCTCTTAGGGATGTAATAATTTTTCCCAGCACTATTGCGCCAGTCTTTATCGGTAGAGAGAAATCACTAAATGCCCTGCTATCTGCAAAAAAAATAGAAGATGGGCAGCATATTCTTTTAACTACCCAAAAAAAGCAAAATATTGAAGATCCAAATGCAAACGATTTATTTAAGATAGGAGTATTAGCTAAAATAGTTCAAACAGTTAAATTACCAAATAATAATGCAAAAATTCTTGTTGAGGTAATGAATCGAGTAAAGCTGTCAAATATTGAGGATAATGAAATTTTCGTTGCAGACTATACAATCTTACCAGATGCTGAAATAAAAGATCTTGAGAGGTTGAACCAAACCACAACTGAATTATTAGAGTTGTTTCAAGAATATGTTAGGAATAACAAAAAAATCAATTTAGAAGTTTTAAATATTCTTAATCAGCAAAAAAACCCTGGATATATAACCAATTTAATAGCTTCCCATTTAGAGACTAATCTTGATGTTAAGCAAAACTTACTTGAACAGGTTGATATTCTTAAAAAAGCAGAGATGCTTATAGAAATCATTACTAAAGAATCAATGCAAAGTGAAACTGAGCATTCTGTTCAACAAAGAGTGAAAAAACAAATCGAGAAAACCCAGCGAGAGTTTTATTTAAACGAACAAATGAAAGCCATTCAGCAAGAAATGGAAGGTGGGAGTGATAAATCAGATTTCTTTGATTTGGATAAAAAAATCAAAAAACTAAAACTTTCTGACGAAGCTAGAGAGAAGGCTACTGCAGAGCTAAAAAAACTTAAGATGATGAATCAAATGTCTGCAGAGTCATCAGTGGTCCGTAACTATCTTGATACTTTATTATCTATGCCTTGGGGCAAACAAACAAAAACTGTAATTGATATAAACAAAACAGAAACAATATTAGATCGAGATCATTACGGATTGAAAAAAGTAAAGGAAAGAATTGTTGAGTATTTATCAGTTTTAAAACGTTCTCGTAAGATTAAAGGGCCAATTTTATGTTTTATTGGACCTCCTGGTGTTGGTAAAACATCTCTTGTAAAATCAATTGCTGAGGCAATGGGTAGAAAATACTGTAAATTTGCTCTAGGAGGTGTTAGAGACGAAGCAGAGATTAGAGGCCATCGAAAAACATATCTTGGTTCAATGCCAGGTAAAATTATTACTTTACTAAAAAAAACAAAAGTTGATAACCCAGTATTGTTACTTGATGAAATTGACAAAATGAGCGCTGATTTTAGAGGGGATCCAGCCTCAGCTTTACTTGAAGTACTTGATCCAGAACAAAATTCACATTTTTCTGATCATTATTTAGAAGTGGAATATGACTTATCAGATATAGTATTCATTGCTACTGCAAATTCATATGATTTACCTAGGGCTTTGCTCGATCGTATGGAAATTATTAATATTGCTGGTTATATAGAAGAAGAAAAATTAGAAATAGCCAAAAATCATTTAGTACAAAAACAATTAAAACAACATGGAATGAAAACTAATGAATTAATTATTCCTGATGCAACTATTTTAGAATTAATTAGATACTATACTAAAGAAGCGGGTGTTAGATCGTTAGAAAGAGAGATAGGGGCATTAGCTCGTAAAGTTCTCACAAGAATCTTAAAAGATAACAAATTAAAATCAGTTACCGTTAATCCAGAAGATTTAGAAGAATATCTTGGTGTTAAAAAATATAGATTTGGTTTAGCAGAAGAGGAAGATCAAATAGGAAATACTACTGGCCTTGCTTACACTGAAGTTGGTGGAGATTTGCTTACTATTGAGGCAGTTTCTTTTCCGGGTAAAGGTGGAATAAAGGCTACTGGTAAACTCGGTGAAGTAATGAAAGAATCTGCTGATGCAGCATATAGTTGTTTTCTTTCTAGGGCAAAAGAACTGGGCCTTAAAGAGAAAGATTATAAAGAAATAGATATTCACCTGCATGTTCCAGAAGGAGCAATACCAAAAGATGGACCATCTGCAGGTATTGCGATATACACTACTATTGTCTCACTAATGACTAAAACCCCTGTGAAAAGAAATATTGCAATGACGGGGGAAATTACTTTACGAGGCAAAGTGCTACCAATTGGAGGGCTTAAAGAAAAATTACTAGCAGCTAGCAGAGGCGGAGTTAAAACTGTTTTAATTCCAATTGACAATGTAAAAGATCTAAAAGAAATACCAGATAATATTAAAAGTAAACTTCAAATTATTCCAGTATCGAAAATTGAAGAAGTGCTGAAATATGCCTTGGTACAGAGATAGGTTATAGCACAACTTCGAAAGTTGTTGCACCAACCCTTGTGACAACAGTCATGGCAAGCCCTGGTAGTCACTTGCCATGACGCTTATCTTAAAGGCGCGCAGAACTTTCCAACAGCCGTGGGGAACCTCTAGTATGTAAGCAAATTCTAGTAGTGTTTTAGAATTAATCATTTTCCACTAGATATTCTCTTTCTTATTCTTCATCGCTAATAGCTCCAGCTACTCCAAAATCTTCTTCTGTTAGTTCTGACGAGCTACTTTTTGAGAGATCTTTAAGTAAATCAACAGAGGCTATAGATTTTTCTAACTTCTTTGATTCTTTCATTTTATGTTCCTTAACAACATGAATTTGAACAGAGCCAGAATCAGCTGCCTTCATTGCTATGGACTTATCCAACTCAGTAATCTTTTCAAAATAAGCAATTATGCTCTTAGATCCCTGTGACTTAGCTATATCAACTGGTGTTTGCATTTCATTATTCCGTAATTGCAGTTCAGCTCCCATCATTACAAGCAGTTGAATTAAACTCTCTTGGTTGTTTTTTGCTGCCAAATGCAGAGCAGTGTTACCATTGCTATCAGTATAAGTAAGATTAATTGGTTTCCATTGATTTAGTAATAACCCAGCTGCGTAAAATTTTTGAGTTTCTAATAACTTAAGTAAAAGTCTTCCATCTTGGTTTTGAACATCCAACGTTCTTTCTTTTATATGATATAATTTAGACATCGCTTTTCCCAAAAAATATTAATGTAATTAACACAATTTAATTGTAACATAAATTAGCAATGAGTTCGCTATTTTTTATAAAAGTAGTAATGATCCATTTTAAACTGATGAAATGCTAATGGAATTAGAAAGCATTTTAGAAAAGCTTGGGAATAGGGGGAGGGTGATCAATAAACACTATAGTCTTTCATAAAGATTGCTATCTTGTTTTGCTCCTCGCTATGACAGGGTTTAAGGCATCCCGTTTGTCGTCATCACGAGCGAATGCGAAGTGATCTAAGGTTTGTGACTTTAAAACTAGATTGCCACGCTTCGCTCACAATGACAGGGGGCGCCACTTCGCTCCTCGCTATGACAGGGTTTAAGGCATCCCGTTTGTCTTCATCACGAGCGAATGCGAAGTGATCCATGGCTTTGTGACTTTAAAGCTAGATTGCCACGCTTCGCTTGCAATGACAGGGGGCGCCACTTCGCTCCTCGCTATGACTGGCCCTTAAGCCAATCCGTGGAAATTTCAGTTAATTAAAAGTTCACGCGAAGTTTTAATGACCCTTGGTGACCAACATACTTTTTAGATAAGTTTAAGTCATAACCAGCTCCGTACTCTATCAAACCATGGATTGCGTTGATAGAAGTACCAACACTATAAAATGTCCTATTAGTTTTAGATTTGTTTACAGGAATTAAGCCAGTACCTTTAGATGCACCTTCGTGTTTTATTTGAACCTTTGGATCTTTTCCTATTAAATCATGTCTTACAAAACTATGAAGCTCTGTAGTAACTTCAGTATTATTTATGTTAAAAGGCCTAAACACTCCTCTAAGACCAGCAATTAGTTCAAGGCGTTGGCTTGCTTTTCTAGTTACATCTAAGTTCTGATGTGTTGTACCAGACTCTTTATATCTTTTATCATTGACAAGAGTATAACCTAGTCCACCAATTGGATTAATTACAACGTTATTGTTAAGTAGATGGTTATATCCAGCTATGAAATCACCAGCGTAAGATGTTGAATTATATCTAGCTTTAGCAATCTCAGTAATTGTATTAGTATGAAAACGCTTTTCACTACCTTTAACCTTCGCACTACCAAAACTAACTACTCCTTGGGTAAACCATTTATCATTAATTTGTTTTACCCCATAAAGAGAGAAGATCATACTATCGATTTTAGTGGTATCACCCGCTTTAAAGTCTTTATGTTTAACATCAGTAAAGACAAGAGTAAAAGCAGCACCAAGAACAGTTTCATCATTTGTTTTAGTATCAAAACCAACTGTTCCGCCATAAGATTTCGCCCTATAACCAGAAGTATTAGAAAGTCTTTTTTGCGTGTTATCACTATAGTACGGATTACCCCAAGCTCCATAACGAGCAGGATCATCACCAGCTGATAGACCAGTTGAGACAGCACCATTATCTGATGTTCTTCTTATTGGTGATGGTGATTGAGGGCCAAAAACAGCAAATTTAGGGGTAGTTAGATTAGTTATTCTAGATGTAATTATTTCATCAGTTTCCTTAATTATTCTAGCACTTGTCTCAGCTTGTATAAGTGTTGTTGTATTACTAGCACGCTCTAGAGCTTCAAATGCACGTTTATCGTCCATTAAACCAACTTCACGAATAAATTCCCCTGCTGGTGAACCTGGCAACGAGTCTTCATAAGCCTGACCAGTCTCTTTACTAACAAGAGTTTCTTCTCCAAATTTTTCGGCAAGATCCTCTATAACCTCCTGTACTTGAGACTCTTGTGTAAGCACAAGATTGCCATTTTTCCTACCAACGTTCCACTCAGAAAACTTGTTGTTGTTAGAAACAGATATTATCTTCAATAGGTCAATACCATTAGTATTACCAAGAATTAAAATTAACTCCTGGCCATTAGCTGGTATAGGGATTGAATCGTCATTAATATTAATTTTCAAAGTCCCGTTAAGAGTAATGTTGTTTTCATTGTTGTTAGTAACAAGATTACCAATTTTCGAGTTAGCATCACCAGTAGTATTAATTACAACATCACCATCCATATTAAGTGGCCCAGTAATTGTTAAATCTTTTTGACCGAAGCTAATGTCAGTACCATTAAAATTTGCTATACCATCCAATGTAAGATCTTCAGTAATACTAGTTTTGGATTTTTTGAAATTTGTTGTTAGTGATTTTATACCTTCAGAAAGAATAACTTCTGTAGCTCCATCATCAACATTAAAATTAACTTCTCTTACGTCTGTAATAGCTTTAGAAACTGTTGCTTTTTTCTCAAAGTTTACTATGCCTTCACCAGGTGCATCAGCAGTAATTGCTGTATCCATAACAGCATCTTCGGTAAAATTATTTGTAGAACCAGCGCCAACTAAGTGCATGCTCTCACCTTTTATACTACCAGCAATATTAGCAGTTTGACCAAGAGCAACTTCTGCATCTTTAGCAAAAATATCACCTTTTACACTACCAGTTAAAGTAAATTTTACTTTATTTAATCTTGCAACATCTTCACCAAGACCAAGAGATTTAGCATCAGCAAAGTTAAATATAACAGTACCCGCGTCAGGAGCAGCAGTAGTAACCCCAGCATGGAAATCGGCTGTTTGAATTTCTATAGTCTTGTCACCATTTGTTATATGAATAGTTCCAAAAGGATTTAGAGCCTTACCTAAAGCCTGATTAATAATTTGATTTTCAGTAACTGTGATTTTGTTCCCACCATGAGTGTTTGCAACAGCCCTATTTTGTAATACATTAGCACCAGTAGTTGCTACTTCGGTACCAAGTGGATTTGTAAAGTTAAATTTATCTGTAACAAAACCAGCGGGTAGAGTTACTTTTTCGCCGCTAAACTGAAATTCTTTAAACTTATTGGTAGTTCCAAGGGCTCCAACAACGGTTATAGGTGCAGCATTTATAAATTTAAGGTTCTCGTTATGTCCTCCTCCTACGTCTCCATTTATCGATGTAGCATGAACATCTCCGCCTAATTCAAGCGTACCATTTGCACCAACTGTAACAGCTCCAACAGCATGCCCAGCACTACCCATCACGCCTCTTACCTTACCGCTGCCTAGGAATGTCACTGTGGCTGCTGCGCCGCCTGCAGAGTTGATTTTCTCCAAATTCACTCCATCTGCAAGTCTTAATATACCACCATTATCTTGCAGCTCAATCTCACCAGTGTACTTACCTTTGGCAAGATTATTAGTTGATAACGCTGCAGCTACTGTAAATTTATCCATAGTAATATCAACATCAGCACCACCGGTATAAGGTGCTAAATTACTACCATTACCCAAATCAAGAGTGGATCCAGCATCTGGATTTGAGATTTCATCAACTCTTAATGTTTTTCCATTTGCAACATTAATATTTACATCGTTATTACCAAGGTCAATTTTATGAATGTTAGTATCTTCGTCAAAATCAACTGTACCATTATTAGTAAGTTCCATTTTACCATCAACACCAGCATCCACGACAGCTCCAAAGGTAGTAGTTCCTCCACCTGTATTACCTACATTAATCTTTTTAGCATAGACTGGTGCATTAATTGTCGTGTCCTCGTCTCCGTTAACTGTTAAAGACTTAAGTCGTGCAAGAGCAGTACCTATAGTTTCTGGAACTAGTGGCGTAGCTGGATCTATGGTTATTGTTTCAGTTTGACTAGTAATTGTTAGATTACCCTGTTCATCACCGCCACCAACTAAATTATCGTGTAAGGTTATTATACTGGCAGCAGCAGCAACATTATTATTAGTTAGGGTTAGCATCGAATCAGCGTGAGCAAAATTAATTGCCTTGCCGCCATTTAAAAGATCATGATTTCCTCCCTCAGTATCAATAGTTAATGATCCCTTACCACCAACTTCACCAATATTAGTTACCGCTACCTGGAAAGCAGAAGCGCTATTAGACACCAATGTAGCACCATCCTTTACATTCAAGAGTGGGACATGTGTCAAATCAACATTAGCCGTTATGGTAGATACTTTATTTCCCGTAACTCTTAATTCCTTTATTTTATTTC
>JAIFLQ010000064.1 GCA_020048975.1 Rickettsia sp. | reverse complement strand
CCAGCTATATAGCTTCTCGTCCATACTGGTAAAATGCCTGCCCCTGTCAATAAATTCAAATGAATTTTGTAAATTTATCAATAATTCTCGTTCAATCGGTGTATGACTTACAACATTTTTTAGCTGAGAGCTGGACCATACATCATTTGCATGTGGTGCAATATTTAAATCACCGAGTAAAATGATTTTATCACTTTTGTTTCGATTTTCTAAAAACCAATTTTGGATTAATTTAATATATTCTAATTTATGTTTGAATTTTGGATTAATAACAACATCTGGTTCATCCCCACCAGCAGGAATATAAAAATTATGAATCTCAATATCTTCTATTATACCAGCTATATGTCTTTTATCGTTGTTATAAAAACTAGAAGAAAAAATGTTTTTTATAGGATGTTTAGATAAAATCGCGACTCCATTATATGATTTTTCTCCTGAAAAAGCTATGTATTTATAACCCATTTTCTTTATTTCATTCTGTGGAAAAACATCATCAGATGCCTTAGTTTCCTGCAAACATATTATATCAGGATTGGCAATTTCAGCTAAAGCTTCTAATAAATTCAAACGCAGACGAACTGAATTTATATTCCATGTTACTATTTTCATATGATGATTCGCTTCTTAAATAAAATAGTTCTTGCTTTTGCGATTTCTATTTCATTGAATTGGTTGACTTCAACATTAGTTTTATTTCTACTACAAATAAAACTAGAACCTTCATATTCCATCTTCAGATATTTAGCTGTTTGCCAAAAAGCATCTTCAAAACCTTGGGGTAATGAGGTGGTTCCTATACTACTGATGATGAATAATTTTTTACCACGTAATTTACGACCTAAATCTCTTCTGATCTCAAGTAGATCAGTTAAGCGATCTAAGAAAATTTTCATAGTGGCGCTCATTGTATACCAATAAACAGGGGTTGCAAGTACGATAAGGTCATGTTCCATAATGCCTTCTATCAATGGTATAAAATCATCATTTTTATTTTGATGTTCATAATCATAAATGGATATATTAAGTGTTTTAAGATCTATAATTGGAATTTGGTTAGTTCCAATTATTAAATCAACAGCTTTTCTAGTTTCACCATGGCTTCTTGAGCTACCAAGTATAATTATAGGATTTGTCATTAAGTTATGTTCTTTAGTTACTGATTTTGAATAATCCGATTTATAAATTTTTTAGCTATTCTAAGTAACTTAGCTTCGGGACTCAAATTCTTTATTGCCCATTTTTTTATCCAAGGTTCTGCTAGTTGCCACATATTAATTTCTGGGTCTAGACTTTGTCCTATACCTTCAACTACTACCATGGTTTTTTGCAATAATAAAAGTTGAGGTTGAGTCTCCATTCCAAATTCTTCTGTTACTTTGAATAATTGAGCTAAAAGATTACCTATCGAAATATTTTTAATCTGCTTCCCAATAATTGGCTCAGCAATTGCTCTACAGCTTTGCGCAAAAAGTTCTAGATTTGTATTTTTGGGTATATAGCCTATTCTATGGTGGACACTTGCAACAAGCTTATAATCTCGTTTTAAAAAAGCATATAATAACTCGGCAATTGCTAGCCTATCATCTTCTGATAATATACCTATAATACCAAAATCTATTAGGGCAATCTGACCATTTGGTTTTACAAGAATATTTCCGGGGTGTAAATCAGCATGGAAGAATCCATCTCTGTAGGCTTGATTAAAGAAGATAACTGCAATTTTAGCAGCAATATCTTCAGGGTTTAACTTATTCTTGACTAGGCTTTTTGTATCATAGATTGATATTCCATCAATCCATTCTAGAGTTATTATTTCTTCTGAAGTTAAGTTCCAATAAATTTTAGGTACGTATATGCTATCATCACCTACGAAATTATCAGCAAATCTTGATGCGGCAGCAGCTTCCATCATTAAATTTAATTCACAGTTCATCGATTCTCTGAATAACGCTATTACTTCATGTAGTTTTAACCTTTTGGAATTTTTGATAAATTTTGTTGTAAACTTTGTAACAAATTCTAGAAAAAGAATATCATTATTATATTGTTTAGTAATATCAGGCCTTAAAATTTTTACCGCTACTGTTTCGCCGCTTACAAGCGTTGCTTTATGAACTTGCGCAATAGACGCTGCTGCAATAGGAGTTTCGTCAAAGGTAGAAAATATTTTAGATATTTGCATTCCAAATTTTTCTTCTATCTTAGCTTTAACAAATTTGATGTCAAATGGAGGAAGTTTATCTTGTAAAGATTTTAAGTGGTCTGCTATGTTCTGGCCTATTAGATCTGGTCTTGTAGAAATGGTTTGACCAAATTTAATATATATAGGCCCAAGATCTTTTAGTAAATTTGTTAATCTTATACCAAAAGTTTGTTTTGGATTTGTAAAAAAATTTTTAGGATAGGTTATAAAACTTATTAAACTTCCTAGAAATTTTATATTTTTTGAAAATTTTATATTTTCTGGATGAGTAAGGATTTGATATTTACTTATTTTATATAAAAATAAAATTAAGTGGACAATATTTTTTATAGAGTTAATCATATTTTATAGCCGTAATGAATAGCAGCAACTCCAAAAGTTAAATTTTTATAACCTACATCAACAAAATTTGCTTCTTGAATTTTTGTTTTAAAATCTTCTTGACCTGGAAAAACGCTTATACTTTCGCTTAAGTATCGATATGCTGACTCGTTATTAGTTACGTATTTTCCTATATTTGGAATTATGTTAAAGGAATAGAAATCGTATAGTGGTTTCATTAATTCATTCTGGATTTGTGAAAATTCTAAGCATAAAAATTTACCAGTGGGTTTTAAGACTCTATAGGCTTCTTTTAACGATTTTTCAATAGATAATACATTTCTAACGCCAAAAGCTACGGTATAGTAATCAAAGCTATTA
This sequence comes from Rickettsia sp., assembly GCA_020048975.1. Taxonomy (GTDB): domain Bacteria; phylum Pseudomonadota; class Alphaproteobacteria; order Rickettsiales; family Rickettsiaceae; genus Megaera. Next base: position 40,932 of record JAIFLQ010000064.1, on the reverse strand, counting down.
TCGGCAAAAGGTAGCTTTTCTGCGTCGGCTACTATTAAGTATAAATTATTCAAGATATTCTTATCTATAGCCTTAGCTTGACAAATTTTGAGCATATCATGATTTATGTCACAAACAATGATATGTGGGTTTTTATTTTGTTTTTTTGCTCTAGATTTAATTCTAAATGCTATGTCGCCAGTCCCCCCAGCAACATCTAGTATCTTACCATCTAAATTTGGAATCATATTGCAAAATTCATCCTTCCATGCACGGTGTACTCCGAAGCTCATTAGATCATTCATTAAGTCGTATTTGTTTGCTACATCAGAAAACACACCGTCCACTAAGGAGCGTTTTTCTTCGTTAGTTACTTTTTTAAACCCAAAATTTATATTGTTTTCATCTTTAGGTGTTCTATTATCGTTGTTCATAGTTATTGATAGGATATATTTAATTAGTAGTATTGTATTATTAAAATAATAGTAGCATATTAAACAAATGCCAGAATTGCCAGAAGTAGAAACGTTAAAACTCTCCCTAGAAAAACATATTGTGGGGCATAAAATCATCTCTTTTATAAAGCACAGAACGTCATTAAGATCCAACTTAGATCCAAATTTAGCTGAAAAAACGATCAATTCTGTTATTAACAATGTCCGCAGAGTTGCTAAATATTTGATTATAGAACTTAATAATAATAATTCCATAGTATTCCATCTTGGAATGACAGGTAGACTCACTTTAAAGAAGGAGAGTTATGATTTACAAAAACATGATCACATTGTTCTTGTGTTAGAAAGTGGAAATCTCCTCGTTTTTAATGATTCAAGACGTTTCGGTATGATATATGTTAGTGCTACTAACGAATTAGAGTCGCAGAAATATTTAAAAAATATTGGTCCCGAGCCATTTTCCGAATGTTTTAATGTAAAATATTTGGAAGATTGTTTCAGGAATAGAAAAATTCCAATAAAATCAGCAATTATGGATAATAAAATTGTTGTAGGAATAGGCAATATTTATGCTTCTGAGAGCTTGTTTTTAAGTAAAATAAATCCATCAAAACCAGTGCAAGATTTAACAAAGAATGAAATCTTAATTTTAATTCAGTCAATTATTTTTGTTTTAAATGAAGCGATAAAAGCTGGTGGCACGACGCTAAAAGATTTTGTTAATGGGGATAACAAGCCTGGGTATTTTAAACAAAATCTAACGGTGTATGATCGTAAAAATGCAAATTGTTATTCCTGTGGGGCGACAATAGTCAAAATTGTCCAAAATGGAAGAGCAACGTATTTTTGCCCTGTTTGTCAAAAAGTATAGTCCCTTAACTGGTGCTGCAAGCGGCTTAAATTTCGTCGTTCGAATCGGAATAATACTCTATAATAGGACTACCACTAAGGCTAATATCTTGAAGATTACAGCCATTTGATCCGCATATATATACGTCATTATTGTTAGCTAATATGAAGTCGCATAAAGAGCTCTTTGCTGGTGTTTTGGTAATGCCAGCTTTTTCTACATTTACTACATCTATAGGTAAATCATTGGTATTTTCTAGAGATTTGGTGATTAAATATGCTGTGGCAGTTTCATCCATCTTAGCTTTCTGAGGTTTTGTTCTGGCCATAAAATTTAATTCTGTTGGTCTACAATTAAATTGCATAATTTTCTCAGCCAAAGTTCTGGCTGGTTTTACTATAGCTCGTTATTTCGATGGTTTTACAGGAAACCCAGAAGAAGACCAATTGTAAATTCCGCCTTCTAAACTCCATATGTTTTCTTTAAATCCATCATTTTTAAGAGATTCACAACCCATCATTGATCTAATTCCCGATTTACACTGTAAAATTATTTTCTTTTTTCTTAAATCGGGAATTTCATGTATTTTGGTAAGAAGCTGAGATAATGGTATATTAATGGCTTTTTCAATATAAGATTCCCTATATTCAATAGGCTCCCTAACATCAATAAGTATAGCCTCATCCTTATCTAGCCAAGATTTTAACGTTTTTGGGTCTAATGTTTTTATTTCAACCATGTTACCTGAAATATGTAAAATAAGATTATAAGTTGATATTAAACTTCTAAAGCCTGTCTGTAAAGTTCTAATATAGCGTCTTGCTCAGCTAATTTATTTTTATCAAGCTTTCTTAATTGAACTACTTTCTTCATTGTTTTTACATCAAACCCATTGGCCTTGGCTTCGTCAAAAACTTGTTTAATGTCATCTAATAATATTGTTTTGTCTGCTTCTAATCTTTCAATTCTATTCACATATTGTTTTAATTGGTCTTTTGCTACTATTTCAGACATAAAGATACCTTTTTGTTATTTGAGTATATGTTTTTATAAACACATTCTAGCGAAAAAACCAGAGCAAATATTATTTTTTTATAAAAGATCTTGACCGATTTATAAAGTATCTTAATATTAACAAACCTATAGTTTATTCTATAGGTTATCATGCAACTTTAAATTGCACGATAGGGTGTATTAGTTAACTTGGAGTGTGATAAGTATGGAATTAATTTTTTTGAATAATGTTAATATTGTAACATGTGCAGTGATAATAGTAGGTTTAGTTATTATGATAATAATGAAATCTACTAAATACTGTGATAGAAAAAATCAAAAATTAATACAATTATACTTAGAGCTTAAATTTTTACATAAAAATTTAAATAATTTAGAAAATAGCCTTACGTCGCTTAATTTTTCTTTTAAACTAATAGAGTCAATAAAGGAATATTATAATTTGGAAGAAATTATAATATTTGATTCCATTAACATGGAATTTAAAACTAGCAGACCAAAAGTTTTGAAAAAAGAAATACATGATTTTTTACAAAAAAATTTTACAATAATTTCAAAAAATTTTGCAACACAAGAGTATATAAAAAATAAAATTAAGGTTAATGGTAAAGAATATGTATTATACATATTTAAACTTGCCTATAACTCTGATGGTTTTGTTGTATGTGTTGAAGATTTTCCGAGCTTATTGACTAATTACGAATTACTAGGTTTAGCCACTAATGTTGCTTTACTTAAGGTGAATTTACTTCATGAGTAAAATTTAATAAAAGTTCTGTTGTAAATTATATTTGTTGTGTTAAAGGCTAATATTTGTTATAATTCGCACTTACTTAATTTATCTTGGAATATTCATGGCAAAAGAAGAGCTTCTCCAATTTGATGGTGAAGTATTGGAGCTTTTACCCAATGCACATTTTAGAGTAGTGCTCGAAAATGGACACGAAATTATAGCTCATACATCAGGTAAAATGCGTAAAAATCGTATTCGTATTTTGGCTGGTGATAAAGTTAAAGTAGAAATGACTCCTTATGACCTAACAAAAGGTAGAGTTATACATCGTAGCTCGTAACTTTATAATCTTTGCAAAATTAAAAGACTGTATCGGTTCAGGCCCTTGGCTCTAATAGCTAATTGAATAAATAAACCTCAATTACGAGCTGCCTTCCCATCGTCATTGGCGAGCGAAGCGTGGCCATCCATAAAGCCATATATCATTTCGCATTCGCTCATGATAACAACATTCGTCAGTGATGACGGTCTGAGATAGACCTCAACGACGGTTTTTCAGCCAATCCCTTACAACGGATACAAAAAACTGTTTATTTATATCTGTTATGGATGTTGACCTGTGAAGCCTTGCTAAATAGAGTAAAAAAGTTTTTAGTTGTTTGTTCTGCACACTTTTCTACAGTAATTCCCTTCAGATCGGAGATAGCTTGTGCAACGTATTTTACGTAAGCAGGTTCATTTGTTTTTCCCCTTTGAGGTACTGGTGCTAAATAGGGGGAATCAGTCTCTAATAAAAGTTTATCTAAAGGAATAAATTTGACTATTGATCTCAATTCTTCTGCATTTTTAAAAGTAATAATGCCAGCTATTGAAATGTAAAAACCAAGGTCTAGTATCTTTCTAGCAAATTTTTCTGAAGCTGTGAAACAATGAATAAGACCTGGAAAATTATGCATTTTTTTATATGAATTCATTATGTCATAAGTGTCATCTTCTGCAGCTCTGGTATGAACTATAATTGGTAAATTACTTTCACAGGAGGTTTTTATATGTTCTTCAAAAGATTTTCTTTGTAGTTGCTGCTGAGAATTATCCTTATTGTAGTAATAATCTAAACCTGTTTCACCTAATCCAATTACCTTAGGGTGTTTAGTAAGCTTGGTTAATTCTTGAGTAGTGATGAGTTTATTTACTTCGCTAGGATGTATGCCAACTGAGGCAAAGACATTATTATAATTTTCTGCAATAGCTAAAATTTTTGAAATATCCTCCAGCCTTGTACAAATGGTTTGTATGTAATGTACATTTGATTCAAGTGCACGCTTGACAATATTATCGTGAGAATCGTATTCTGTTAGCATGTCCAAATGACAATGTGAATCTACTAAAACCATATATCTATTTTTAATGTTCTAGTTCCAATCTTGGAAAAATTGGTGAAGGTTGAGTTATCTTACTAGATGGTATAATAGCAAATTCTTGTGCTAAGTGCATTATATTACGATTATCTTCTGGCACATTAAGTTGGTTTAACATTCTTGCTGCAGAATCAGGAGTGAAAGGTTGCATTAATATAGCAATATATCTTAGTGTTTCTACAATTTTGTACAACACTTCATTCATTTTTTGGGGATCAGAATTTTTGAGTGTCCATGGAGCTTCGTGATCAATATAAATATTTGATTGTTCGGTGACATATATTATGTTATCAAGAACAGCATTAATATTATAATGTTCCATCTGAATAATGCTATCTTTAATGATGTCTTGTAATTTAATAAAAAATTCACTTTGATACATTGTATCTACAAATTCTTTTGTAACCTCTGGCATTCTTTCTTGGCAATTTTTAAAAATGAAAGAACAAGTTCGTTGCATCAAATTACCAATTTTATTGGATAATTCACTATTATTTCTTTGGATTAAGTTTTCCCGTGCATAATTTCCATCATTACCAAATATCACTTCCCTCATTAGGAAATATCTAACTTGATCTAAGCCAAAATCATCAATTAATTTAAATGGATCAATGACATTACCAACAGATTTTGATATTTTTTGCCCCTCGTTTGTCCACCAACCATGAGCAAAAATAGATTTTGGTATAGGGATACCTGCTGACATTAAAAAGGCTGGCCAATAAATAGCGTGGAATCTTAGAATATCTTTGCCCACAACATGAACATCTGCTGGCCAGAAGTTTTTATAATCATCTGTTTCATCTGGGTATCCAAGTGCTGAAATATAATTTGTTAATGCATCAAGCCATACATAAATAACATGTTCTTTATTATCTGGAACAGGAATACCCCATTTAAAACTTGTTCTTGAGATTGACAAATCTGTAAGACCACTTTTTACAAAACTTATAACTTCATTTCTTCTGGTTTTTGGTCTAATGAAATCTGGATTTGCTTCGTAAAACTCTATTAACTTATCTTGCCATTTAGATAAAGCAAAAAAATAACTAGGTTCTTCTACCCATTCAACCTGCGCTCCTGTAGGCGCTAAACCCTCTGGCGTTAGTTCTGATTCGTCATAAAAAGCTTCATCCCGAATAGAATACCAACCAGAATATTTACTACTATATATATCGCAATTCTTTTCCAATTTTTGCCAAAAGGCTTTTACTCCCAGCTTATGTCTTGCTTCAGTTGTTCTGATAAAATCAGAATTTGTAATATTTAATGCTTTCAGTAAATCTCTAAAACTTACAGACATTTTATCGGTAAATTCTTGTGGAGAAAGATTGTTATTTAAAGCTGATTTTTCTACTTTTTGTCCATGTTCATCAGTGCCAGTCAAGAATCTAACGTTCTTGCCATTTAGTTTCATAAATCTAGCAATTACATCGCAGGTTAAACTAGTATAAGCGTGACCTATATGAGGTACATCATTTACATAATATATTGGCGTTGTTATATAAAAATTATTATCTGACACTTAAAAATTACCTAGATTAAAAGTGCCTAATGATACATGAATCACGTTCTTTTTCAACAAGTTTGCTACTTATAGAGTTAAAGGGATTTTTGGTAGTATCTTAAGCGAAGTGGTAAATTTGGATTAATTAGTTATGTTTTTGTGATTTACAACAGTACCTTTTCTAATTCTATCCTCAATTTCATGACGAAAATGTCTAATTAGCCCTTGTATAGGCCAGGCTGCAGCATCGCCAAGAGCGCATATTGTATGACCTTCAATTTGTTTGCTGATATCTAGTAGTTCGTCAATTTCTTCAATTCTAGCTTCTCCTCGGCAAAGACGCATCATTATACGCCACATCCAACCAGTTCCTTCGCGGCATGGTGTACATTGGCCGCATGATTCATGCATATAGAATTTGCTTAAACGAGCAATGGCATAAATTATATCAGTTGATTTATCCATCACTATAATTCCGCCAGTGCCAAGACCAGAACCAACTGAGCGTAGAGAATCAAAATCCATAGTTACTGTTTCACACATCTCTTTTGTAATCATTGGTACAGATGAGCCACCAGGAATAATAGCTTTTAGATTATCCCATCCACCGCGAACACCTCCAGCATATTTCTCGATTAACTCCCTCAAAGGAATGCCCATTGCTTCTTCTACGTTTTTTGGTTCATTAACATGGCCAGAAATACAAAATAATTTAGTGCCAGTATTATTTGGTTTGCCAATAGCAGCAAACCATGAAGCTCCACGCCTTAGAATAGTTGGAACCACTGCGATAGATTCCACATTATTGATAGTAGTAGGACAGCCATATAAACCAGCTCCAGCAGGAAAAGGTGGTTTTAATCTTGGCTGACCTTTTTTACCTTCTAAACTCTCAAGGAGAGCTGTTTCTTCTCCACATATATAAGCCCCAGCACCACGATGAAGATATATATCCAAATCATAACCAGAACCGCAAGCATTCTTGCCAATTAACTTTTCTTCGTAAGCCTCATCTATTGCTTTTTGAACAGCAAGTGCTTCGTTGTAAAATTCACCACGTATATATATGTAGCAGCTGTGCGCGCCTATTGCTACAGAGGCAAGTAAACATCCTTCTATTAATTTATGTGGTTCATATCTTAGAATATCTCTGTCTTTACAAGTACCTGGTTCTGATTCATCAGCATTAACAACAAGGTAAGAAGGTTTCGGATGAGTTTTTGGCATAAAAGACCATTTCATACCAGTTGAAAACCCGGCTCCTCCTCTGCCCCTTAATCCCGAAGCTTTTACTTCCTCAATGATCCAGTCATTCCCTTTAGTAATTAATGATTTTGTCTTGTCCCAATCACCACGTAATTTTGCTGAAACCAAATCAGCAGAATACTCATTATATAAGTTAGTAAAGATCCTATCTTGCGTTTGTAACATCATCACCTTCTAAAAAATATTGTGGAATTTTGACGTCAATAACTTTGTCTAATAATGGAGTTTCATTAAAAACTAAATACCATTCTCCGTTTTTAAGATAATATTGGATGTTTCTTTTCCCAATTTTATCTAAGAACGTTTCCCAATTGTCGGTTTGTTGTAAATGACCATCAGAGAGCTTTATTATTTCGTTAAAAATGGTGCTACTCATCGAGTTAAAAATATCATCAATTTGTACTAGCTCGGCATTTTGCGTATCAAAATTCAAACTATCAATACGATAAATTTTATTATCTTTTTTGGTAATCCATCTAATACTAAAATAATCTAAAGATCCAGATTCTGGCAAATCAAAACTTACTGAAAAATTACTTCTCTTTTCTTGGTTGCAAATTACATATGAATGAACAAAATCAAGGATCTCGTGATTAAGTGCATCTATTATTTCTTCCTCATCATTATATAGTAATGGATAAGGTATCTTACCGTTGCACTTATCAGATGCAATAGCTTTTGTGAAATCAAAAGATTTTTCAGTAACAGAGTATGCACCGCTAATATAATCAGCTTGAGTTGTAGAAATATTTAAAACGAGTAATACGATTGTAAGAGGTCTAATGAAACTATAAGTTTCCCAAAATGTCATCCCCGCAAAAGCGGGAAGCCACTTTGTATTTTTTCTGGATCCCCGCTTTTGAGGGGATGACATCAAATCTGATTCTCTGAACAAAGTCTTATTCACTTTTTTTTCCTTTCTTTTTTTACTTCTTTCTTGGATAGATCATCAATAATGGATCGTATTTTTTCAGTTGTTAGATTCTCATAATAATCATCATTTATCTGAATTAAAGGTGCATTCACGCAAGCTCCAAGACATTCAACTTCTGAAATAGTAAAATTACCATCTGCAGAAGTACTTCCACATTTTATACCAATTTGATCTTCGCAAGTTTTTAAAATATCAGCAGCACCTCGTAACCAACATGGCGTAGTACCACATACTTGAATATGATTCTTACCTACGGGTTTTAAATAAAACATACTGTAAAATGAAGCTACTTCGTAGACACGCATATAAGGTTCCAAAATGTAATCAGCAACATGTTCAATAACATCTACTGATAACCATCCGTTATTTTGTCTTTGTGCCAAATCAAGCAATGGTAGTACAGCGCTTTTTTGTCTGCCAGTTGGATATTTACTAACTATTTCTTCTGCTTTTTTAGCATTTTCTTTGCTAAAACTAAATTTATTTTTTTTCTCGGTCATCTGTCAATTTCTCCGAATACTATATCTAGGCTTGAAATTATAGATACCACATCAGCCATTAAATGACCACGCGCCATAAAATCAAGACCTTGTAGATGAGCAAATCCTGGCGCTTTGATACGACATCTGTAAGGTTTATTAGTACCATCTGAATATAAATAAACACCAAATTCCCCCTTTGGAGCTTCAACAAAACCATATGTTTCACCTGCTGGTACATTATATCCTTCTGTATATAATTTAAAATGGTGAATCATAGCTTCCATAGATTCTTTCATTTTCGCCCTAGATGGTGGAGTTATTTTTGAATCTAATGATTTAACAGGTCCTTTTGGTATTTTTTTCAAACATTGATCTATAATTCTAAGTGACTGGTACATTTCCTCGACTCTAATTAGATAGCGGTCATAACAATCACCTGAAACACCAATTGGCACATCAAATTCCATTTCATCATATATCTCGTAAGGTCTAGCTTTTCGCAAATCCCATTCAATTCCAGAACCTCTCAGCATCGGTCCTGAAAACCCCCAGTCCATTGCCTGTTTTTGACTAACAACACCAATACCTACAAGCCGCTGCTTCCATATACGATTATTGTTTAATAAGGTTTCAACATCAGCTAAATATTTTGGAAAGTTTTGAGCAAAAACCCCTATATCCTCCAGTAAGCCATCAGGCAGATCGGCCGCTACTCCACCTGGTCTAAAATAATTAGAATGCATGCGAGAACCAGAAACCCTTTCGTAAAATTCCATAATTTTTTCACGTTCATCAAATAACCATAAAAGAGGGGTGGTTGCTCCAAGGTCAACTGCTTGCGTACCTATATTCATTGTATGATTTAGAATTCTTGTAAGTTCAGAAAAGAGAACTCTGATATATTTGGCTCGTCTTGGTACTTCGCATTTTAATAATTGTTCTACAGCTAAGGCGTAAGCATGCTCCTGACACATTGGCGATACATAATCCAGACGATCAAAATAAGGTACGGCTTGAGCGTATGTTTTATGCTCTATTAATTTTTCTGTACCTCTATGAAGTAATCCTATATGCGGATCAGCTTTATTGATAACTTCTCCATCCATTTGAAGAATAAGGCGCAATACTCCATGTGCAGCTGGATGTTGGGGACCAAAATTAATTGTTGTAAGCCCAGTATCTTTTTTGTCCTCATACTCTTCTTCGTTTTCTAACATAGATGTACTAAATTATTTGCTTCTATTTTGTTGCTTTTTCGTCACCAGGTAAAACATAATTCCCAGGGCCTTGCCACGGAGACACAAAATCAAAATTCCGAAACTCTTGCTCAAGCAAAACAGGTTCATATATAACTTTTTCCAGTTTTTCATCATATATGACTTGCACATGGCCAGTAAGTGGAAAATCCTTGCGTAATGGATGTCCCTTGAAGCCATAATCAGTCAGTATACGTCTCAAATCTGGAGAGTTGTTAAAATCAATACCAAACATATCGAATATTTCTCTCTCATACCAGCAAGCAGCGTTATAAACAGACGTTAAAGAGTCGGTTGACTCATCTTCTGCTAATTCAATTTTTAGTAAAACTCTCTCATTAATTTGTAAACTTAATAAACTGTAGACTACTTCAAAACGCTTTTCACGCTCTGGAAAATCAGCAGCAAATAAATCTGTTAAAATTGTAAACCTTAAATCTTTGTGTTCTTTTAAAAATTGAATAAATGATATTAGATCTTGTGATGATATTTTATATCCAATAAAACCATCTATTGAGAGTTTTGAAGATTCTAGATTTTTCTTTTTTAAAAATTCGTCAATAATATCTACACACTTCATTACTAGCCTTTAAACCTACTGGTTCTTTTGATTTTTCTTTGTAACTGCATTAAGCCATAAATTAAAGCTTCTGCAGTTGGCGGACAACCAGGAACATAAACATCAACTGGTACAATCCGATCACAGCCCCTAACTACTGAGTAAGAATAATGGTAATAACCACCACCATTAGCACAGCTCCCCATAGAAATAACATATTTAGGATCGGCCATTTGGTCGTAGACTCTCCTCATAGGAGCTGCCATTTTGTTTGTCAATGTTCCAGCTACTATCATCAGATCAGCTTGTCTTGGACTGGGGCGAAACAAAAATCCAAATCTATCCATATCATATCTAGATGCTGCGGCTTGCATCATTTCAACTGCACAGCATGCCAGTCCAAAAGTCATTGGCCATAATGAATTGGCTCTAGCCCAGCCTACTAAATCATCTACTTTTGCTAAAACGAATCCACGATCCGATAACTCTTCTTCGAAAAAACTATCTTGCGATGATATTATTCCCATTCTAAAGCACCTTTTTTCCATTCGTAAATAAATCCAACAGCTAAGACAGATAGAAAAACTATCATTGACCAAAAACCAAGCATGCCTATTGCCTTTAGATTAATAGCCCAAGGGATTAAAAACGCCACTTCCAAATCAAAAATAATAAATAAAATCGCAACCAAATAGAAACGAATATCAAATTTTGCTCTTGCATCACTAAATGGTTCAAAGCCACATTCGTAGCCTTTGAGTTTGTTTTTTTGCGGGTTAGCTTTCGCAAGAATTTTAGGTAAAATAACAACAACTAGCGCAATAAACGTAGCGATACCAAAAAAAACTATAATGGGTAAGTACTCAAGTAAGATTTTAGAGTTATGGTGCATCAAAAAACATACCTTTGAATAGTTTGCCGACTCTTTGCTAATACAATTGGTACACTAAAAATGCAAAATTGGCAATAAAAATTAACCAACTAAACATTACTCTATATTCCAGAGTATGTAATTTTGGGACACAATATTATTATTTTGTGTAATCCTGTTTGGTAGATGCTAGGGTATTGTAAATAAGTTATAACTATGCTATACATGGTAACTTGGAGCTTTTTAACTAAGATATAAAAAAATATTAAAGTATTATTTATTTAGATATGAAGAAAATACTGGTTCTTTTTGCATTTTGTATTTTGACCGCCAGCTTTAGTGCTTATGGTGGGAAATATATTTCTATGAAAAAATCAGATAATAGTGACGATACAAAAAACACGACAACTAATGAGTTAATGAAGTCATATCTTGAGCTTACTTCTTTTAGACATAAAGTATTATCTCAGAATCTTGCTAACGTAAATACACCAGGTTATAAAGCTGAAGAAGTTGATGCTCCCAAGGAATATTCTGACCTAACGGAAAAGGAAAGGCGACTAGAGCGGTTAGGCTTGTAAGGACAGCGGATAATCATATTGACGGAGGTCAAAAATCTGGCGGAAAATTTTCTTCTCATAAGCTGAAAGACCCCTACGAAGTTAAGCCCAATGGCAATAATGTTTCTCTTGCTCAGCAAATGACAAAAGTATCTCAAAATCAGCAAGATTACAATGCGGCTGTTAAAGGATATGCAGTAATGAATAGCTTAGTATCAGCTGTGCTTGGTAAGTAAAACTACGAATATAAATAACAAATTATGAAAACAAAATTATTATTTTTTATTTTAGTGTTAATGTTTTGCTCATCAAAGATGTGTTTTGCCTTAGAGGATGATTTGAAAAAGGCTGTTGAAGTAGCTGCTCACGGAAGTCATTTTCAATCTGAAAGATTAAAAGTTGCAGCAGAAAACATGGCTAATGAAGATTCTACTGCTGTTACGCCTGGTGGCAACCCTTACCGTCGAAAAGTGATTTTTGCTAACAATAACTATGATAAAAGATTAAGAACTAATGTTGTTACAACTAAAAAGGTTGATTTTGATAAATCAGACTTTATACTAAAGTACGATCCGCGCCATCCAGCGTCGAATGAAGAAGGATACGTTAAATATCCTAATATTCAGAAAGAAATTGAGCGAGCAGATGCAAGCGAGGCTCAGCGTGGTTATGAGGCAAATTTAGGTATAATTGAGATAAGTAATTCTTTAATGCAAAAAACTATAGAGGCAATGAAATAATATGGCAGTAGATAGTATTTCCTTATTGGCGCAAAATACGTATAGTCAAATTCAGAACCGTCCGAAGGTTGCTGTTGATCAAGATATTCAGGTTCAGCAAGCTGTAAGCTTTCATAATATGGTAAAAAAGGATTTTAATAGTTTTTCCAAGATGTCACCTGCTCAGATTTTACAGCACATACAGGGCGCCAAATCCGCTGTAGGTTCTAGCGGTGTTGATTCAACTGGGATGGTTGGCAGTAGTGTTAGTGCTTTAAGAAGTACTTTGAATCAGCATGAAAAAGTGGTTAGAAAATCTTTAATTAATGAAGCATCACTAGTTGATGTCCTTACTGCAACAACAGAAGCAACAAATACAATGAAAACTATGGTATCAGTAAGGGATAAATTTATGGAAGCTTTTGATAAAGTCATGAATATGTCTATTTAGTTTAGAGTTAACAAATTTAATTATAGTATAATTTTTTAATCACTAGAAAAACTCTTAGATAAACAACCCATCATAATTATTACGGTAGATTACCACTTTTATAGTTTGTACTAAGGGCAGGTTATAAAACATCAAATCTATTCTATTTTATAGAAATATTATACTCTATATTTCTATAAATATATCCTAGCATAGGCTTATAGCTTATAATAAATTCAGATGAAGTTTGTACGTCGTTGCTAGTTGCTTGTCTCTCTACTCTCTTATGCTTCGACTTGTTGCTTCTAACGCCCAATCTGAATTGATTATACAGGCTGATTAAGAAAATTAATGGGAGTACTTCAAGTGCATTTGGATTATCAAGATATAATAGAGAAGTACAAATCTCATGATATAACAATAGATGAAGAAAAGATAAGAAAAGCTATTGATTTTGCTGTCAAGTATCATGGTACTCAACAAAGAGAATCTGGAGATCTTTACTATCATCATCCTCTTGAAGTAGCGGGAATAATTGCAGAAATGCGTCTAGATACCGATTCAATAGTTACAGCTATATTACATGATACTATTGAAGATACGGATCTAACTTTTGAGGATATAGAAAAAAACTTTGGCAAAGACGTTGCAAAATTAGTTGATGGAGTTACTAAACTTACAAAAATTAAATTTAAAGCAGATAATATTCGCCAAGCAGAAAATTTTCGCAAATTACTAATAGCAATGAGTGATGATATAAGAGTTCTACTTGTTAAGCTCGCTGATCGTCTCCATAATATGCGTACCATAAACTTTATCACTAATGAAGAAAAGAATAAAAGAATAGCGTTAGAAACCATTGAAATATATGCTCCACTAGCTGAAAGAATAGGGGTTCAGCGAATAAAAGAGGAGCTTCAAGATATTTGTTTCCAAGTTCTCAATCCAGATATTAGACAATCAATAATTCAACGATTTGAATCTATCGAAGCTGGGCAAGATGAACACATTCCACAAATTATTGATGAGATAAAAAAAACCCTTGAAATTCAAGGCCTAGAATCTGATGTTTCAGGTAGGAGAAAAACGGCTTATTCTACATGGATGAAAATGCAACAAAAAAACATCAGTATAGATCAATTATCAGATTTAATAGCTTTCAGAGTAGTGGTTGATACAAAAGAAAATTGCTATAGAGCTCTTGGTATAATTCATAGTGAATATAAAATGGTTCCTAATAATTTTCAAGATTTTATAAGTACGCCTAAAAACAATGATTATCAGTCTTTACACACTGTGGTTATAGGGCCTTTACGTCAAAAAATTGAAATACAAATAAGAACATATAAAATGCATGATATAGCTGAGTTTGGAGTGGCGGCTCATTGGCGTTACAAACAAGCTCACAATGATGTTGTAGATAGCAAGAAATACACATGGATTAGAGAATTACTTTCAATTTTAGATCAAGATAGTGATCCTGATTTATTTCTACAAAATACTAAATTAGCAATGTACTATGATCAGGTATTTTGTTTCACTCCAAAAGGCAATTTAATAGCCTTGCCGAAAGGGGCGACAACAGTTGATTTTGCCTATATGGTTCACTCAGATATAGGAAATAATTGTGTGGGTGCAAAAATCAATGGAAAGATAGTTCCGTTAAAAACACAACTTTTTAACGGTGATCAGGTTGAGATAATAACCTCTAAACACCAAACAGCTTCTCCATCATGGGAAAAATTTGTCATTACTGGCAAGGCTCGAGGAGAAATTCAAAAAGTTATTCAGAGCCAATTAAGAAATCAACATATAAAACTCGGCAAAACAATTATTCAAAAAGCGTTTAAAGTTAATAAAATAGAAGACGAATCAAAAGCACTTTTAATAGCTTGTAAATTTTTTAAAAAATCCATTGATGAATTATTTTTTGCAATTGGTGAAGGAACAATTACTCGAGAAGAAGTAATAGAAATGACCGCCCCTAAAAAAAGCAAATTAAGTTCGACTCTGTCTTTATTAAAATTTGGTAAAAAAACTTCCTTAAGTTCACAAGAAAAAAATGCCATCCCGATAAAAGGTTTAATACCAGGGATGGCTATGCATTATGCTAAATGTTGTCATCCTCTTCCTGGGGATAGAATAGTTGGTATTGTTCATACAGGTAGTGGTGTTACAATTCATACTTCTGATTGTGAAATGTTAAATAATTTTGCAGGTATGCCAGAGCGAATACTTGATCTTACTTGGGATAGCAATAAATCCAATATACCTTTTGTTGCAAGAATAAAAATTTTATTATTAAATGAGCCTGGAAGCCTTTCTGCCCTAGCGGGAGAAATTGCTATATGTGGTGGAAATATAACTAACTTTAAGATAACAAGTCGTAATAATGATTATTTTGAAATGTTATTTGATGTAGAAGTTAAATCTTCTAAGCATATAGGTGAAATTATCAATGCACTTAGAGTTAAGAAAGTAGTACAATATATAGATAGAGATAAAAGCGATAGATAATTTATTTTTAAAGTGTAGATTTCGATTTAAATAAAAAGTGAGATTATTATGCAAAATTTAACTTATACCAACGAATCCCCAGACACTCTATCTGGTTCTCAAATAGTAACGATAGCATTATCGTGTTGTTCTTTATTAGGAACAATACTGACAGTTGCTTACGTTAAAATAAAATCCAATTTTAGAGATAGGCAAGATTCAAAAATTGAGCTTACTAATGAAGTGACTAAAGAAGGTACAAAAATAATCACATTAAACAAAATAACAATAATATATAGCAATGATGAAAATTATTCTGAAGAAGCTGTTCGTATTAAAAATGATGGAAATAAGAACAATGAACCCGAATCGCATAGACTAGTTAACGATTCTCAAGTAGAGGAAGTATTAATCAATAATAACCTTGGTGATGTAATAATTGCAAATACTAGAGAATCATTAGAAAAAAAAGCTCTAAATACATATATTACATCGATTTCTATGGCGCAATCTGGAAAAATAAATAATTTAGACCATGCTGAGTTTCTAGGTGATTCTGTAAACTTTACTTCAGTAGATTTATGAGAGTTACTGTTCCGCCCTTGATGCATGAAAATTGAATAATCTTCTATTTTTTAATAGGTAAAGATAAAGTAATATAATATGAAGTGCCTATTCATAATTCTTTTCTAGTTGATCTTGATCCAAATATTCTGGTTTACCAAAAATATCTGGATCTTGTAAAATAAATAGTTTGTTATTTATTTTACTAAGCTTCTTAGTTGCCCCAAATTTCAGTTTAATTACGTTATTCTCTTCGACTATTTCCATCATTTCAATATTTTTTGTGTTCTTGTTAAAAACAATTTCACTTGTTTTTCCTGAATCTAAATGATTTAATTTAAGCTGGTAGTGACCAGTTGTTTCTTTTGCAGAGATAACTTCAAATTGATCATCAAAGTTTATTTTGTCAATTAGTAAAAAATTAAAAATATTTTCTTCTGCAGAGATTCTGCTTAAATTTTCCATTTCATCATCATAAACAGAAACATAGCTTTTATTCCCTACGATCAATAGTGGAAATGGTTTGAAATAGTTTACTCTAAACTTGTGCGGTTTGTTTATTACTAGAACACCAGTTGCTTTTGTTCCTTTTGAATCGGATTGCTCGAAGCTAATAGCTACTGATTGAATATTCTGGATTGAGGATTTAATATTTTCTATGATTTGATCTTCAGTTGATGCGAATGCAAAATTTATTCTAAATATTATTAATAGTAATATTATTAAATTAACAAAACTCTGGTTTCTGAATTTATGTGTCTTGGCTGTAAGATTATTCATAAAAATTGCTCTGTAAATTCGATTTAAGTTTTTACATAGTAATGAATGAGTACTATAAGTTCAAATAGTAATAAATATTTTTTATCAGTAAAAACAATGACCGTTAAAATTGCTGCATTAAAAGAAAGAGCAAAAGGAGAAAACAGGGTTGCAATCACGCCTGACATAGTAAAACTATACCTTAAAAAAGGTTACAGTGTATTCGTTGAAAAATCTATTGGCATAACTGCTAATTTTTCAGATGAAGAATACATAGCTGCTGGTGCTAAAGTTTCAGCCGTTCCCTTAGAAATTATTTCTGATGCTGATATTATCCTTAAGGTGCAGCCATCACCAATTGAAGAAAAGCTAAATGAAGTTAATATAGCTAAAACTGGGGCAACAATAATTGGCTTGCTATCTCCTCACTCTCATAGTGACTATATAGATAAAGCAATATCCAAGAATTTGTCGACTATAGCTATGGAATTGGTTCCAAGGATTACCAGAGCTCAAAATATGGATGTTTTATCGTCCCAAAGTAATTTAGCTGGTTATAGGGCAGTGATTGAAGCTTGCTATTATTATGATAGAGCTTTTCCTATGATGATGACTGCAGCAGGAACTATAAATCCAGCAAAAACACTAATTCTTGGCGTTGGAGTTGCTGGTTTGCAAGCAATTGCTACAGCAAAAAGGTTGGGTGCTGCTGTTTCTGCTTATGATGTAAGAGCTATAACAAAGGAACAAGTAGAAAGTTTAGGTGCAAAATTTGTATATCCAGCAGGGGAAATGAAGGATAGAGAAGAGAAGTCCGGTTATGCAAAAGAAGTAACAAAGGATTTTGCTGCAATTCAAGAAGCATTTTTACTTGGAATAATAGGTAATTTTGACATAGTTATTACTACAGCGCAAATCCCAGGAAAGAAAGCGCCAGTTCTTCTTACTAAAAATATGGTTTCTAAAATGAAACCAGGTTCAGTGATCGTTGATATAGCAACAGCTACTGGTGGAAATGTTGAGGATTCTGTTCTGGACAAAATAGTAAGTAAAAAAGGTGTAAAGATTATTGGTTGGTCAAATATAGCCGCAAGAGTTGCTACTGATGCTTCAAAATTATACGCAAAGAATTTATATAATTTTTTAGAGCATGCCATAAAAAATGGTAAAATCGATTTTTCCGATGAGATTGTTGAGGAAATGCTGATAGGGACAGAAGGTAAAATGATGAATAAAAAATTTAAGATGTAGGGAGTTAATTTGATGAATCAAGAGCTATCAATTGCCTCTAAACAGGCGGCAGAATTATCTGAAAAAGCTATGTTGTTATCTGAGAAACTAAATTCTTTAGCAACAGAAACGCAAGTTCATAATGTTTCTACAGTTGATCCATTCATATTTGCAATTACCATATTTTCCTTGGCATGCTTTGTTGGTTATTATGTTGTATGGAAAGTAACTCCAGCATTACATACTCCTCTTATGTCTATTACTAATGCTATATCTGGGATTATTATAATAGGGGCGCTAATCGCTTCTAGCTCTCAGGGTTTTAGTTTATCGATGGTCTTGGGGTTCTTTGCTGCTTTTTTGGCTTCGATAAATATTTTCGGAGGCTTTATAGTAACAGAGAGAATGCTCGAAATGTTTAAAAAGAAATAATTCACAAATAATTTTTACTATGTCAGTACATTTAATCGAAATATTATATTTAGTAGCAGCTATTTGTTTTATTTTTTCACTGAAAGGATTATCTTCGCCCAAATCAGCAAGAAGGGGCAGTTTAATAGGAATGTTTGGAATGTTACTAGCTTTGTTTGCAACATTTTCGCTACCTGATTTTTATCACAAAATTCCATTATTAATTACTGTATCTTTAGGGGGAGTCGTTGGTGCATATGTTGCTAGAAAAATTCCAATGACTTCAATGCCTGAGCTAGTAGCTGGGTTTCACTCTTTTGTTGGTCTTGCGGCGGTATTTGTTGCTTTTGCAGCTTTATTATTGCCAGAAAATTTTGGTATTGGTGAAGGTGGTTTGATTCCTTTCTCAGCTAGAATTGAGATGTCACTTGGAGCAGCTATTGGGGCGATAACTTTCAGTGGTTCAATTGTAGCTTTTGGTAAGTTGCAAGGTTTTATTAATTCAAAACCATTAAAGTTTTTAGGTCAGCAATATGTGTGCCTGCTTATGACCATTTTTCTTATAACAATGATGGTTTATTTTGCTAATAACCAAAGTATTTTCTTATTTACTCTTATAATCATAATATCTCTAATATTAGGTGTGTTACTCATTGTTCCTATTGGCGGAGCTGATATGCCTGTAGTTGTTTCTATGTTAAATTCCTATTCTGGATGGGCAGCGGCTGGTATTGGATTTACTCTTGGTAATAGTTTACTTATAATCACTGGAGCCCTTGTTGGCGCCAGTGGTGCTATTTTGAGCTATATAATGTGTAAGGCAATGAACCGCTCATTGCTGAATGTTATTTTTGGAGCTTTTAAATCATCTGGAAAAGTTCAAGATCAAGTTGGTGACGATGAAAGACAAGCTAAAATTAGTAGCGCAGAGGACGCAGCCTACCAAATGCAATATGCTGATTCAGTTATTATTGTACCAGGATATGGTATGGCGGTAGCTCAGTCTCAGCATGCTATAAAAGAAATGACGGATCATTTAAAGAAAAAAGGTGTAAAAGTAAGATTTGCTATTCATCCAGTTGCTGGAAGAATGCCAGGACACATGAATGTTTTGCTTGCCGAAGCTAATATAGACTATGATGATGTTTTTGAGCTTGATGAGATAAATGGTGATTTTGGAGCAACTGATATAGTTTTGGTGGTTGGAGCAAATGACGTAACTAATCCAGCAGCAAAATCTGATCCAAACAGTCCTATTTTTGGTATGCCAATTTTGGATGTATCTCTTGCTAAAACTATTTTTTTCATCAAAAGATCTATGGCCTCTGGCTATGCTGGTATACAAAATGAACTGTTCTTTCAAGATAATACTCTAATGTTGTTTGGTGATGCAAAAAAAGTTATAGAAGATATTACAAAATCTTTCGATGCTTAGTTAGTTTTAGTTATTCATAAATTTTATTTCACAAATAGTTTTTGTTGTCTATAATCTGGCGCAAGTAGGCTTTAAAGTCTTGAGTTTAAAAAGCAAAGAATCAAGTAATTGATATAATAATGATAATTCAATGAACAAAAGAAGATCTATTTTTTTATCAGCTATTTCTGGAAATATACTGGAATATTATGATTTTACTGTTTACGCAGTCTTTTCTTTATCTATAGGTCGTGCATTTTTTCCATCAGATTCTCAGATAGTTCAAACTTTATCCAGCCTTTCTGTGTTTGCTGTCGGATTCTTAATGAGGCCAATAGGCGGAATTATTTTTGGCTATATTGCCGATAAGTATGGAAGAAGAGTTTCTCTCATCACTTCAATGCTTGGTATGACTACGACCACTTTTATCATCGGCTTTATACCAAATTACAGTGAAATAGGGTATAGTGCCCCTGTGTTATTAGTTATGATGCGACTAATTCAAGGTTTGTGCATAAGCGGAGAAGGAGCAGGAGCTGCTATATTCATTCTTGAACACTATCAAAATTTAAGACCTGGTTTTACAGCTGGAATAGTTAATGCATCGAATATTGCTGGTACCTTGCTTGCCAGTGTTGTTGGTATAGTTTTGGAGCTATTATTTCCAGGGATGGAATTTGTTTGGCGATTTGCTTTTATTCTTGGCGGACTGATGGGAATAGTAGGTTTTTATTTTAGACTCAGAGTATCGGAAACCCCTATATTCGAAATGCTAGCTGAAAAAAAGCGAACCCTAAAAATGCCATTTACTCATGTTATCCGAAGTTCATGGCCTGCAATGCTAGTAACTTGCTGTCTTGGTGGAGCTGCAAGTAGCATAGTATATATTATAAAAACATACATAAATATTTTTTATATTGAAATAATGGGATTTGATAAAACAATAGCCCTTGTGTATCTTTCTTATTCTTCAGTAGTTATGATGCTAACTATGCCAGTATCTGGGTATATTTCAGATTATATTGGTAGATTTAAAATGATTATTATATCATCAATAGCAATAGTTATTATCTCTATTCCTGCTTTTATGTTACTTGCGTGTGCAGAGATGTGGAAACAAATCACTGCCCTAACAATAATTGCCATGTTAGGGGGGCTTATTTCAGGTACTGCATACATATTTATTATTTCATTATTTTCACCAGAGGAGCGTTTTACTGGCGTAGCTTTTAGTTATAATCTTGGTGTTGCTTTATTTGGCGGGACATCAGCTGTTATTTCTATGTGGCTTGTAAAGGTAACTGATCTATATTACGCTCCAGCTTTTTATATCATGTTCACTTCATTAGCTTTTCTAGTTGTAATTTATTTTATGAAAACTACGATTAACAATTTAATTGAGGCTAATTTAAAACCAAAATGACGCCGTACCAATTCGGTTTATTTGCTGAATATTTAACAATACTAATTTACAAACTAAAGTTCTATAATATAGTCCATCATCGTAAAAAAAGATTTGTTGGAGAGATTGATATTATTGTTAGTAAAGGTAAGAAGTTGATTTTTGTTGAAGTCAAAGCCAGAAAAACTAATCTAACAGAAAATATAGTTTCAAAAAATCAACAAAATAGAATAAGACGTTCAGCTGAATTATTCTTAAGTTATAATAATAAATATAATGGTTATGATATAAGATTTGATTTTGTTTTTGTTCAGCCATATAAATGGCCTGTAATAATAAAGAACGCTTGGTAGTTGTTTGGTAAAATAATTATTTGCTATTGCGAAAATAACTTTTGGCGGATGAACTTTAGTAAAATATTTCTATAGAAAATTGATTAACTATTAAAAAAAGCAACCTTAACTAGAACTAGACTTTAAATTAATAAACTATTATACTAAAAGCCTTAATGTAACTATTAAATTAGTCAATATGAGCGTAAAAATTCACAATAAAGATGATTTTGCTAAAATGCGAGCAGCGGGAAAACTAGCCGCAGAAACTCTTGATTTTATTACCGATTATATCAAACCTGAGGTAACAACAAATCATCTTAATGATTTGTGCCATGAATTTATTACTAGAAATGGCGCAATCCCAGCGCCTCTTAATTATAATGGTGGCGGTTCAGTTCCATTTCCTAAATCAATATGCACTTCTATTAATCATGTAGTGTGTCATGGTATACCCTCTGACAAAAATCTAAAGAAAGGCGACATCATTAATATTGATGTAACAGTAATACTTGATGGTTGGCATGGTGATACTAGTAGAATGTTTTATGTTGGCGATGTAGCTGTAAAGCCAAAACGTCTTATTCAGGTTACCTACGAGGCTATGATGATCGGTATAGAAATGGTAAAACCAGGAGTAAGACTTGGTGATGTTGGTTATGCAATTCAAAAGCACGTGGAGAAGCATAATTATTCAGTGGTAAGGGATTATACTGGTCATGGTATTGGTAGGGTTTTTCACGATGAACCAACTAGGTAAATGCTGGTAGTTATGAAACTATTTTGAGCAAAATTGATGGTTGGACTGTAACTACAAGGGATAAATCTCTATCAGCTCAGTTTGAACATACAATTGGTGTGACTAGTAGTGGTTTTGAGATCTTTACAACCTCGCAGAAGAATCTATTATATCCTCCATATGCAAATAGAGAGTGAAAAGTTACCACACTATGTTGGTCATAGAAAACGTCAGAAGGATAAGTTTCTCAAGAATCATCCAAGTAGTTTTAGTGATTACGAGTTGGTTGAATTAATTCTTTTCCAGTCTATTCCCCGAAAAGATGTCAAGCCATTAGCAAAAGAATTATTGAATAAATTTGGTAATTTAAATAATTTGGTGAATTCAAATAAGGAAAATTTATCTGAAGTTGAAGGTACTAACCAAAGTATTTTTATGAATCTACAGGTGATAAAAGAACTTATAAGCAGAGTTTTGGCAAGTCAAGTGATGAACCAAAATGTTATTGGGTCATGGAGTGCTTTGCTTGAATATCTAAAATTTAATATGAGTAATTTGCGACTTGAGCAATTTCGTGTTTTGTTTCTAAACAAAAAAAATGCCTTAATAGCAGATGAAATAATGGCAACAGGTACTATTGATCAAACACCTGTTTATCCAAGAGAAATAATAAAAAGGGTTTTAGTTCATGATGCTGGTGCAATTATTTTGGTACATAACCATCCAAGCGGAAATTCAAAGCCTTCAAATTCTGATATTGATTTAACCGCCCAAATTGTTAATGCCTGCAAGACAGTAAATGTAAGTGTACATGACCATGTAATTATTGGTAAAGGCGAGTATTATAGTTTTAAGACGAATATGTTATTATGAGTTATTTACTTCAACTTTCAATGCTGATTTTAGTATCTTTTTTGCTATCGATCCTTTCAGTGAAAGGTACGATAAGGCTGATGTCCAAATTTAATATTGTTGACAAACCAAGCCAAAGAAGGGCTCATTCTAGAGTTACGCCAAGAGGTGGTGGCGTTGCATTTGTCTTAACATTCTGTTTATTATTTCCAATTTTTGAATATTGGCACCTAGGCGTCTTGCATAATTCTGGTAATATTATTTCAATATTTGCTCCTATTGCATTAGTCTCATTTTGGGATGATGTATCGGAAATACCTATATCATTTAGATTGTTAATACATATTTTATGCTCTGTGCTTGCAGTTATGTGGCTTATACATCCAAATAGGATATTGCATAGTGAATTATCATTAAGCATAGATTTGGTTATTGGATCTTTTGCGTTGCTAACATTTTTAAATGTTTATAATTTTCTTGATGGAATTGATGGAATAACGGTTTCTGAATCGATTCACCTTTCACTTACAATATTAATTCTTTGTTTTTTAAAGCATGATGTTATTCCAAACGTCTGGACAGTAATTACAGTGGCTTGTATTATTCTTGGATGGTCGTGTGGTTTTATCTTGTTCAATTGGCAGCCAGCTAGTATCTTTATAGGGGATGTTGGTAGTATTGGTATTGGGTTCATAATTGGTGTTTGTCTATTAACCGTTGCTTCCGGTAGTGATCGTCTTTTTGCTGCTTGTGTTATATCTTCTTTGTATTATATTGCAGATGGTGGGTTGACTTTGCTAATTAGATTAGTGAGAGGAGAGAAAATTTGGCAACCACATCTACAGCATTTTTTTCAAAAAGCTGTAATAAAAGGATCAAGCCATAAAACTGTTGTTTTGAGAATAATACAGTGTAATTTTATTCTTATGCTACTTTCAGTGGGATCTTTATTTTATCCTATTATTTGTATTATTCTTGGTTTACTAACTGTCATTATCACTCTTATTAGATCAGTAGTATGAAACCTATAATTGACGATATTAACAAAATTATCTATAAAATATATAAAACTAAACACCCAATACTAGGAGAAATAATTCTTAATTGGTCAAAAATTGTTGGAATAAAATATAGTAATAATACATCGCCATTTAGAATTAGTACTATAAGAGAGAAGAAACAAAAAATTAATATCTTGCTTGTAGAAGTTGATAATTCCAGTACATCTGTGGAAATGTCGTTTCAACAAGATGTTATCATCGAACGAATGGCTGTATATATGGGGTATAAAGCGATAAATAAAATTAGAACGATTGTAAAATTGTAAATGATGAGTGATAAAGAGTTTGCTAAAGAAGTAACGAGGATAATTAGCCTTGTTGCGGCGGTAGTAGAAGAAAATGATATTTATGGGAATATAGATGTTGATATAAATGGAGATATACTGAATCTTATTACAGAAGATGGAACATTTGTTATTAATAAACAATCGTCTACAAAGGAGATTTGGCTTTCTTCTCCAGTGACTGGTCCTTATCATTTTTTACACGACGGCAAGGCGTGGAGATCGAAAGCAGGAGATGATTTATTTAGGGTTTTATCTGATGACTTAAAAATTGAGATTAAGGATTGAGTATGAATGATAATATAAAAGCACTATTAGGATACCTTACAAATTACAAGAGTAACCTAATAATTGTGTTTTGCTCACTATTTATTGTTGCCGTTGCTCTACTTGGTGTTGGAACAGTTTTTAGACATCTAGTAGATAATGGACTTGCTGGTGATCTTAGTTCAATCAATAATTCAATTTTTCTTATTTCATTACTTATTGGAGTATTTGCGGTGGGTAGTTTCTTTCGATCTTACTCTATTAATTTAGTTACAGAAAAGATTATTGCTAAAATAAGATTAGATAGTTATAAAAAACTGCTCCATCTAGAAATTGCAGCTTTTGAAGAGTTAAAAATTGGTGATATAATTTCAAGATTAAGTTCTGATCTTGAATCAGTTGGTACTTTAATAACCAATTTTTTATCCTTTTTTATTCGTAATTCTATTATGTTATTTGGGGCTGTCATTTTGATGTTTTTTCAAAGTCCAAAATTATCTTTGCTTGTTATTTTTAGTGTGCCAGTTTTACTTGGTCCACTACTCCGTTTGAGCAAACATGTTCGGAGTATTTCTAAAAAAGTAATGGTAGAAAGATCAGAATTATCATGTTTTATAGAGGAAAGTTTTTCAGCTGTTAGAACTTTATATTCTTTTAACCAACAAGGCCATGCAGAAGAAAGATTTAATGAAAAAATAGCTACATATCTTAAACATACAGGCAAAAGGCTTAAGTTAAGGTCTTTGTTTTTTGCTTTGGCTATTATCGCTATATCTGGATCTATAACTATGGTGATATGGGTAGGTAGTATGGACATAATTGATGGTAAAATGACCTCAGGTCAGATGGTCTCATTTATATATTACGCAATGATTGTTGGTATGAGTGCAGGTGGTATAGCTGAGTTATTCAGTGAAATCCAAGGTCCACTAGCTGCTCTTGATAGGGTGTTTGATTTGCAAGCAAAAGCCAAGCTTCCTGATGTCTCATATTTACCCGAGGGGATTTCTAGAAATTTTAAAAATATCTCACAAAACTACGATATCTTTTTTGAAAATCTAAGTTTCTCCTACCCTGCAAGATCAGATGTTCTAGCTCTTGAGAATATTAGTTTTTGTATTAAACAAAATCAATTTACTGCTATAGTAGGGAAATCTGGTTCAGGTAAAAGCACTATTATGCAGTTAATACTTAAATTTTACCAGCACCAATCTGGAAAGCTAAAAATAGCTAATAATGAAGTAAATTCTTATGATGTTCGTGATATACGAAAAATTATTGCTTACACTCCTCAAGATCCTGACATTTTTTCTGGTACAATAAGGTATAATATTATGTTTTCTAATCCTTGTGCTAAAGAAGAAGATGTTCAGGAGGTAATTCATCTGTGTGGGATAGATAAGTTTATAGATCACCTACCAGATGTTATAGACACTGAGATTGGTGAAAAAGGAGTTAGGATGTCAGGGGGGCAGAAGCAAAGAGTGGCGATAGCTAGAGCTCTTTTATATAAACCAGAAATTCTACTTCTTGATGAAGCCACAAGTGCTCTTGACAGCGAAAGTGAAAAAGAAATACTAGATAATATAAAAAGGGTTATGCGTGGTAAGATGGTTATTTCAATAGCCCACCGTATTTCTTCTGTTCAAGATTTTGATAATATTTTGGTCATAGACCATGGAAAATTATCTGATCATGGTACGCATTCAAACTTGCTAAAAACTTCTGATATCTACAATAGTCTATATAAGAAATCTATAACTTAATTTACTATATAAGGCCTATAAATTGCTATCACTGGAGCGTGATCTGATGGCTTGTTTTGTTCCCTTGTATTATAGTCTATAAAACAATTTTGTAAAAACGGCAATGTATTAACGCTTGAAACAACTGAATCTATTCTCATTCCCTTATTCTGCTTGAAAGCTCCGGCTCTATAATCCCACCAAGAATATTCTTTTTTCTGAGGATGCTTGATTCTAAAATTATCTACAAAATCAGAATTTAAAATTGTTCGCATTTTGTCTTTTTCTAAAATTGTACAACAAGTAGTATTTTGTAAACTAATTGGATCGTAAACATCAATATTAAAAGGGGCTATATTATAGTCTGCGCCAATCAGTAATTTTTCATCATAGGATGATAAATATTTTATATACTTAGTAAATTGGTCATAAAATTCTAATTTCATTTGAAATTTATCACTACCAACAACTCCACCATTTGGTGCATATAAAGATATTACTCTAGTAAAACCCATAAAACTATTAAAACAAATTTCAATGAATCTAGCTTGATCAGGAACTGGGTTATTTGTAAAATCGATTTTTACTTCATCGGCTGGTATCTTTGAGAGAATAGCTACTCCATTATAGGATTTCTGTCCGTTAATATATAAATTATAAGGTAAATGCGATAGTGCTTCATATGGAAATTTAACAGTTTCGCATTTAAGCTCTTGTAAGCAAATAACATCTGGATCGTGTTGTTTTATAAATTCAATTAAATGATTTATCCTCATAGTAATTGAATTTACATTCCAGGTTACTACTTTAAATTCCATGATATTTTTTTTGAATCATTCAACACTCCTAGTTTTAGTTTTATTTAGTGACGTCAAAAATTGTAAGAGCTTACGACAACATTTACCCCTATGGCTTATTTGATTTTTTGTAGTCATTGTTAATTGAGCAAATGTTTTGTTGTAACCTTCTGGTACAAAAATTGGATCATATCCAAATCCTTCTCCAGTAATAAATGAGAAATCTAAGATACCGTCAACACTTTCAGAGAATTCATTAATTTGTCCTTGTTTAGGACAAATTAACACAATTGTACATTGAAATGAAGCATTTTTGGATAAGCCGTCTAACTTTTTTGCTAATTCCTTAAAAGCTTTTTTATAACCGCCTACATCCTTTGCCCATCTGCCTGTTATAACCCCAGGAAACCCATTGAGGGATTTAATTGTAAGTCCGCTATCTTCTCCTAATGATAATATTCCCGTCTTATTAGCTGCATTCTCTGCTTTGATATAAGCATTTTCAGCAAAAGTTTTTCCATTTTCCTCCGGTTCTGAGACTCCTAGTTCTATTGCTGTTTTCAGTATAACTGGAGTATTATAAAATAAGCTTTTATATTCATTGATTTTGGCAATGTTATGGGTTGCTATCACTAATTCTAAGTCTTTTTTTAACATTCAGTATTCTTGGTAAAAAATTTCACTTCAAATACTATAATTAGCTTAAATACTAATAACAATATTAATATTAAATTTGATGCAAAAACACTACTAATGACTATTTAATATTAAAGATATAGTGAAGATAAGAAGTTGAAGTTTAATAAAATATAGAAGTGGTGGCCAAGGCCGGGATCGAACCGGCGACACAAGGATTTTCAGTCCTTTGCTCTACCAACTGAGCTACTTGGCCAGGTTTAAAGTTGATTTAACTTTATAGATAGTAAATTATAATTACAAAGACTCATTGAGCTGAGTTTATAATCAATAAAACTTGTTATGTCTATAAGAAATTTTCTAAAAATACTATAAATACAGGTGATAGTAGTTATAGTGTGTGTTTATGCTTAAATTTTCAATATACTAAGTTATTTTCTTGTGAAAGATGCCAAAGAAGCTTGAAAAGCCTTATACTAGTTTATATAATTAACCTTGGTATAGAGTAATTTAAGTAAAGCTTGGTATGAATTATGCAAAAATCTACAGAAGAAATACATAAAGCAAGGCCAACTTCGCCACATCTTAGTATTTATAAACCGCAAATAAGTTCAGTTTTATCTGTTGGTCATCGTCTTAGCGGAATAGGGTTGTTTTTTATGATATCCGCAGTTAGTTGGTGGTTTATTTTATGGGTATTTAGTAGGTTTGATTCTTCATATTTAGAAATATTTAGTAATGGGTTTGTTAAATTTTTATTAGTACTGACAAGTTATGCTTTTTTTTATCATCTATGTACAGGTATTAGACACTTAATATGGGATACTGGGCGTGGATTCTCGATTGTAGCAATAAATTATTCTGGATGGTTAGCCGTAGTCGCTTCTGTGGTATTAACGCTAATTTTTTGGATTTTTATTTAACGGTTATTGTGAGTGATTTTAAAATGAAGAATAAATATAGATCAGATCTATCAAAAGCTAAGAATCTTGGGGCGGCTGGTTCTGGTTCTCATCATTGGTGGCATCAGAGGCTTACAGCTTTAATAATTGCTGTGATGGTATTTTGGGTTATTTCTTTTTCTTGGCAAATCTCTAAAAGCGAGATTAGTGTAGTTATTTCTTGTTTACAAAAGCCCTATAACATTGTGATGCTTGTAATCTTTTTCGTTACAATGATGTATCATGCTGTGCTTGGTATGCAAGTTGTTATTGAGGATTATATTAATTGTCGTGCGATACGTCTTGTGTTTTTATTAGGAACTCAAGCTTTTGCGATTATCACGACTATTTCTTTTCTTGTAGCAGTTTTTTATATAATGATTTTATAATGGAAAAATATTTATGACTAATAATTATAATATAAAAACTCATGAATTTGATGTAATTGTTGTTGGAGCAGGTGGAGCAGGTCTTCGTGCTACTTTTGGGATGGCAGAGGCTGGGCTTAGTACGGCTTGTATTACTAAAGTTTTTCCAACTCGTAGCCATACCGTTGCTGCCCAGGGCGGTATTAGTGCTGCTCTTGGAAACATGGGAGAAGATGACTGGCGATGGCATATGTATGATACAATCAAAGGATCAGACTGGCTTGGAGACCAAGATGCTATAGAATATATGTGTAAAAATGCCGCAGCTAGTGTTATTGAGCTTGAACATTATGGTGTGCCCTTTTCAAGGAATAAAGAGGGGAAAATATATCAAAGACCATTTGGCGGAATGACTACTGAATTTGGAAAAGGGAAAGCTGCTCAAAGAACTTGTGCAGCTGCCGACAGAACTGGTCATGCGATTTTACATACTTTGTATCAACAAGCGCTAAAACACCAAGCGCAATTTTTTGTTGAATATTTTGCAATTGACTTAATTATGGAAGATGGTCAGTGTAAGGGGGTTCTTGCTTGGAATCTAGATGATGGTAGCTTACATGCTTTTAAAGGGCATATGGTTGTTCTAGCTACTGGCGGATATGGTAGGGCTTATTTTTCAGCGACTTCAGCTCACACTTGTACAGGTGATGGTGGTGGAATGTGTGTAAGAGCTGGTTTACCTCTGCAAGATATGGAATTTGTACAGTTTCATCCAACTGGGATTTATGGTGCTGGATGTTTAATTACCGAAGGAGCAAGGGGCGAAGGGGGCTATCTTGTAAATTCAGAGGGTGAACGTTTTATGGAACGTTACGCACCATCTGCTAAAGATTTGGCATCAAGAGATGTTGTTTCCCGTTCAATGACTATGGAAATAAGAGCTGGCAGGGGCGTTGGCCCTAAGAAAGATCATGTATTTTTACATTTAAATCATTTGCCTCCAGAGATTCTTCATGAAAGACTTCCTGGCATTTCGGAAACTGCAAAAATCTTTTCGGGGGTTGATGTTACTAAGGAACCGATTCCAGTTTTGCCGACTGTTCATTATAATATGGGTGGTATTCCAACAAATTATCATACAGAAGTTGTTACTCTAAAAGATGGTAAACAAATTGTTGTGCCAGGGTTGATGGCAATAGGCGAGGCTGGATGCGTATCTGTTCATGGTGCAAATCGTCTTGGTTCGAATTCATTGCTTGATCTTGTTGTATTTGGCCGAGCTGCAGCGCACAGAGCGGCAGAGATTATAAAACCAGGTACGCCTCATAAAAAATTAAAATCAGGGGTGCTTGATCCAATAATTGCAAGATTAGATAAAATTAGGAATGCTAAAGGTAGTATATCAGTAGCTGATTTACGTCTTAAGATGCAAAGAACGATGCAAGATCATGCAGCTGTTTTTAGAACAAAAGAAGTTCTTGAAGAAGGAAGGGAGCTTATCGATAGTATTAGAAATGAATATAACGAGATATCGGTAACCGATCGTTCAATGATTTGGAATAGTGATTTAGTAGAAGCGCTTGAACTGGCTAATTTGATTGATCAGGCTGTGCTTACTGTTCACGCAGCTTTAAATAGAGAAGAAAGCAGGGGGGCTCACGCAAGAGAAGATTTTCCAGAGAGGGATGATAAAAATTGGATGAAACATACAATGATTTGGTTAGATCAGAATGGTAAAGTTAAAATAGATTATAAGCCAGTGGTGTTGAGTACTTTAACTGACGAAGTAGATTTTGTTCCCCCGGTTAAGCGTGTTTATTAGAATAAAAAAAATTGTGAGGAAAAGATGGCAGAGTTGAGATTACCACCAAATTCCAGAATTTCTGAAGGAAAGGTACATGTAAGTTTAGAATCTGCGGATTCGCCTAAGAAATTAAGGATTTATCGATATGACCCTGATTCTGGAGAAAATCCAAGAATGGATACATATGAGATAGATTTAGAAAAATGCGGACCAATGGTTCTTGATGCACTAATCAAGATAAAAAACGAACTTGATCCTACTTTGACTTTTAGAAGATCTTGCCGCGAGGGGATTTGCGGTAGTTGTGCTATGAATATAGATGGAACTAATACTCTTGCATGTACTAAGTCTATCGATGAAATCTCTGGTGATATTAAAATATATCCCTTGCCGCATATGAGTGTTATTAAGGATCTTATTCCTGACATGACGCATTTTTATGCTCAATATGCTTCAATAGAACCTTGGCTTAAGACTGATACGCCTGTAGAAAAAGGTCAAGAAAGGCTTCAATCTGCAGAAGACAGGGAGAAATTGGATGGGTTATATGAGTGTATATTATGTGCTTGCTGTTCCACTTCCTGCCCAAGTTATTGGTGGAATGGAGAAAAATATTTAGGTCCTGCTATATTGTTACAGGCCTACAGATGGCTTGCTGATTCAAGAGATGAAGCTAGTGGTGAAAGGTTAGATGCTTTAGAAGATCCGTTTAAACTTTATAGATGCCACACAATAATGAATTGTACAAAAACTTGTCCAAAGGGACTAAATCCTGCTAAGGCAATTGCAGAAATTAAGAAAAAAATGCTTGAAAGACAAGGGGTGTAATTTAGATTTGAGTATAGAAATACAAGAAATGTTTTTTCGCTTATGAATTTTAATAGGAACTTTTTATATATTTTTATAATTACTTTGCTTCAGCTGCCGATGCATAGTGTTTTTGCTTATACTACTGACCGTAGTTTGGCTAGTTATTTTACTAATAATATACTGTTGCGTTTGTTAATATATGGTGGTTATTATAGTTTAGGGATTATACTTACAGTGACCTTGTTAGCAGTGTTTTTTAAGTCTTTTAGAGTATATGTTATAAGTTTCTGCATGGCGCTGATAGCAATATATTTATTGATCTTAATAAGAGAAGCAGTGGAAGATCTTTCTTTGTTACCAGAATAAATGATTATGGACAGAGATTTATCTTATTTTAGTCTATACAAGAAATTTTCATTAAATATAAATAATATTTTCGGCGTTAATAAAATTGACAAAATTGGGATAGCAGTATCTGGCGGAAGTGACTCCATAGCTTTGTTACATTTGTTAATTGAGTGGTCACGTGCTAAAAATATTGAAGTGACAATTTTTTCTGTTGACCATAATTTACGACCAGAATCTAAGTCGGAAATTTCCTATATAAAAAAATTATCATCTCAGTGTGGTTTTCATTTTATTCCTTTATCATGGAATTGTGGTGATAGAGCAACAGCAATACAGGAAAGAGCAAGAAAAGCACGTTATGAATTAATCAATCAGAGTTGCAAAAGACTTGGGATTTCATTGTTACTCACTGCTCATCACCTTGACGATATGCTCGAGACATACTTAATAAAAAAATCAAAAAAATCTAGTGATCTTGCTTTAATGCCTAATATTACTTACTTTTGGAATGATTTATGGGTAATACGCCCATTATTTAACATAGAAAAAAGAGAATTAATTGATTGTTTGTTAACAAACAAAATTAAATGGTTTGAAGATGAATCTAATAAATTAGATAAATATGAAAGGAATAGAGTAAGAAAAAAATTAGAACTATTTAACTCAGAAGAAAAAGCAACGTTACTAGATGAATATAGTGAATCAACTGATAGAGCCAAGAAGTTAAATGAGATGCTTATACAAGCTATCGCTGAAGTAGTCTCAATTTATAATTATGGGTTTGCTAAAATTAATATTGCTAAATTTATAGATCTAGACACAGAGATAAAAATCCATGTAATTAATTATGTATTAGCAATAGTTAGTGGTAAAACTGTGCTACCCAGGTATAGAAATGTAATAAATGTTATTGCCGCGGTCACGGATAAATCATTTATATCATCTACTTTAAGCCATTGTAAATTAATTGCTAAAAATGGAGAGATAGTAATTTACAAAGAAAAAGCCTTTATAAAGGAAAGTAACAATTTGTATTATTGGGATAATAGGTTTGAAATTATTCTTAATGGTTCTAAATATATTATTTCGAGCCTTTCTATGGATGAATATATAGAGTTAAAAAAACATTTAAATTTAGAAAAATTAGCTAAAGACAGCGATAATAACCATAAATCTATATTATTTACGTTGCCAGTAATTAAAAATCTTGAAAAAGTGGTGGCCATTCCCCATATATCTTATTATGATAATGAAATATTAAGTGGTGTTATAAAGGTAATTTTTAAACCTAATTTTATTTCGCGTTTTACTCATTTCTTCTAGGAATTTTTACATGAACAACCAGAACAAAAATATTTTTATTTGGATTTTTATTTTCATATTAATGATTATGACTTTTAATGCTCTACAAGGTGATGGGTTTGGTTCTGGTAGAGAAAAATTGGCATTCTCTGATTTTTTAAACAAAGTTGACGCAAAGCAAGTTTCTTCAGTTAAAATTCAAGGAAGAACGTTAGATGGCACATTTACTGATGGGACGAGTTTCACAACTTATGCAGCAGAGTATCCAGGTTTGATCGATAAGCTTACTATCAATGGTGTATATGTTGATGTCTCCCCTCCTGATACTAAAATGAATTCTCTGTTTAGTATTTTTGTTTCTTGGTTTCCGATGTTACTTTTAATCGGTGTGTGGGTTTTCTTTATGCGCCAAATGCAAGGTGGTAGCAAAGGGATGGGTTTTGGTAAATCTAAAGCAAAACTTACATCTGATAAAGGTCCTAAAATAACCTTTGCTGATGTTGCTGGTATTGAAGAGGCAAAAGAAGAATTGTCTGAAATAGTTGATTTTTTAAGAAATCCTAGTAAATTCCAAAAACTTGGTGGTCAAATACCAAAGGGTTGTCTACTTGTCGGTCCTCCAGGTACTGGTAAAACTTTGCTTGCAAAAGCAATAGCTGGCGAGGCTAATGTTCCGTTTTTTAGTATATCTGGTTCTGATTTTGTTGAGATGTTTGTTGGAGTCGGTGCTAGTAGGGTTAGAGACATGTTTGAGCAAGGAAAAAGGAATGCTCCATGTATTATATTTATTGATGAGATAGATGCGGTCGGGCGTCATAGAGGTATAGGTCTTGGTGGTGGAAATGATGAAAGAGAGCAAACGCTAAATCAGATGCTTGTTGAGATGGATGGTTTTGAAGCAAATGAAGGTGTGATAATTATTGCAGCTACAAATAGACCTGATGTTCTTGACCCAGCATTACTTCGTCCTGGAAGGTTTGATAGACAAATTACGGTATCCAATCCTGATGTAAATGGTAGAGAGCAAATTCTTAAAGTGCATCTTAAGAAGATAAAATATTCCGATAAAGTTGATCCTAAAATTATTGCTAGAGGTACTTACGGTTTCTCGGGGGCGGCGTTGCAAAATTTAGTTAACGAATCTGCTCTTTTAGCTGCTCGCAAAGGAAAAAAGATAGTAGAGATGGTAGATCTAGAGGAGGCTAAAGATAAGGTGATGATGGGGGTTGAGCGCCGGTCTATGGTAATGTCTGATGCTGAGAAAAAATTAACTGCTTATCATGAAGGTGGACATGCTCTTGTTGGGTTATATTGTGCCGGAGCATCTCCAATCCATAAAGCAACAATTATCCCAAGGGGTCAAGCTCTTGGGATGGTTATGCGGTTACCTGAAAATGATAACGTTTCTAGATCGCTGGAGCAAATGAAGGCTGATATTGCAATTGGTCTTGCTGGTAGAATTGCTGAGGAGATAATTTTTGGCAGAGAAAAGGTAACGTCAGGTGCGTATTCTGATATTAGACAAGTTACTAGACTAGCTGAACATATGGTAACTGAAGTGGGACTTAGTGAGAAAGTCGGTACAATATTCCATGGAAAAGCTAGTGAAGATATGTATTCTTCGGCTAGTTCTGGAAGGGTTGTATCGCAAAAAACTGCTGAGTTAATTGACGATGAAGTGAAGAGGGTGATCCAAGAAGGTTATGATTTTGCAAAACATATTCTCACAACTCATTTAGATCAATTACATCTTTTAGCTATTACTCTTATAGAGCGTGAGACTATGTCTGGTCAAGAGATCAAGAATCTTCTTTCTGGAAAAAAAATAGATAGCGAAGATGAAAATCATTTTCCTTTTGTAAAGACGGTAAGTGATAATAAACCTAAGAGTACAAAAACAACAATTACCAAAGCAAAAAAAACTTCTATTGAAACTGAGAAAGTTAAAAAAATTAAGGTTGCTAAGTTAGAAGAATAATCATTTTAGTTTCGCAATACAAAAGATATAAGGCGTCGTTTTGAGGGGGCAAAGCGATGTATCTGAGATTCTTGGGGCAGATAATATGTGTGTCATGTTGAACTTGTTTCAGTATCTAAAATAATAAGAGAGTCACTAGCCATAATACTTAAATAGATAAACGAGCTAGAAATATGATAAAAACAAAAGTTCTGATTATTGGTTCTGGTCCAGCTGGTCTTACTGCTGCTATATATGCGGCAAGAGCAGCGCTTGAGCCTATATTAATTCATGGTATGCAACCTGGCGGACAGCTTACTATCACTACAGATGTTGAAAATTATCCTGGTTTTGCCAAGCCAATTCAGGGCCCTTGGTTGATGCAGGAAATGGAAGCCCAAGCAGAGCATGTTGGTGCAAAACTTGTACATGATTATGTTGAGAAAGTTGAATTAGGTAACAGACCTTTTAGGGTTTTTACTTCTTCAGGTGACATTTATGAAGCTGCTACAATTATAATTTGTACAGGTGCAGAAGCAAAATGGCTTGGACTCAAATCTGAGCAAGAGTTTCAAGGTTTTGGTGTGTCTGGATGTGCTACGTGCGATGGGTTTTTCTTTAAAAACAAAGAAGTAATAGTGGTTGGTGGTGGTAATACTGCTGTTGAAGAAGCTCTATTTTTAACTAGCCATGCAAGTAAAGTATATTTGGTTCATAGAAGAGATGAACTCCGAGCTGAGAAAATTTTGCAAGATAGATTATTTGCCAATAACAAAATAGAGTTAGTATGGAATCATGCGCTAGATGAGGTTATAGGTACTAAAGATCCAAAATCAGTAACGGGAGTACGTCTTAAAGATGTTAATTCTGGAAAAATCAAAGAAATTGCTTGTGAAGGGGTATTTATAGCAATAGGACATAAGCCAAATACTGACATGTTTAAAGGGTTTATTGATATAGATCATGAGGGTTATATAATTACATTACCAAATTCTACTAAAACTAGTATTGAAGGGGTTTTTGCAGCTGGTGATGTTCAGGATAAAATATATCGTCAAGCTGTTACTGCTGCTGGCACTGGTTGCATGGCTGCTCTAGAAGCGGATAAATATTTAAGGGGCTTGTAAATAGTGGCGCAAATTGAAACTTTTACTGAAAGAGCGCTTCCTACAAATATTAAAGCAGAGCAGATGTTGCTCGGCGCAGTATTGATTAATCCTAATTTGATTGAACAAGTAAACGAATTTTTAAGAGTTGAGCATTTTTTTGAGATATTGCATCAAAAGATTTATAATTCAATTGAGATTATTTCTGAGAAAGGTTTAACTCCTTCGATCATTACTTTAAAATCAATGCTTGATAAAGATCCGTTATTTATTGAATTAAATGGCGAGGAATATCTAATTAAATTAACAACTATGGCAATGGTTGTTATTAATCCTCAGGATTACGGAAAAATAATATTTGATCTGGCAATTAAGCGTAACCTTATTCAAATAGGTGAGGAAACAGTAAATATTGCCTATGATTCTACTTTAGAGCTTAGTGGTGCGGAACAACTTGAAACTGCCGAGACTAAATTATACAAATTGGCTAGTGAAGGAATAAATGAGAGAAGTTTTCTTCATATTAAAGAACATGTAGCTTTATCGCTTGATAGTATTAACAGGGCAATGAAGAATGCAGATCATGTGACTGGTATTTCAACAGGTCTGAACGATCTTGACAAAAAACTTTCTGGTTTTCACAACTCTGATTTGGTTATTATTGCTGGTCGGCCAGGTATGGGGAAAACTGCTTTTGCAATTAATTTTGCCTTTAATGCCTGTAAATCATTGCTAAAAAAAGCAGATCCAGATAAACCAAAACCTTCTGTTGGTTTTTTTTCTCTAGAAATGTCATCTGAGCAATTGTCTACTAGATTACTCTCGATGTTAACTAAGGTTGATTCTACGCTTCTTAGAAATGGTAAAGTTAATGAAGAACATTATAATGATCTCAGGCGAGCAGCTTCAGAGCTTACAGATATGCAAATCTTTATTGATGATACTCCAGCTCTGACAATATCAGCAGTTAGAACAAGAGCTCGTAAATTAAAACGAAAACATAATTTAGGAATTATATTTATAGATTATTTGCAATTACTTCGCGGTTCTAATAAGTCTGAAAATAGGGTTGTAGAGGTTTCAGAAATTACTCAAGGCTTAAAAGCCTTAGCTAAAGAATTAAACATACCTGTTATTGCTTTAGCTCAACTTTCAAGAGCCGTAGAACAAAGAGAGGATAAAAAGCCAATGTTATCTGATTTGCGTGAATCTGGATCGATAGAACAAGATGCTGACGTTGTAATGTTTTTGTATAGAGAGGAATATTATTTAAGAAGGCAAGAGCCAAAACAGGATGATCCTAAATATTCAGAATGGGCCGATAAGCTCAGTAAGGTTCATAATTTTGCAGAAATTTTAGTGGCAAAACATAGAAATGGAGCTGTTGGAAATGTTGCAGTATATTATGAAGACAGGTACTCAACTGTTAGCAATTTAGAAAAAATTCATTAACGTAATATATTTATTTATGAAATCAACAATCACGAATATTATTTTTGGTCTAGCTGGAACTAAACTTAGCGATAAGGAAAAAGAGTTCTTTTTAAAGGCAAAACCCCTAGGTTTTATCTTATTTTCTAGGAATGTTGAATCTAGAGATCAGCTAACAAGTCTTACACAATCTCTTCGAGAATTATTCCCTAAAAGGAAAAGTTTAATTTTTGTTGATCAAGAAGGTGGCAGAGTTGCTAGAATAAAGCCACCTATTGCACAAAAATTATATCCAGAAGCAAAAGTTTTTTCTGACATGTATTTGGTGGATAAAGTTAAAGCAAAAAAAGCAGTTAGAGAAAATTATTCACTAATTATGTCTGAGTTAAAAGAGCTTGGTATTGATTCTCCTTGCGCCCCAGTTTGTGACATTCACTATATAGAAGCAGATCCAATTATTGGAGATCGTAGTTTTGGTAATAATTCAGAGCAAGTTATTGATCTATGCAAGGAGGCTATAGCTGGTATTAATGATAAAGAAGGGATAGCATTTGTCAAGCATGTACCTGGTCATGGTAGAGCAGATGTTGATAGTCATCTTGCATTGCCTGTGGTCAGTACTGATTTAAAAACTCTTGAAGAAACAGATTTCAAAGTATTTAAGGAACTAGCGCAAGAAGAGGCGTGGGGCATGAGTGCTCATGTGATTTATAGTGTACTTGATCCTAAAAAGCCTGCTACTTTATCTATCAAGGTTATTGATTATATAAGAGATAAAATAGGCTTTAAAGGTATTTTGGTAACTGATGATATTTGTATGTATGCTCTACATGGCAAAATAGGTCAACAAAAATATTTGTTAAATAGAGTAATTTTGCTTGCATCACAAGGTGGAGAATGGAAGAATCAATATCAGGAAGAGTTTAAGCTGTTATTTATGATTGATGTAAGTACAAAGAGTAATCAAGAAATAATAGAGTTTTGCGGAAAAGAACAAAAACTTATAGAACCGTTGTTTTGCAAAAGTCTTGCCAAAGTTACTAGAGAATCTATTGAGGCTGGATGTGATATAGTGCTACATTGTGGTGCTGATTTACAAGAGATGGAAGCTGTATACAAAGCTATTGAAGATGGATATGTATCTTCTTGATAAATTAATTATATTTAATATGGAGAATAAAAAATGACTTACTGTAATCACTCAAATCAAAAAAAATATCCTTTTGTCTTACCAGAATTGCCATATGGCAAAGATGATTTCAAGCCTCATTTTACTGCTGAAACATTCGAATATCATTATAATAAGCATCATAATGCATATGTAACAAATTTGAACAATTTGATACAAGATAATAAAGAAATGATGGATATGGATTTAGAGGCAATAATTTTAGCTTCTAGTAATT
This sequence comes from Rickettsia sp., assembly GCA_020048975.1. GTDB lineage: Bacteria > Pseudomonadota > Alphaproteobacteria > Rickettsiales > Rickettsiaceae > Megaera. The sequence goes on along the minus strand of JAIFLQ010000064.1, from coordinate 1,437 downwards.
CAAATACAGCTATTTTTAATAATGCAGCCCAAGTTTGGAATCATACATTTTTTTGGAATTCTATTACACCAGGCGGTGGAGGGAAACCAACAGGAGAGATATTGCTGCAAATAGAAAAAGATTTTGGTTCATATGAATCATTTATTGCTGAGTTTAAACAAGCAGCTTTAACTCAATTTGGTAGTGGTTGGGCTTGGCTTGTTTACAAAGATAATAAGCTACATATTATTAAAACTGCTAATGCTGCAACCCCTATTACAGATGCTTACGAACCTATTTTAGCATGTGATGTTTGGGAGCATGCTTACTACATAGATTATCGCAATAGAAGACCAGATTATGTTACTAGTTTTATAGATCATATGATCAACTGGAAATTTGCTGAGTTGCACTTGGCAAAAGCTAGAAAGTAGTGAAGAGTATCTCCATCTATTGTTACCTTTTACTACCATTTATTATGCAAAGTGAATTGTTCTAGGATTTTGTTAGGATGTATAGCTTTAATTAGCATATGCCAATTTTACAAGTCTCGTCTGTGCTCACGTATTTATATAAGCTCCGCAGCCTCGTTTTGAAATTAACATATGCTAATTCAACTACTTTCGCTATATACACGGTGGTAAACCCCTGAACTTAGTTATTTCCCTCAGGGGTGGTCTTTTCGTATTCTGCCTTACTTGCCTGTTGTTATTTTCACGGCAAAACAAAGCTAAACTTAGCACCTTTTTTGCCATCGCTTTCTGCTTTAATAGTACCTCCGTGAATTTCGATAACTTTTTTACACAAAGTCAGGCCAATACCCCTGCCACCTGCTGGTGTGTGGGTCTTGGAACTCACTGTAAATTCAGCGAATATATCGTATAATTCCTCTATAGGAATGCCCACGCCTTCGTCACTAATGCTGAAATGTATGCCATATTTGTTTTGTTTCAAAGCAACCTCTATCCTGCCTTTATGGCAGTAACTAATTGCATTGATAATTAAATTATCTAGACATTGTTTGAAATAATATTTATCGAGATTCGCTGTGATTTCTTCATCGATATCTAAAACCCATTTTTTGTCTTCTGGTTTTTTTTCATATAATCTACGGCAAGTGCTAACGGATTCCTCAACAAGATTACTCAGATTTATAGTTTCTAATTTTAAATTGAGCTTTCCTTTACTAAGTTTTGATAGACTAGATATATTCGCATCAAACACTTCAAGACGTAAGGAACTATCTAACAGGGTTTTAGCTGCTTGTTTTCGTTGCTCATCTGTTAATTGGTCATAATTCTCTACTAATATTTGAGCCATGCTAGATATGCCAGTCATTGGTGCATGATATTCGTGACTAACATTACGGATAAATTCACTTTTTATAGCTGCAGACTCTTTTAATTCTTGCTCCTGAGTACCAACTCGTCCGCTTAAATGCTGGTTCTGTTCTTCAAC
>JAIFLQ010000072.1 GCA_020048975.1 Rickettsia sp. | reverse complement strand
TTGGCAAACCAATTTCTGTGCGCACTGCATAACCCAAGTTTTGGGGAAAGGGGCATTATGACCAAAATCTGATTCATGCAACAAAGCCATTTAGGATAGCGGTACATTCTGTAGTAAATTCCTGAATAATTCTGTCTAGGTTAGTTTTATTTAAAATGTGCTTTAATAACTCTAACAGGGATAAGTAGTAATTTTCTTCCTTTCTAAAATCTATACCCTTGATATGATTAATTTCATCAGGTTCTAAATTTTTATCGAGTACAATAAAAATCCCTTCAGGTAATTGATGATTATCAACCAGCTCTTTTGAAGAAACATATATGTTATACATGGCTTCTTTAGTATTTTGATCGCTATCTTCTATATTGATTAAAGTTATATTCGCTACTTTTAAATGTACTTGCAACTGCTTTAATAAAATCTCCTGTTGTTTATTTATACCTACCCTATGTAGCAGACAAATACAACCCTCACGGTTTAGAACTTTTCCTATTGTTTGCAGTTGATTATAAAATGAAGCCTGAACTAGCAAGTGTAAATAAAATTGCTTTATAAGATGCATCTTTCCAGACTTCTCTACAAGATCTATAATAGATTCTCTAGAACGGTAGCCTAGCTTTAGCATTATGTTATGAATATGGGATTCTACTGTTTTCGGAGAAATAGATAACAAAGATGCTATTTTTTTATACCCTCTGTTATGAAGAAGACAAGCTATTATGTGTACTTCCTTGAAAGTAAATTTTATTTCTCTTATTTCATTTAGGTGGGTTGAGTATATTTCCTGTAATTTTTTATAGCTCGTATCAAGCAACATAAGATCCTAAAACAAATAATAATGACATCAATCAAAACTTAATCTTTAAACTTGTTTACTTCATTTGTAAATGTTTTTCATCTATAAGTTATATCCTTAAGGTAATACCCTAGGATAGTTTTCTGAGTAGCTTAAACCTAGGTTCATCCAGTATTTATTAATCTGAAAACATTTTTTAGTACCGAGTGCTTTATGGACAGGCCTCCCGAAAAACAAGACTAACTAATTAACTAATAAAGAGCCATGTTGAGTAATAATTAATTTGTTAAGTTATTTAATTTAAGTCTTCATGCCAGAGTATACAAATTTCAAAGATTCATTTACAAGAGGTTACAAATTGAGCATACCAGGTATACAACCACTAACTTTTGAACAGGCTTTTTCAAAAGCTCCTATTGCAAAAGATGGATCACACGAAAAATACATAGCTAAAGATTTTATTTTAGAGCTTGGGTGTGTAAAAATCAAATTAAAAGCTAGCGATTCTTTAAGAGATGTTATTCGTAAAATTAATCTTAAAAGCCACGTTACTGGTCTGCGTGCAAAAGCTGTCAAAGGAAAATTAACTTTAGAATTAACAAGAACAGGAAGAGCTCCGCTTCCACTCATTACTTTACCTAAAAAAGATTCTGGTGAAGGGTTTCCAGTTGATGCTAATCAAATCATTGCTAACTATTTAGCATCTTTACCTAGTAAAATTAGCACGGGAATACAGGTTTGGGATGAGGTTGAACATAATCTTTATTTATTAAACGAATTACCTCAACTCGGTTTAGATGAAGACAGCGATGAAGAATTATCTATAAATAATTTTGATGTAGATAATATCAGCCTTGATCACCAAGGTATCGATGATTCAGATCAGTCTGATAATGAAGGAAGCGACAATAATATACCACAAATAATACTACTACAAAACTTAGCGCCTAATGTATCACCTGTGAAGCTTAGTAATTATGATAAATATATTAAAAAACTTACACAACCACAAAGGCATAAATTAGAAGTGGTAATGAATAAAAAATTACTTGCTTTTAAAAATACCTACCCAGAGAAAAATATTGTTCCAAAAAATGCTTTACTCAAAGATAAACTTGTATTTTGTTTAAAAGAAATTAAGAACAATAGAATGTCACCTTTTCCTAGCACCAGTAATTTATAAAAAATACCTTTTAGACAGCATAAAGGCTCTATCTACATTATCTTTATTTTCCAAAGAATATTATTGGCAAATCATAAAATATATTGTTGTTATTTAAAAATAATGATAACATATCTTCTTTAATACTAATTAACTTATGGTGTTTATGGATTATTTGGTGCCTTGTTATTATTCAACCAGAGTGATAGAAAAATCAGAATCATTAGATACTAAAAATCAATTAGATTTTACTCTAATTAATAAATCTATTTACTGAGCTAAAAAATACCATGAAGGACAGTTTCGAAACAGTGGGAAACCTTTCTACACTCATCCATTAGAAGTAGCTTATATGGTATCTGATTATAAGCTTAATACTGGCGTAATAGTTACAAGTGTTTTGCATAATATTGTAGAAGATACGGAAGTCACGACAGAAATGATTCTTGATACTTTTGGATGAAGAATAGCCGAAATGGTTGATAGAGTTACTCGTGATAGACCTGATGGAAGTAAATTGAGTGTAAGGGAAATATTGAATAATGCTTATGATAAACAAGACAAATAAGTGTTGCTAATTAAGATAATTGATAGGTTGCATAATATACAGACTATAGGAAGTATGAGTGATAAAAAAAATAGAGAAAACAGTTACTGAAACTTTAACAAGTTTTTTAACTAGTTCAATATATCTTGGACTATTAAAAGTAGAACAGCAATTCCTTGATAATTGTATGCACCACACATCTAAACAACAAAATAAGTCGTACGAAACAGAATCTATATTTTCTTTTAATAATAATAACTCCCTGCTTCTATCTCTAATTTCCTAAAATGGAATAGTCCAAAAGTGCCCAAAAGCTGTTGTTACATGCATTATAGCTCTTGACATAGCATAAATAAGACTACCGAAAGTAAAGCGTCTAAAGATAGGAATATGAGTATAAAAAACTGGTGTAGCAGGATTAGTACTAAGAACAAATAATACAAAGAATGCTTGAATACAAAATAACTGTAAATGATGATCTATATGATTTAATAAATACGGAGTGATAATTGCAAAAGGGCAAAATACCCATAATTTGAACTGCAGTATTTTTAAAGGATGTATCCTACAGGACAACGCAGTCACAACAATGTAGCCAAGCAACGCAATTATTGAAACGATAAAGTTCTGATGTATAACTTGGTCGGCTGTAAATCCTAAATTCTGCTTTAAAAAATTACCACAATAAATATATGTAAAGTAAAAGCATATAGGCCATCCACATTGAATAAAAAACAGAGAAAGTAACGTTACCTTATTCCCTTTCTTTTGATATAGATAATCACTAGCTAATACTTCAGTTGTTAGGTCATTTTTCTTTAAAGAGATTTCGACCCTACGTTTAGCATCTGCAAAATCTATAGTTTCTCTTAACGTTGTTCTCGCTATTGCTCCAACTAAAGCTATTACAGCACCTATCCAAAATGCATACCTCCAATTAAATCCATAACTAGTAAAAAGAGAAGCAAGAGCTAAAGCAAATACGCCACCCAAAATAGAAGCAATAGCAATTACCATTACAACTGGATATTGTAATGGTGGTTTTACAACTTCAGTTAAATATATCTCTGCTCCTACTATTTCTCCCATCGAAGACATACCTTGAACCACACGACAAATGGTAATAATCCAAGAGGCAGTTATACCTATTTGAGCATAAGTAGGCAAGGTAGCCATTACTACGCATGATATAGACATCAGAAAAGTTGTTATTACTACCGTGGCTTTACGACCTATATTGTCACCAATATAACCAAATATTAAAGCTCCGAATGGTCTAAAAACAAAGATTGAGCAAAATGAAAAGGCTGTGATCAAAGAAGCAGTATTAGGATCTGTTTTAGGAAAAAACAATTCATTAAGCAATACCGCCATGTGAACATAAAGCATCAAATCAAAATACTCTAGAAATGTACCAATAGATAACAGTCCTATGGCTTCCTTCTGTTCTTTAGTAAGTTTTTGTTTCTCCGCTACTTTCATAAGACCTCACAAGTTAAAATAAATCTTTATTCAATATGACTATATGCTTTTTGTGCTTGCTTTGTAAAAAGGTCTTCTTGTTCAAACAATCTATATCTATTTTATCGAATTTATTCTGAGAATTAAGCAAATAAACTATATCATGTTCTATCTTTCCAAACATAATCTGGTTTTTATAAAGACCTACTATGTTTTCCCCTATTCTATACTCAACTTTGCCAAGCGTTGCTGCTAAACCAAGAACTTTCTTTATCATTTTACTATAGTTATTATAGTGCATATCCGTTTATGTATTATTTTACAGTTTCTCATTATACTTTACACAAATAGTATTAAAATAGGATTAATTCTATTGTACTGACAAAAATAAATAATAACCAAAGGTTTTAAATTATACAAAGCGAAAACATAGCAAAGCTGTGATATTATCAAAGGAAAATTATACGGAAAATTATGAGTCCGTACAAGCAACTTTATACTTGCATCTTTATCATAGGTTGGTAGAAGAGTCAGTACCCAATATAGGGTTAAATTTACTCCAGTATATAAGATAGTATTAATGTAAGTACTGATTCAAAGCAAAAACTAGATAATAAACATTTTGCAAATTTTGATTACTTTTTGTCCGTCAATAATATACCTCTTAAATTCTTATCATCCACTCTGTGATGAGAGCATTTTTTAAAATTTAATCTAGTTTTGTAAGCTCCAGATATGCTCAGTTTCCCAGTCTGAACCTAGCTAAATTTATAATAAGTCTGATTTTTAATGCCTTTATAAATTAGGATGCCTTGCTGAATGCCAAAATTCAAATCACGGCTTGCTGTCGAAGTAGAAATCTCTTTATGTATCGCTTTATAATCTTTCCTAGAAAACCAATTTTGATTTAACTTTGTTTTTGAAAACTCTAGACGAGAGAATGGAGTTTTAATTTGTGATACCGTAGTACTATTATACAATTTAAGAGCTTCTAGTATTTGTGCTGCCATAAACTCAATAAATAACGTTGATTCTCCTGCAGAATCACACTTAGCTAAAATATTGTAATATTCATGCTGATTATTTTTAATCAATACTTCAACAGGAATATATTCAAAAATATGGTTCATCTGCATTAGTAACAATTGCTGCCATACCCTACCAATTCTACCGTTTCCATCTGAAAAAGGATGAATAAACTCAAGTTCATAATGAAAAATACAAGCCTTAATTAACCAAGCTATATCATTATTTTTATTTATAAAGTCAAATAACTTGTTCATTAGTAATAGCACACGATTTGCTGGAGGAGCAATATGTGCTATCTTATTTCCTTTGAATATACCTACCCCACTACTTCGCCATATTCCATTATCTTGAATTAACCCTTGCATCAATAATTTATGCGCTTTTAATAGATCGTCTATTGATAGTGGGTTAAATTCTCTTAAATTATCATATAATTTTATAGCATTATTAACCTCAACTAAGTCTTTTTTAGGTGCTAACACTCTCTTGCCTTCTATTACAGCAGTTACTTGATCTATACTGAGAGTGTTACCTTCAATAGCTAAAGAAGATTGTATTGTTTTTATCTGATTATTCTTTCTGAGTATAATTGGAGGTAAGTCAAGCTTTGCTCCTGACAGAAGTCCTAATTCATGCCCAACATCTTGTGCAAGTTCAAGAATTTTATTAGTAATGCTGAATGGTGGTTTATAGTTCATAACTATGATAGTATCATATGGTACTATCATATGACATATTTAGTTTTTTAGCAAAGTTAAAATAATATATTTAAAAAATTTGCTTCCAACTATGACAGTAAGGTAGCTGACCGTTTTTGTTATAATATTTCTGATGATAATCCTCGGCCTTCCAGAAGGTTGTTACTGGCTTTATCTGAGTCGCCACTTTATTATAGCCCATATCTTGTAACTGATGAATTATATCACTTGCTAATTCCTTTTGAACTTCTGAATAGTAAAATATATTACTTAAATATTGATAACCTAAATCCCCTCCTTGGCCATCTTCTTGCTGAAAGTCATGTATTTCAAAGAAAAACTGTATTATATGCCTATAATCAATTATTTTTGGATCATAAATTATTCTAACCGCTTCTACATGAGAAGTGTTGCTATTACATACCTGCTCATATGAAGGGTCATCAACAAAGCCACCAGTGTAACCAACTTCTGTTTTAAGAACTCCATTTAATTTGCCAAAATGATATTCTATGCCCCAAAAACATCCAGCAGCTAAAATTACTTCTTCTGTTTTGCTTATGTTCTCAAAAGGAACAAATTCTAAAGCTACCGAATTAATACAATATCTTGTATTTAATTCTGTAAATCCTTCCCCAAAAAACACATGCCCTAAATGGGCATCGCATTTTTTACATAATACTTCGGTACGTATATTATCTAAATCTTTGCTAGTTTTTATATTATTGCTCAATTCTTGGTCAAAACTAGGCCAACCAGTACCTGAATTAAACTGATTTCTATCGCTAAACAATCCTATGCCACAATTTCTACAAAGATAAGTTCCATCTACTAGCATTCTATCAAAACTTGTCGTATAGCAAGCCTCTGTTCCTTTGTGTATTACAATTTCTTTTTCTTTGGGAGTTAAACTGCTAATTTTTATCATGAGTAAATTACTGTTGTTGGTTTAAAAATAGTTTTGGATTTTGCTCTGCAAGAGTTAGTAAAGATACCGCAGAAGTACAAGGATTACGATGTCCTATTTCCCAGTTTTTATAAGTGTTATAAGAAATGTCCAATAATATAGCAAAGCGCTCTTGTGTTAAACCATATGATGCTCTAATAGATTTAATTCTCTTAGGAGTCATTTCTTTAGCTTGCAGAAATAGTAACTCCGTTTTCTTTTCTAACCAATTATTCATTTTATTTATTAGTTTCGTGGTTTATTTTACTTAACGTTTATTACGTCATTGACGTAATACTACTATCAGCAATAATACATTTAATTTAACCAATTAACAAGGAATTCTTAATCCAAAATGAACCTAGTTTGCTTAATAATGGAAGCTTAGTTTTTCTTAGCGTAGGATATTCTCAGTTTCCCAGCGTAACCCCTCCCTATAAGTTTAATTCAAATATTCTTTGACATTAGCTCCAGGAATATGACCAAATGCAATTGGTTCATCTTTAATAGCTGGTGGCATTCCAAAACTTATTATAGTTTGTGCATATTTATTATTGATATTATCCATAGCAACTGATAGCTCCCTGTTCTTATTTAGTAGTACCCAAATCATCAAATGTAAGTTGGCGTGGTTTCTCTGTTAGGCCTGACAGAGAGATTGCAACCTGATGAAAACTATCAACTTTGTGCTGGGTAATTAAACGCTCCCAAACAATCAATAACTGTTTTAAAATTGTTGAATTGTCATTAGATGCAGATATTTTGGCATAAGACTTATAAACTAATTTATCAGTAGTTCTGAGATACAAACCTATTGAGGTAGAGTATAGTTCTTTTTCTCTTATTCTCTTTGATGCTTTCATCATTAATTCTACAGCAATATCACGAGCAGTTCTAACGCTCCTCATCTCAGGGGCGAGTATACGACTGTGACCTATTACCCTATTTTTAACAGCATATTCCGATAATTCAAAACCTCGCAGTAAATACCAACACTTTTTTCCATAAACACTTCCCCAAATAGTTTGGAGTTGACCACTGCTGCATGAATATAGTTTCTCTATCGTATCTATGTTAGCAGAATATAATTTCTTAAGTATTCTATGCCCTATACCTGCTATATCTCTTAGTGACAAAGTAAAAAGCTTAGTTGCTATATCCTCTGCTTTAATAATGGATAGTCCGTCAGGCTTTTGCATAGTTTAACCCTTTAATGCAGCATCGCTAGTTAAAATACTAAGATTTTCCTGGGTCGCTAGATTAATATATTTTCTTATTGTATCCTTGACAAATCAAATGACCTGGATATCTGTCTTTTACTACTTCCTTTGATATGTTGGTACATCACTTTTCTGATTGCTGACATACTATTTTTTCTCATTCAATTTAATTTAAACTCTAATTTAGTTAACCAATAGATTAAAAATTATCACTCTTTTTATCATTTGAAAGTGGAATTCTCACCTGGCGCAAGGGTGGACTAGTATGTTTAGCACAGATCCGTTTTTAGTGGCTTAGTATACCTGGCGCACAACACTGTATTATTTCAATATAAAACCTATACTGAAATATACAATTGTGAATTATAATCTCCTTTTCTTCTAAATGAAAGCAGGGTGCATTGGATATAGGCCCAGGAGTAAAGATGGAGTATTAAAATGTTGTTTTATTTTTTTATGGAGAGTGTTTGTAAGGAATAGAGAAAACTATCCTCCATAATCCTTGTGCCTAATGGGTTATAAGCCTTATGCCACCGTATTCTTACATAATATGTTTACAATACCATAGCTAAGAATCTTTAAAAATCCGTTTGGTAAAATTAGCTGGTGATTGGCAGTGTAAATACAAAAGTAGATCCTTTCTTACCATCGCTTTTACACCATATTTGCCCTTTGTGAGCCTCTATAGCACCTTTGCATAGAGCAAGACCTAAACCTCTACCTCCTGCTGGGGTTTGAGTCTTAGAACTAACTGTAAACGCTCCAAAAATATAGTATAGTTCTTTTTGTGGTATTCCTATTCCCTCATCAGTAATCTTAAACTTAACAAACTCATTGTTCTTATTAAATTTGATAGTGATTCTACCATCTTTACTATAGGAAATAGCATTAACAATTAAATTATCCAGAGTTGAGATAATGTAATGTTTATCACAACTTACCAACACATCATCTTCTATATCACAGACAAATTCTAACTCTTTATCTTCTAAATATAGTTTTTTGCAATAATCTAGGCGGTTACGTATTAAATCACTTAAATTGATCAGTGTTTTATTTAATATATAGTTTAGACTTGGGAGTTTAGATACGTCAATCAGATTGTTAACAAGAGTTTCTAATCTCTGGGAACTTTTTGCTATTTCCTGTGTAGCTCCACGTCTTTGCTCTTCAGTAAATTTGTCATAATTATCCCATAAAACTTGCCCCATAGTTGTAATACCGACAATAGGAGTATGCACCTCATGTTCTAAATTACGTAAGAATTCATTTTTAACCTCAACTGATTTTTTCAATTCTTCATCTATATCATGTACTTGTTCACTCAGATGATCAGCTTTTTGTTCGGTTAATTCCAGCATTTGTTGCTTTGGTTTAAGAAAGGCTAGTAAAAAGCTACTAACTAAGAATAATACATAGATAATTTTTAATTTAAGATTATACAACTCTATTGCAATATCAGGTGTAGTGCCTATATAAAATTGATAACTAAACCAAGATAATGATACACTAGATATAATCATTACAAGTGTAGTTTGCCAACTCATCAATATTCCTATTATGGTTAGGTTCAATATAAAAATCACTAGTGAAATTTGAGAAAATTTACTAATTAAGGCTAAAAAACTACTAACAAATCCTAAACTAACAAATACGGATATAAAGAATATTAGACCAATATATTTCTCCCTAAAACTAGATAACCATAATTTGTGACAAATAAAAATTGTACTAATAAACAAAGCAGTGCCTTGTAAAACATTAACTAAAATTATATGTTGATTGTATATAGATTTATCTAATGAAAATGTAGTAACTATTGTCATCATTACACTGAACGCAAAGTATGTATATATCATCTCATTTTTAGGAGCTTTATTTCTACAATATTCCACAACGTTAGTTTGATATATACATCTAAAAAACTTTTTGACATTAATTTTGCCATTTTGACGTGATAACATTATTTTTTTGAAATCAGACTTATCCTTAATACCACACCACCCACCGGATTCTTTAAATAAATAATGAAAACCAACAAAAGTTATCAAATTACATAACATAGCAGGAATTACGCTATCAACACCTATAGCTGACTGTATATATAGAGTCCAAATAACAGCGCATAAAGCCCCTGATACCATTCCTAAAATAACAGCCCTAGAACTGCTGCGGAAGCCAAGAATTGCTAAAATTAACGGTACTGTGACAATTGGCATATAAAAATTAGCTTGTAATGAAAATAGTTTAAATAAATTTTTATTAAACAATACCAGCAATAAAGCTCCAATGCCAACAAACAGAGAAAAAACTCGGGAAAGAAAAAGTTCGTTTTTAAGTTTGATACCCAGTGGTTTACAAAAGTCATGAGCAAATATCACCGCTCCAGTATTAATCCAAGAATCAGCTGTAGACATCACCATAGCCATTATCCCTATTAGTGTAATCCCTTTCAACCCCGTAAAGGAATAATTATCAATTATATACATTACTATGTTCTCGCCATCCAAAGTAGGGTCAATTGATAATACCAATATGCCAATAGCGCAAATCAATACGATTATAAAAGTGTATCCTAGTGCGGCTACTTTAAACGATTGATGTATTTGTTTAGTATCTTTTGTCATCAAAATTCTTTGAAAGGTTGGCGAGCTAAAACTAGGAATTAGAAACCAAAAAAGTAGAACTAAATTAGGGAAAAACTTTGGATTATGCCAATCAATTAATTGACTGTAATCAAGTAATGGATTAGTTTGAAAAGCATTTAACATGATTGCAGTATTACCAAATACTTGCCATATAAATAAAAGAAAAAGTGGAATAAAGATACCAAAAGTAAAGAACTGAATTACATCTGTGAAAGTAACAGCTTTAATACCTCCCCAAGCGGAATAAAAAATAACTACAAAGCTGCTAATACATGTAGCATATATGCTAGAAACCCCAAAAAAATGACTGAAGACTGTTGCAAAAACTTTAATTTGTAAAGCAGTCATAGCAATAGCTTGGGCTATAGAAGATATAGCTGTAATCAGCCTTACATTTCCACCATATAAATTACCCATCGTTTCAGCAACTGAAAGACTACCAAAAAACTCTTTCATTCTTGGAGCAAAAATATAGCCAATTATCAGCAAAGAAATTATATCACCTAGAGCTGCTGGTAAAAACCACACACCTTCTTTATAGGTTTGAGATACACATACTGTAAAAAAACTACCACTAATCCAAGTAGCAATAATGGTCGTTGCAATAGTTGCTGTACTAAAATTTCTGTTCCCTATTGCATATTCTTTTATGCTTTTTATACCTCTACCAGAATAAAAACCTGCGACCAAATTGATTGCTAAAAAAGATACGATGATTATTATATCTATATTGTACGACATGATTATGTATTTTTATTAAAACTGCTCAATCTTAAGTTACATAAAATATTACAATAGTTCAATAGTTAGGTTGAAAATAGTTGTAAAATTGTAGTTATTAATGGCTTTGTTGCATGAATCAGATTTTGGTCATAATGCCCCTTTCCCCAAAACTTGGGTTATGCAGTGCGCACAGAAATTGGTTTGCC
>JAIFLQ010000023.1 GCA_020048975.1 Rickettsia sp. | reverse complement strand
TGGGAATCCCCATAAAAATTTACCCCCTACTATTCATGTTGCTGGAACGAACGGTAAAGGATCTACTGTTGCTATGTTACGTAGTGTATTTGAAGCATCTGGTTATAAAGTTCATACTTATACTTCTCCGCATTTAGTTGAATTTAACGAAAGAATCAATTTAGCTGGCAAAAATATCTCTGATTATCATTTGTTAGAATTGCTTGCAAAGGTAAGAGTAAAAGCCGAAGGGCTCAATTTAGAACCGAGTTTTTTTGAGGGAACCACGCTTGCTGCATTTCTGGCTTTCGAATCTATTCCAGCTGATATTTTAATTCTAGAAACTGGTATGGGTGGTAGAATTGATAGTACAAATGTTATTGAAAACCCCATTTTAACTATTATCACAACAATTTCTTTTGATCATACTCGTCATCTGGGTAATTCTTTAATAGAAATAGCTAAAGAAAAAGCTGGTATTATAAAAGAAGGGGTTCCTTGTGTTATCGGTGCACAAAGCAATGAAGTATATGAAGTTTTAATTGATAGATGCAATCAATTAAATAGCCCAGCATTTTGTTATGAATATGATTATGTAATAGAAGAAACAAATGATGGCTTGATGTATCGTTCTAAAAAACATTCAGTGATTATTCCATATCCGTTGTTTCTTCTTGGGCAACATCAATATTTAAACGCAGGTAGTGTAGTTGCAGCTATTATGCTGATTAACGATAATTTTAAAGTCCAAAAAGAAAAGATTGCTGTTGGTATAGCAAATACAAAATGGCCAGGTAGGATAGAGATGGTTGATCCTAAAAAATATTCGCATTTATCAAGCGAGAATATAAAGATATATCTAGATGGCGCCCATAACGAAGGTGGAGCTTGTGTCTTGTCTTCTTGGATAAAGGATTATATAAAAAAACCTGTATATATTATAATAGGTATGACGAATAATAGAAATATAGAAAAATTTTGTCAGTATTTTCAGGGTTTAATTATAGAAGGTAGAGCTGTAAAGGTTCTGTCAGAACCTTCTAGCTATAATCCAGACATAATTGCTGAAAAAAGTAAAAAATATGACATTAATATTAAATCTAGTGATTCATTGGATTTAGCAATAAAAGAGATAAGTGCTTTAAGTACAGATAATGAGTCTATTATCCTGATTACAGGATCTTTGTTTTTAGTTAGTGATTTTTATAAATTATTGTAATAAGTAATGATTTTAGGATTTTTGTTGCTAAAAACCCACTTTATTTAGCAACTTAAGAATTAATTGATTTAATAGTTTTTAAAACTGTGATTTTAAGCTTGATAGTAAAAAATCTCCAATATAGACTATGAGGACATATTCTGGTTCATTAACTTAAGAGGTATCTATGAATTTTTCGAGTTTTCAAATTGAGATTAACCGTGATATAGTATGGCGGTTGTTTTTTGTTTTATCTGCGATTAGTATAATTTTATTATCTTGTGACGCTGCTTTTGCTACTGGTACTGCTGGCAATGATGTTGTCGGTGCTACTTTATGTCGTTTAGTAGCGAATCTTTCAGGTGGTATAGCTAGAGGGATTGCAACAATAGCAATTTTTGCTGTTGGCGTAGGTCTTTTCTTGGGTAAATTAAACTGGGGTATTGCTGCTGCTACTGCAGCAGGTGTTGGTATTATATTTAGTGCGCCTAAACTTGTTGCGTTTTTAAGTGGTGATGTTAATAACTCAAGTTGTCCAACAAGTTAATTAATTTTCAAGGGGGAGATTTTACTCCTCCTTGACTTACTTAAATTAGGTGTTAAAATTTTACCACATTTTGTATCATTCTAATTAAACTGGCAAAAATCAATTGGAAAATTCTAAGACAGTAGGTTGTAAGCTAGTTAAAAATCATATGAAGATATATCAGATTCTATTTTTTTGTTTAATCAGTTTTAGTAGTTTAAAAATTATTGCAGCATCTGCAAATCTTGAGATTACAAAAGAAGAAGAAATACAGTATAAAAAACAATGTCTAGAGGATTTGACATTCTTCAGAAAGAATATAGAAGAAAATTCAGCTCCATTTAAAGACCCAGATGACCAGATTTTTAGGAAATGGTTTGATGAAGGTTATGTACATGTGCAAGAGTTAATAGAAGGTATAAAAGATAGTGATGACTGTTATTATGCAATGAAGTTCTACCTGAATGGATTTGGCAACCCTTATGTAAGTCTGAGAGAGTATATACAATTACCTCAAGAACAATATCCAGGGTTTTTAACGGCGAAATATGGTAACAGTCATATTGTTATATATAAAGATCCAAATATTAATTATTTGAAGAATATTAGCATTGGTAACCATGTTACTCATATTAATGATATACCAATAAATGATTACTTTGAGAAGTATATTTTTCCATTTTATAGTAGTGACGATTCTGAATTTTCTCAAAAAACAGCAAGTATTTTTAACTTTATAGTGAATGGAAACCGTTATGTGCCAATTCCTTCTACTGCTAATATTACTGATGGAAAAACGAAATATAAATTGGATCTAAAATATACTGAATTGTCTTTGGGGGCTTTGGCTGTTAGCAGATCTATAAAACAGCCTTCGCCTGATCAGCATTTTAAAGTCGAAATGGTATCGCACGGTGTTTGGATTGCTATGCCTAGTTTTTATTTGACTCGGGAAGAGGCAATTTCGTATACTGGTATGCTTTCAAAATTGAAAGAGCTTGCTAAAGAAGATTATATAGTATTTGACTTAAGGGGCAATAGAGGTGGAGGGTCTGTATGGGCAAGACCTATTATTCGTAATTTGTGGGGGGATGATTATATTAAACATCTCCGTAAAAACCATGATTTTAATTCTACTTGGATAAAAAAATTTAGGGTTAGCAAGCAGAATTTTTTTGATTTTAAAAAAACTGCAAATGCTTTGGAGGTAAAGAGTTTTGCAGCAGCTCTGCAGAATAAGGAGGATTTTTTTGAAAAAAAATGGACAATTTTCAATGAAGATCTTAATTTATACACAAACCAAGATAGCGCTCCTTTTAAAGCTAAGATATTTGTTTTTACAGACCATTTTTGTCGCAGTACGTGCTGGGCTTTTGTAAATCAACTGATACAGATTCCAGGTGTTACACATATAGGCCTTCCAACAGTTATTCAAACAAATAGTTCGTATGCTAAAAATGCAAGATCTCCAAGTGGTAATTTTGATTTCTTTTATCCAACCGAGATTAGAGTCTATCCAAATAAAAATGTTGGGCAAGCTTTGATCCCTTCAAAAATATTTAATGGTAATATATTAGACGAGTCTGAGGTTATTGATTGGGTCTTGTCAATTACAGAAGGAATTGACAAAAAGTCTGAATAAACCCATTTCTCTTACTAAGATTATTTATCCAACAGGGCCAGAAAAGCTTGACCCATGATTTCTGATGAGTGCTCTTCGAGCGAGTGATCAAAAGACATAACACCTTCATCTAAAGCATCTTCTATAAAATCCTGATTCTCAACACCTAATACTCCAACAAGTGGCCATAATTCATCAAAGGCAACAACTTCGTGAGTCATTATAACTTTACCTACTTTATCTTTGTGAGTATGAACTTTATCAAAAATAATTAGAATATTGCCTGTAGATTTATCTAAATATTTTTTATTAGTTGCTAATGAAATATCTTCTCCAGCAATTTTAAATTTTATCAGCCCTTTATAAGTTTTTATTCCAGAAACACCTTTGCTATTAGATTGGATAAATCTACAATCTAATAATTTTTGGGTAAGTTTATTAACTACTATAGGGCTCTGCTCTTCTAGCTGCTTCTTTAAATCTGAACTAATAGAAACATAGACTGTGTTTTTTAGATTGGATTGCACTTCATACACCCCTTCAGGAATAATAGAAGCTTTGTTTTGGTGCAATGATGAATCGCATAATTGTTTTTTCAGTGTAAAAAATTTATTTAACAACGAAGGCGCATACATGAATACTTCATGCGCTAAAATAAAAGATTCTCTTGATTCTAAAATAGAACTAATAGCATAATGATGTAACTCTGGATTCGAATTAATATGACCATGTAGTTGATTTAAAATTTCTTCAGAACCACTCTGGCAAAATTCTAGCAATAATATGTCAAATGTATTTTCTATGGTAGCTTCATCCTTTTTCAAAAAACCTTGTTCTGATTTCTTAAAATCAATATATTCTGAAACTAATTCTTGAACTCCTTTTTTCTGAGGCCTAGAAACAGAATGTTTTGACATTGTTGCTGATTTTCTGGACTCCTTCTCTTCAAAAACCTGCCCTTCTGAAAACTCAGAACAAGCTAGCAATTCCTGTAAATAATATTGTTCCATTATAGAATAAACCTGAGAAAAATAATCTTCTCTGATTTCAACTGAAATCTCTCCATAACCCATAGTAGGTATTAATCTTACATTAGATTCTAATGGCTTTTTCATAAACTTGGCTATAAATTCATTAAAAAGATTCATCGCCTTTGTAGGGTTAGCACCCTGATTTACTAGGTATTTAACAAAATCAATATCAGCAGATCCTATAGACACAGAAAATGGAGTACGAAATGTTATTACACCATGTTTATTCACTACTTTAATCACCTGATTAATATCAGCACCATATCTAAGCAGTAAGTCAACTGAATCAAGATCTCCCTTATTACAACAGTACATAAATAATGTCATACTATCCATTGCAACAAAATCAGGTCTATCTACATCTGAATCTGGATGCACCCCTTTTTTCTTCAAAAGCCTAAGATATTGCTCTTTTAATTCAAGAGTTGGTAAAGATAAAAAAAATGTTAAAGCAGTACAAATTCCACCTGTTTTTGATTGAACAGACAAAGATTTTAGGTCTATTTTAAATTGATCAACCACATCGGCAAGATACTGTATATCTTGGAGCTCAAATGTATTGATAAAGACTCTAACTAGCAGTTCTTTTAAGTCTGTTGAATTAAACTGCCCTTTACTAAGTTTATTAAATTCTAATTTAGCTGCTTTTAAAAATCTTCCTTGAATAAGCTCTATCAAATAATCAGACTGCATTTGCTTCGTTACACCCTGAACAGCGAATAATTTAGCTATAGTGATTATTATATCTTCACATTCTTCCTTAGTCCCAGCCTCTAGATTGAGAGCTTTGCTTCTTCCTTCCAAGATCAACATACTTACTTTCAATATATCATCTGCTTTTAGCCATTTTTCAAAAGTAAAAGATGCTAATGCCTTTATATCTTCAGATGTTATGATTTTGCCTTTAATAAATATTGCAATATAATTTTGAGCAACAATTTTTAATAATTGAACTTCTTCTTCCAAAACCTTGGCTTTTTTAGATGCTGATATGGCTATAGCTCTAACTTGTACTATAAACTGTTCATCACTCAGTTTGTTGGTTATTTTCTCTAGATATAGTGCTTTCAACACTTCGGTAAAACTCGGCGCTTTAACTTTGCTCTTTGTTTTCTTCTTAGACATAAAGATCGATATTTAAGTTAATAATTTTTAATATCAACTTAAATACACTCGTTACTTAATAGGTTCAAATAAAATATATTATTAAACTTAACCAAATTTGTTATCTTTCGGAAAACCAGTTGGAGGGATTTTTCCTATGCTACCACGCTTAGCTCTCCAAGACATAATTTGCGTCTCAAGACGTGTTTTATTACCAAGCACCCAAGAAAGACCTTCTTCGGAGTTAAAAATTTTAACATCGCTAAGTTCTGCATCTCGATATTTCTGCAAAGTTACTCCTTGTCCTCTTTTCATTTCTGGTATTTCATCAATACCAAACACTAATAACTTTCGGTTTGTTCCAATAACTGCTACCATATTGCCTTCATCGAGTGGCTTACATACAACACATTTATAATCACCAACCACCTGCATAACTTGTTTTCCACCTTTTGTACTCGCAATCACATCATCTGAATTTACTATAAAACCCTTGCCATTACTTGCAGCTAAAAATATTTTTTGCCCTATCTTATGCGGTAAAATATTTACAATCTCATGATTATCTACTTCAACAATTAATTTTATCGACTCCCCCTGACCTTTACCTTTAGCTAGATTATCAGCAAGTAAAGTAAAAAATTTACCATTACTTGCACATATTATTATATTATCAGTGGTATAAGTCTCTACGTTAAATAACTCCTCGTCTCCTTCTTTATATTTGATATGGCTAAGATCAAGATTATGACCTTTCATTGATCGAATCCACCCCATTTTTGAGCATATAATAGTAATAGCCTCCTTCTCGATAAAAGCTGAAATATCTATTATTTGCGCTGCTCCTTCTGCTTCTTCAAAAGTTGTTTTCCGCGCGCCAAGGGCGGTATTTAATCCAAATCTTTTTTGTAAAATTTTCATTTCGCTTTTGATTAAAGACCATAATTTCTTAGGGTTGTCTAGAATCTCTGTATATTCAGCATGTCTTTTGGTAAGTTCATCATGTTCAGCATTAATTTGCTCTTCTTCTAGCTTTCTAAGAGATCTAAGCTTGATATTTAAAATAGCCTCGGCCTGAATATCAGAAATTTTAAATTTATCTATCATTTCCTGCTTTGGATTATCTTCCTCTCTTATGATTCTGATAACCTCATCGATATTTAAGTAAGCAACTTTTAAAGCGGCTAATATCTCAAGACGGTTTTCAATTTTATTTATTTCAAATTTCGACCTCCTAGTAACCACTACTTTACGATGTGTCAAAAACTCTTGTAAAACTTCTAGAATATTCATAACCCTTGGAGCATTATTAGAAGCGATTACATTCATATTCAAATGGATGCGTGACTCAAGTGCCGTTTGCCTAAACAGAGACTCCATAACAATGGATGCAGAGCAATTTCTACCCTTCGGTTCAATCACTACTCTTATTTCTTCAGTGGATTCATCTCTGATATTACCGACAAGTGGTATTTTCTTATCTCTGAGTAGAGTGGCAATATGCTCAATTAATTTCGATTTTTGAACTTGATAAGGAATTTCTTTAATAACAATTTGATACAACCCATGACTAAAATTCTCCTTCTCCCAACGAGCTCTAACTCTAAAACTCCCTTTACCAGTCTTGTAAGCTCGCATTATAGTATTTTTAGAATCGATAATTATTCCGCCAGTAGGGAAATCAGGCCCATTAATAAACTGCATTATTTCATCAGTATCTATCACATTTGGATTATCGATTAAATAAATAAGCGCATCACATAATTCATGTAAATTATGTGGAGGAATGCTAGTTGCCATGCCAACAGCAATCCCTTCCGAACCATTAGCAAGTAAATTTGGGAAACCAGCAGGCATTAACTCTGGCTCAGTATCAGAATCATCATAAGTGAGGCGAAAATTCACTGTATCTTTGTCTATATCTTCCATAAGCATAGTACAAATTTCAGTCATTCTTGATTCCGTATAACGCATTGCAGCTGCGTTATCACCATCAATTGAACCAAAATTGCCTTGCCCATCTATGAGCGGATATCTTAATGAAAAACTCTGAGCTAAACGAACAAGCGTATCATAGACAGCAGTATCCCCATGTGGGTGATATTTACCAATGACATCGCCAACAACTCTCGCACATTTCTTATACCCAGAACTTGGATCAAGCTTTAATTTAAGCATCGCATAAAGCAATCTTCTATGAACTGGTTTCAGACCATCTCTTACATCCGGCAATGATCTAGACATAATCGTCGACAGAGCATATGCAAGATAACGCTCTGAAATCGCATCACCAAAATCAATGTTTTCAATATTGTTATCTTTTTTATTTGCCATGTATTTTACTAACTGTTACAATCAAATAGTCACCGTCTGAGAAAATGTGGATACACTTAAAGCTGTAGCTTTATATGGATTGACGCTTACGCGGAAGGTGACACACAGGGTTTAAAATCACCACTTATACCTCAGCACCCACCATAATTTTAGATTATTCTACAATAAATCACAAATTATTATTTAACTACAAATAAACCACAAACTCCTTGAGCTTTTTTTACCATAACAAATAATTTTTTGCTTTTTTCTTCTGTTTTTATTTGCCATGTATTTTATTAACTGTCACAATCAAACTTGTCACCGTCCGAAAAAACGTGGATCTATTGGGTGAGAACTCGATAAGTCGACGCTTGAATGGGGGGTGACGCAGAATTCATTAGCAACTTTCCAACTCTGTGTTTCCTCTTTCACACCCTAATCCACTTTAGGACAACTACATCTCCACCTTTACATCATTTTGCTCGGCAAGATATCCTATTAATTCCTGCAGTACTCCTTCTCTAATTGTATTCGTTACTTGAGTTAAAGACGTGTCTGTAATTTTTTTAGCTTTAGCAACATTAACTTTATCGTCCTTAACAAAAGCAAAATAGGCCTTTTTGTCATCTTTAACTAAAGTTGTAACATCACCTTTTTCAGTTTTAAATATAAAATGCATTAATTCACGACTCATTTTTTCTTCATTCACAAAATCAGCCCTAGTAATAGTTTTGTTATTCTCAACCATTACTCCTTTGTTTTTAAGAGATTCCAAACTTATCTTTTTTGCATTATAGTCTTTTTGTACTTGTTCTAGAATCTTAATGTTTTCAGTAGCAATGGCTTTATCAGTAAGTATA
>JAIFLQ010000022.1 GCA_020048975.1 Rickettsia sp. | reverse complement strand
TTATTAATATTGAGCATAAAGTAGTAACTTAATAAAATCACTATCAAAATTATTGAGTTAGCTTACTTTGTTGCTAATTCAACCTAAAAGACTATACACTGGAGTAGAAGATTTATAATCTTGGTCTTGACCAGTTTGGATCAGAAGCATCTTGAGGAGTTGGAATTATACGTTCATTGTGACCAGTAAAATCAATCATATAGATTCTGCTTAAACCATTTGTCTTATTGGCTTGAGGTTTAGCTGCTTTGGCAAACACTATCATTCGGCCATTGGAAGCCCATGAAGGGCTTTCAACAAGATAACCACTTGCAATTAGGCGTTCACTAGCATGGTCTGACATACCATCATGCTTCATAACTCCTATAGTGAAACCACCAAGATCTCTGCTTGTTTTTGTAAAAGCTATATATCCGTTGCTAGACCAGATCGGTTCAGCATAAGAACCAGAGCCTGTGATTCTTCTCATGTTTGATCCATTCCTATCCATAATATAGAGCTGTCTTGATCCATCTTTATCAGACTGGAAGAGTATTTGCTTACCATCTGGCGAATAGCTAGGTGAGGTGAAGATGCTAGAGCCGTGTGTTAGTTGTATTTTCTTTTTGGTATTGAGATCAATTTCAAAAATATGAGTTCTCCCATTTTGAGCAATTGAAATAAGAGCATTTTTTCCATCAGGTGCAAAATGCGGAGCAAAAGACATCCCTGGAAAATTACCCACTAAAGAGCTTTTACCACTTGCTAAATCAAGCATAAAAACTTGCGGTATTCGGTTTTTATACGATAGATATAATATCTTCTTGCCATCTGGAGAGAATCTAGGGGTTAAGACAAGACTTGATCCGTCAGTAAGATATTGATGATTTTCGCCATCTTGATCCATTATGGCTATCCTTTTAATCCTTTTTATATAAGGTCCTTTTTCCGATACATAAGCAATTCTAGTATCAAAATAACCCTCATAACCTGTTATTTTTTGGTAGATTTTATCAGCTATTTTGTGAGCAGCTCTACGCCAAATTGTTTCAGATAGCTCAAGAGTTTCGGATACTAATTCGGTTTCAAGTATTGTGTCCCAAAGGATAAATTTTACTCTTAACTTACCAGAATCGAGTTTTTCGACCTCACCATTAACCAGTAAATTTGCATTTATTTGTTGCCAAGCCGCAAATAAAGGTTTGTGAGTTATGCCAGTTTTATTTTCTATAAAGGCAGCATGAGAAATAGGGCGAAATATTCCAGAGTTTTGCAAATCATTTTTAATGACTTTTACAATATGTTCTGCATTTTTTACGTCAACATGATTGTGACCAGAAAATTCATTTATAGCAATAGGGATAGGATCTGCATTCCCTCGGGTTATGTCTATAGTGTCGGCAATAATATTATGAGTAACAAAAAAAATAGTTAGAAAAATTATGGTGCAAACAGATTTAATCATGTGTTATCTCTTAATAGTTCTTAAGTTTTTTACATACTACCTGGATAAAAATCTAAGTCAAATTTTTTCCAAATATCATAGCGATCAGGTCTTAAATTTTTAACTGGACTTGCTTTTTTTACAGCTCTTTTTGTAGTTTCAGCTACAAGTTGGCAAATTTGATCAGCCCCTGGCGGGCAATTAATACTTAATATATCTGCTTTAGTTACTGTGCCATCAATTTCCAATTCTAGACTTATTTTTACTTTTATATTTTCAAGATTACCAACAACTTGGGTCCAGTTATCTTCTATTTGCTGCTTTATAAGCATTTTTTCTGTGATTGATAAAGGAGAATCTTCGTCATGATTACCTCTAGCAAATTTTCCTTCATTTTCTTGGCTCGAAGTCGTTCTATTTAGAGAGTTTTTATTCTCTCCGTCCGACTCTTTTTCAAGATTTTGTAATATTGAATCAATAACATCTTCTTGTTTTTTGACAGGTTTTTCTATTTTCTTTGGTTTTACCTTTTCTTTTTCCTTTTTAGGAGGAATAACTTTTTTTGGCTTCTCTTCTTTTTTTGGAATTTCTTTCTTCTTTTCTTTTTCTGGCACGATTTCAGCTTCCTTCTCAACTACTTCTGTTTTTTCCACTGGCTTTTCTTCAGGTTCTTTTAATTCCTCTTTTGCCTTGGTGGACGATTTTTCAATTTTTTTAGATTCTTTAATTTCTTTTGGTTCAGGCTTTTTAATATCTTGATTTCTTACATTGACAATATCTGACACTGTTAACATTTCAAAAGTGATAACTTGATTTTCTTCTGGTAGTTTTTCAAAGATTGAAGGTATGCCGTAAATGAATATAACGACAAAAATTAGATGTAGTACTAGAGAAATTATTAAATCCCTTTGAAAGGCTTTCTGCTCTTGAGTCTTCATTTAATTATGTTTTATATCTGAAATTAAAGCAACTTTTGTAAAACCTGCATTATGAATTTCGGCCATTATTTCAACAATTTTGCCGTAAGAAAGGTTTTTATCTCCTTTAACAAAGATTCGAGTATCTTTTTTTTCTTGAGTAATATTGGTAAGTTTAGCTACAAGTTCCACAGCAGGAATTTTTGTTTCTGTGATAAAGATTTCACCTTGCTTGTTTAAACTAATTACTATAGGAGTATCTTGGCCAGATATTGGGCTTGATTTAGTTTCTGGCAAGTCTACTTCGATTCCAGCAACCAGCATAGGGGAGGTAATCATAAAAATAATTAGGAGAACAAGCATAACATCAACCATGGGGGTAACGTTTATTTCGCTCATTAATCTCCCTCTACCTCGTGTTTTATTGCCTTTAGAGATATTCATTGCCATAAATATTTACATCTTTTCTTCGTCAATTGCTCTAGTCAGTAATGCTGTTAATTCACCTATAAAATCATCTGTTCTATTGTGAATATTATCAACAGAGGATGCTAAGAAATTATAAAATATAACAGCGGGTATTGCCGCAAATAGTCCAATTGCTGTTGCAAGAAGAGCTTCTGCAATTCCAGGAGCTACTACTGCTAATGTTGTGTTTTTTGAGGCTGCGATTGATTGAAAACTGTGCATTATACCCCAAACAGTTCCAAATAATCCAATAAATGGAGCTGAAGAGCCAACGGTCGCAAGAAAACTTAATTTACTTTCTAAACGTTCCATTTCTCTGTTTTTTGCCAAATACATTGCTTGTATAACTCTGTCTTTGTAGCCAATTTTTAAAGAATCAGACTTAGCTGTATTAATACTTGTTTTATGTTTTTTACATTCGTTTAGTGCATTAACGAATACAGAAGACAGAGGATTGTCTATTGATTTTTTAACTTTTTCATATAAATCATCAAGCACCTGTCCTGACCAAAATAAATTTTCAAACCTAAACATTTTGGATCTAATTCCATTAAAATTTATAAGTTTATTTATAATAATTCCCCAAGACCAAATTGACGCAAGAACAAGTACGAGTATTACTAGTTTGCCAACTAGGTCAGCTGAAAGAATCAGTGTCATTATAGACAAATCTACATTATTTACAGTCGAAACAACTTGTTCTAGATTTTCAGTTGTAGATGATACACTCATTTTATAATAATATCCTATCTTATTAAACTAATGCAGAGCATATACGCTTTAATTATTTGCGTAAACAAATTCTTTTATTTTTGGAACGATATTATCCTTGAATTTGCTTCCACTAAATGATCCATAATGCCCAACAGCTTTTTGTAAATGGTAGTATTTTTTGCTGTCAGGAACGTTTTTACACAACTTAAGAGCCGCCTTTGTCTGACCAACTGCTGCGATATCGTCATTTTCTCCTTCTATACCCATAATCGCAGTATTGTTTATGAAATCTAAATTTACTTTTCTTCCTCTGGAAATAAGCGTGCCTTTAGCAAGAGAAAAATCGTGAAATACTTCTTTTATTGTCTGTAGATAAAACTCTGCTGGTAAATCCATAACTGATAAATATTCATTATAGAATTTTTTTTGTTTTTCAGCTTTTGCAGTATTGTTATTTAATAGATCATGAAATAATTCTATATGAGAGTTGATATGTCTATCAAGATTCATACTAATAAAACTAGTAAGCTGCAAAAACCCAGGATAGACTCTTCTTCTATGTCCAGGATAGTTTTCTGGAACATTAGTTACTAATGCTTTATCGAACCATATTAAGCTTTTGTCAGTAGCAAAATTATTCGGTTTGGTAGGGTTTTTTCTTGCGTCAATTGGACCTCCAATTAAAATCACTGATTTAGGAACTTTAGATGGGCTATCTTCTGACATAAGAGCTGTTGCTGCTAATACTGGTACTGTTGGTTGACAAACAGCTAAAACATGAACTTTATCTCCTAGAAATTTGATATAAGTTATTACATAATCTATAAAATCATCTAGGTCGAAGCTACCGTCTGTTATAGGAACTTGTTTTGCATCGATCCAATCTGTGATATACACATCGAAATATGGTAATGTATCACGAACAGTTTCACGTAGCAAAGTTGCATGATGTCCTGACATAGGTGCTACAATCAACAATTTAGGTTGCTGCTCTTTATAATTTAGCTTAGCAAAATGTAATAAGTGACAAAACGGTCCTTTTAGCAAAATACTTTTTTTAACTAATTGGCGTTTACCATCAATTTCACATTCAGTGATGCCAAATTGCGGTTTTTTGTAATCTCTAGTTAATCTTTCAATCATTTCTAAGCTTGCTCTTGTAAGAGCGCTAAAATAATTATGATAAGCAGGATTGCATGAATCTTCAAACAGATTTTGTGCTGATATTAGAGACGAGCGAATAGGGGAGTAATTCATCTTTGCAGCTTCTACGAAAGAATAAAAGTCACTTGAATCTGGTGAAAAAAAATGCATATTAATACCTCTTGAAAGTTAATTAAGTTTTAATTAGAGCTTAATTATTAATATAGTACCACATTAAAACTTAAATATCCGTAGTTTTTTAGTTCGTAGTAAGGAAAATTAATTTCACGTGATGTGTTTTTATATAAAATTTCTATTTTTATGAATTTTCAAACTCGAAAACTCATAATGAGTTGATAGAAAAATGATAATATCCTGGGCAGAAAAATCTTGAGAATATTATTTATACTGGCAGGCTAATAATAAAAAAACTTTACAGCGCATTAATTTACTAATTAAAGAGGTCAAGAGGCATAAGTTTTCTGGTATAGGGGAGCCAGAACCATTAAGACATAACTGGTCTGGTTATTGGTCTCGTAGAATCGATAGAGAACACCGCATCGTATATAAGCAAAATGAAGAAACGATAACTATAGTACAATGTCAGTATCATTATTGAAATTCATACTTATTTATTGTTTACAACAAAAGCTTTATATCAGAACATTTTTAATTTTCTGATAAGTAATTTCTAACTCTTATGAAGTAATCAAGTAAGGGGGTATTAGGTAAATAGTGTTACCGAGTGGTCTAATTAACAATCCTTCTTCTAAAAATCTTTTTTTGAGTTTAGTGATTAAATTAGAATCGTTTTTAATATCAAATGCACTGATCGTTCCGAGAATACGATTATGTTCAATATTGGAGAATATGATCCTGATAGAGTCTTAAATTTCAAACATAAAATTAATTTAAACACAAGTAACTCATCTTAAGTAGAACTGGGTAGGTAACCTAAGGTTATTTTACTGACATATTAATAAATTAAGCGTCGTTCATCTCTATAGCTTGTATACAAAGCCATCTAGCTAATTTTTTATACACACCGTTCTTTTTTAGAAAAAAATTTATTTTTTTATTTTTAAACTAAAAGAAGCTTAGTTAGTGAAAAAAAACTTGTTATAGTAGTTTTAAACTTATTAATATTAATAACATATCTACCATAAGTTTAGTTTTGGTCCAGAAAAATAAAATTGAGTAAAAAAATATGTACAGTGTCATAAAATTTCAATCCCCATTTGAACGTTTAAAACAATATAATTCATCTTCAGAAATAATTTTATATAAAGCAATAATTACCCAAGCTATAATAGATGCAACTAATACCTCTGATACACCTAAAGCTAAAGTAATAGAACAGGATGCAAAAGCGTGGATATTTGGTAATAGTGATCATTTCCAGAAAATATGCTATATGGCTGAAATTGAGCCTGGATTTGTAGTAAAAATAACAAAAGAAGCAATAAAGCTTAATTGTAAAAAAGTTGGATTTAGGAAAAAAAAATCTAAAAGAATACTTGTTGATTATAAGACATGCCCAGTTGAAACAAAAAATAGCTATACCAAGCTTTTGGTTTAATCCTATAACGCTAGTTATGAATTAATAAGCACGAGTCATTTTCCCACTTTTTTGCTATAAAAAAAATATTTTTCCTAAAATAGGGTTAGCTGTTTTATCAAAGAATGTCTAGTTTTCGCTAAAAACTACCTAAAATTGTACATATTTCTTAATCTATCACTAGCGTTATATTGAAATTATATATTATTGCTGTTACATTGGATTTTGTCATAAGTAAAGAAGGTTATAAATTATGTATAGAAGTGCCGTTGTGTTACCAGAAATAAAATTAGTTGGTATTAAATGCCGCACTAATAATGATTATATATTTGAAAAGAATCCTTCAAACAATAAAATTGCAGCTACAGTGCAAAAATACTTTCATAATGAATTAGCTAAAAAAATTCCTGATAAAATTAACCCAGGGGTGACTTACTGCGTTTATACAGATTATGAAAACGATTTTAGAGGGGACTATACTTATTTTATTGGTGAAGAAGTAAATTCTACTAACAACTTACCCGAAGATTTTGCAACAATTACTATACCAGTTCAAAATTATTCAAAATTTACAAATGAACCAGGACCAATGCCTGATGTATGTGTAGATATGTGGAAAACAATATGGAAAATGGGTTCTAAGGAATTGGGAGGTGAAAGGTTATATTTAGCTGATTTTGAGATATATGATGAACGTGCTCTGGATCATAATAAAGTGGTTCTTGACATCTATGTAGGCATTAAAATATAAAGAGAATAGTTATAGGCAATTGTAATGATAATTAATTAAAAATAGGGGATAGTATGCAAGTTTTAGTTTCTGGGCAACATTTAGCGATTGGTGCATCTTTGCAAGAATATGTAAAAGATAGAGTTGTTGGGTCGATAAACAAATATTTTGATCATGCATCAGGGGCAACAGTACATTTTCATAAACAAAATCATGAATTTTTGTGCGATATTATCGTGCATGACGGAACAGGTAGACATACAATTATTAAAAGTAATTCATCTGCCGATGATATTTATTTTGCTTTTGATAGCGCTCTTAGTAAAGTTGAAAAACAACTGAGAAAATATAAATCCAAATTAAAAGATCATTCAACTAGACTAAAAGTATCTGAAATTACGCCTGATACTGTAAAATACGTAATCTCACCTAATAAAACTAACAACGAGAATGAATTAGAAGAAATAGATTTCGATAATCCAGTTATTATAGCAGAAAAAGTAACAAAAATTTTAAAGCTTTCAGTAGGGCAAGCTGTAATGAAAATGGATCTTGAAAACTTGCCAGCCTTAATGTTTGAAAATATTAAAACTAACAGAATTAATGTCGTTTATTATCGCAAAGATGGTAATATTTCTTGGGTTGATTCGAAGTAGTTAATATTTCAATGACGAGAGAAATAACATTTAACAGAGTCCAAGATGAAATAGCAATCGTTGCTCCTTCTTCTGGATGTCAAAATGCAAAAGAGAAATTATTAGCTGGAGTAAAACTCTTGGAATCCAAGGGTTTTACATGTAAGTATGATGAAAATATTTTATCTGCTGGTTCTGGTTTAGACTATTTTGCTTCTTCAAAAAAACAACGTAGTCATGAACTTAAAAATGCAATTTTTGACCCTAAGGTTAAGATTATCTGGGCTTTTCGTGGCGGATACGGTGCTTCTGAAATAGTTTTCGATTTATTGGAATTATCGTCAGCTCATCTTGATCCTAAGATTATCATCGGATTTAGTGATATAACTGTATTATTATTGTTATTTAATCAAAAATTTAAAATGCCAGCAATACATGGTTCAGTTATAAATTCACTTGTTGATAAACAAGTTAATATGTTAGATCCTATTATTTCTGTCTTATCTGGTAAGGATATGGTTTTTTTGCTTGAACCATTAAATAATATTGCAAAAAACACTGCAACTATTGATGCTAAAATTACTGGTGGTAATTTATCTATTATATGTCATATGATCGGCTCTAGCCTTACTATTGACACAAATGATAAGATTATCTTTTTAGAAGATGTAAATGAAAAAGGTTATCATGTTCATCGTTATTTATTACAAATGAAAAATGCTGGCCTTTTTTCACGAGCAAAAGCTTTGATTATTGGAGATTTTAGTGCTTCAGATGATATGTTAAAGCCATCAATTCAGAATTTTTGTAGAGAATATCTTACTATACCAGTATTTAAAACTCAGGGAATAGGGCATTTGACAGATAATTACCCAATAATAATAGGAGCCAATGCACAAGTGAGAAATAATTATTTGACTATCACAAGTTTTCTTGGATTAATTTAGATGCTAATAAAAATTGCCACTAGAAAAAGTAGATTAGCTTTAATACAAACAGATTTATTTGTTAATAAGTTAAAAGAATATTTCCCCCATATAACTTATGAAATAGTACCAGTGATTACAACAGGTGACAAGATAGCTGATAAAAACTTGTACGATATTGGTGGCAAAGCATTGTTTTTGAAGGAGTTAGAAGAAAAGTTAATAGCTGGTCAGGTAGATTTGGCTGTTCATTCGCTTAAGGATGTGCCAGGGATATTACCAAAAGAACTTGAAATAGCCGCTGTGTTAGAAAGAGAAGATCCAAGGGACTGTTTCGTTTCATATAAATATAAATCGCTAAAAGAATTACCAAATGGAGCTGTTGTTGGTTCTTCTTCTGTTAGAAGAAAAGTAATTTTACAAAAAATACGACCTGATTTAAAAATTGTTCAGTGCAGGGGTAATGTGCAAACTAGGCTTGCTAAACTAGAACAAAATGATGGCCCTGATGCGATACTCCTTGCCTGTGCAGGTCTTAAAAGGTTGAAGATG
>JAIFLQ010000010.1 GCA_020048975.1 Rickettsia sp. | reverse complement strand
AATCCTCTTCCTTGGCTCGACGAGATACTAAATGGAGTTGAGCATACTAATTTCTTTGAAAACAGAGTAACTGAATACACTAAAGCCGCGACATCAGGCACTTGGGAAGAAGCTTTTGTTGATATGGATAAAAAAACTGATAAAGCAAGCATTTGAGATATTAGACCTACTTTAGCATAACCTAAAAATATAGCAAAAATAGTTAGGGAGTTTTTGGGTTATCTAAGGAGGTCTATTTACAAAGAGGATTTGGCATAATAATACACCGAAGGTTTATTTTAAATCAGCGCTATTAACTTCCATTTTTGCGATTTCCACCTCAACTCTGGTTTTAATTTCGTTGGCTAATTGTTCAAGTTCAGGGGTATTAAACTTATTTTTGGCATTATACAAAGAATCTTTAAGATTATGCAAGTGCCTTTCAGATAGGGTATTTTCGATCAAAGATAGTTGAAGCTCTTTTAAGCATGTAAAAGCTTGATCGGCAAAGCCATCAAGATTCTGTAGATCACTAGAGTATTGATCTATTTCTTGTAAAAATAGCATTGGAGAAATATTACTTACTTCTTCAGTTGAATTGCTTGAGTGGTTTTTATGGGTTTTGTTGACGCCATTAGCAAAACTTGTTTTCTTGCCAGCATCTTTCTTGCTTGTTTTTTTTAACTTTCCTGCAGATGTAATAGCTTGGGTGGATGGGTCAATTGTAATCATAATTTTGAGCACATACTTCTTGAGTTTGGCAACTAAATGTAATATTCTTCCAACATTAAATTGAATATAGAGCTTTGTTTATTATGTTTCAAACATTAACTGAGAATTTAACCAAAATTTTTGATAAAATCAAAGGTACTGGGGCCTTAACGGAAGCGCATATTGATTCTGCTATGAGAGATATTAGGGTTGCTTTGCTTGAAGCAGATGTGGCTCTCCCAGTGGTTCGAGCTTTTATTTCTGAAGTTTCTATAAAGGCTAAAGGTGTAGAGGTTGTAAAATCTGTTTCTCCAGCTCAGATGGTTATAAAAATCATTAATGATGAAATGATTCAGTTGCTCCAACCAGATGAAAATGAATCAAAAATAAATTTACAAAGTGTTGCGCCAGTTAATTTACTTGTTGTAGGTTTGCAAGGTGGTGGAAAAACAACAGCTAGTGCAAAACTTGCTTTAAAGCTTAAAAAACAAGGAAAGAAAGTCCTTTTAGTTTCTCTTGATACTTATAGACCAGCTGCCCAAGATCAGCTTGAGATATTAGCAAAATCAATAGAAGTTGACTCTCTTCCCATTGTAAAAGATCAATTACCTATTTCTATTACTGAGCGAGCACTTAGTGCTGCCAAATTGTCAGGTTATGATGTAGTAATATATGATACTGCTGGTAGACTTCACATAGATGAAGAAATGATAAATGAAGCAATAAAGGTCAAAGCTTTGGTAAAACCGACCGAAACTTTTTTGGTTATGGATGCAATGATTGGTCAAGATGCTGTGAATGTAGCTTCAAGTTTTAATCAAAATTTAGATATTACAGCTATTATCCTCTCAAGGATTGACGGTGATTCAAAAGGCGGCGCAGCTTTAAGTGTACGTTACATAACTGGAGAATACTAGATATGGGAGATGTTGTGTCACTTGTTGAGAAGGCTGCAAGTGTTATTGACCGTGATGAAGCCGAAAAAACTGCTGCAAAATTAAAAAAAGGTCAGTTTGATCTAGATGACTATATAGCTCAGATTAAAATGATAAAAAAAATGGGAGGTCTTGGTAGTATGATGAATTTTTTACCAGGAATGAATAAATTATCAGAAAAAATGGGGGATATTCGCTCTGGGGACAAAGTGCTAGTAAGTCAAGTTGCGATAGTGAGTTCTATGACTAAAAAAGAACGCAAAAACCCAGATCTTTTGAATGCTTCAAGAAAAATAAGGGTTGCTGGAG
The DNA here is from genome assembly GCA_020048975.1 of Rickettsia sp. Taxonomy (GTDB): domain Bacteria; phylum Pseudomonadota; class Alphaproteobacteria; order Rickettsiales; family Rickettsiaceae; genus Megaera. The sequence goes on along the minus strand of JAIFLQ010000010.1, from coordinate 8,739 downwards.
GATCTGGTACCACGGTACAACAGGTTAACACTCTGCTTAAACAGTTTAAACAAATCAGTACAACTATGAAAAAACTATCAAGAATGGATCCCAAAGCGTTGATGCGCAGTGGCATTGGGAAACTTTTTTCTTGACTATATTTTGAAATAAACTTACAATGTTGCCGTACAAAAATAATGAATTGTTGTTATATATATTAGGTAATTGAAATGAGTAAAGGAAAAGCGAAAATAGCTTCTAAAAATAACCCAGAAGGAAGGGGGCAGGCAAAAGAGTATTTTCATGATGGGAAGAAAATTAAACCAGTAAAGTTGGTAATGGGTAGAAGATCTTATTTTGCTGCTGAATATGATGAGTCTGGTGATTTAGTAGTTGGGAGCGATGGGCAAGCAATGCCTTGGGCCAGTGCTAAAAATAGCCGTTAATCTAAAAGTTACTTTTTCTTGCATATGAGATTATCTTCTGAATTGTTAAAGTTGTTGGTTTGTCCTGCAACAGGAAATCCTTTGTTCTATGATAGAGAAGCGCAGCTTCTAGTAAATGAAAAAGATGGTCTAGCCTATCCGATTGTCGATGGGATACCATTACTTCTTACTTCAGAAGCTAAAAAAATATAGACAAAAAATAGTTTATCTTTTAGCAAACTGGCTTTATAAAGCATCTTAAAAAGAATTGTTTATACCTTTTGATATAAATTTTTACTTAAAAACTCTCGTAATTTTAGTAATTATGCACTAAGATACTGTTATTTGTAATGGTAATCTTTACATAGATTTAAAAAATTTCTTTAGGAGGTATGTATGTATGAGAGATTCACAAAATACTATTTTACCTGATCACCAAGAAAAACTTGATGAAATTTTTGAGCATATACATTATCTGATAGATAATGATAAAATAGATAATGCAAAACAGGCATTACTTGATCTACACCACGCAGATCTTGCTGATTTTTTGGACACCTCTTCTTATAAATTATACGACATAATTTTACCAATTATTGCCGATGATATAGATCCACAAACTCTTGTTTGGTTGAGTGACAGTCATAAACAATATGCTATAGAGGCTCTTGGTATAGACAAAGCTGTTGGTTTAATAAATAATTTAGATATTGAAGATTCTATTGAAGTAATAGATGCTTTAAGCTTGGACTTAAAGGACGAAATAATAGGCAAATTAAAAAATGATAATAAGCAACAAATCATTGAAGGTTTTAAATATCCAGAAGATACTGTCGGCAGAATAGTTGAAAAGCATTTTGTTGCATTTCAAAAACATTGGTCAGTAGGGCAAGCAATTGAGCATATCCGTAAAATCAACATAGATAGAGAGTTTCATGCAGGAATCGTAGTAAATGATAAATACCAACCAGTTGGTAATATACTACTCTGCACTTTGCTTAAAAGCACGCACGATGAGCCGTTAATAAATTTAATGAATTCAGATTTTAAAATTGCTGACACTGGTACAAAACTTGACGAAATTGCTTTTATATTTAAACAATATGCTCTGACTATTGTGCCAGTAGTCAATAAAAAGGGAAAGTTAGTTGGAAGTGTTTCGATAGATAATATGATATATATAATTGAAGAACAAACTGAAAGTGAATTCATGCATCTTGGTGGTATCAACAATAGCGATATATTTGATAATTTATATGCAACCGTAAAACATAGATTTCCTTGGTTGTTTATCAATTTAATTACGGCTTTTGCGACTTCTTTGGTTATTAATCAGTTTAGCGACACCATAGAAAAACTCATTATTCTTGCTACAATAATGCCAATAGTTGCTAGCATGGGCGGCAATGCTGGCACACAAGTCATGACTGTTACAGTTATAGCTTTGGCAAATAGAGAAATAAAACAAACATACATAACAAAAGTTATTTTAAAAGAAGTGTTTGTTTGTTTGTTAAATGGCTTGATCTTAGCCATTATAGGAGCGTTAATTATATATATTCCTTTTTCTGATTTAAACCTCACTATTGTTTTTACAGCAGCAGTGATAATTAATTTTGCTGCTGCTGGTATGCTAGGATCTAGTATACCTATTATTTTTGATCATTTTGATATTGATCCAGCGACATCTTCAGGAGTGGTGTTAACAGCTTTAACAGATGCGCTTGGGTTTTTTAGTTTTCTTGGGCTTGCTTTCTTTTTTCTTGTTTAAAAAATACTTATCCCTATCTAACCCCTGGCGCCAGCATATAGGGGCGGCTCTATCAATTCAAACCTTGTAAGGAGTTCCAGCAGAAAATCACCTCTTTTCCCTTTCCCCCATAGCATATTTAATAAGGATTTTTTTAAAAGACGGTAAGGTCTCAATGGTTTTGAAAGCTGCTTGCCTAGCTCCATGCAATATTCTAGAATTGGATGAGAAAATACTATTGATAGTATCAGTGATTAATAGCATATTTTCATTATCTTGTTTCCTTTGTTTTTGGTAAGTGTCTAGAGTACTAGATCTGACACCTTCTGTGGCGATTAAACTAGATAAACAATCTATATCTTTGATGCCTTGGTTTAATCCCTGTCCTGCAAGAGGATGAATAACGTGCGCCGTGTCAGCAACTAAGGCTACACTCTTATTATAATATTTTGTAACAGTATACGCTTTGAGTGGGAAAGCTGCTGTTCTACTTCTTACTTGAATCTTTCCTAGAAATGGACCAAAATTTTCTTGAACTAAGTAAGTGAATTCGTCTTCTGGTAAATTCAGGAGTGCGGATGTATAGTCCTTAGGAACTGTCCAGACAATAGAAGATCTATTTGGGATTTTTAGTGGTAATATAGCAAATGGTCCATTTGGTAGAAAATGTTCTATAGCGCTTCCTTCGTGATTTTTTTCGTGCTCTACAATAAAAGTTATTGCTTTTTGATTGTAGTCTTCTTCTATATCGTTAGAAAAAAACAAATTCTTTGCTTTAGAGTTTCTGCTATCACATACTATAAGTAGTTTGCAAAACATTTGAGTGTTATTGCTTAAAGTCAGCTGACAATAATCTGGATGATTGATAATTTCTTGGTAGTTTATATTATCTAAAATATTGATGAATTTATTTTCTTGAACTAGATTATAGAGACATTTTTTAAATTCTGTGTTTTCTACCAAATATCCCATAATTTTATTTTCTGGAGTGCTGTTTGCAGCGAAATGTAAAATTTCAGGAGCTTTGTTATCAACAACATATATGTCATTGATTAACCCACATAGTTTTGATAGTTCTTTCCATACACCAATTTTATCACAAAATTCTTTTGAGGCAGAATTAATTGCAGTAGTTCGAATATCATCAAAAAAATTATCGTCACTAGTAGATTTGGCTTCAATAATAGTGCTAGAGATATTGTGCTTTGCAAGAGCAAGTGCAGTAATCATGCCGCTAAGTCCGCAGCCAAGAATGATGATATTATTATGATTACTCATTTTTTTGTTCTTTTTGGTGTTTTTGTAAAAAATACTTTAAATAAGCCAAGGATCCGACAACACTAAGTAGAAAATATATTAAAGCAATGTCAATATATGAACTGTTAACCCTATAGCTGCCTAAAAAACAAATAACTAAAGCAGCTAAGCTAGTTCCAGTATTTAAAAATAATAATTTTGTAAATATTTCTTTTTGTAAAAAAATACCAAAAATTACTATTACTGCAAGAATTGATAATATTGATAAACAAATATTTAGCATGCAATCTATCCAAGTTAGTAAATGTTTGCTTTGTTAATCTAGTGCTACTTCTTTGTTGTAAGTTATATCATACTCCCCAGGCTTAGTGTAGATAATTTTTATGTTAAAATTACCGTGTAGTTGTTTTTTATGAAGATTTTTTCCAATATAGAAAAAGTATCTTGGTTCATATTTTGTAAATTCTTGATCTTTTTCAAAAAGAATTTTTCCCTCTGAATTTAAAAATTGTACTTTCATCTTATGTCCTTTATCGACTGATAAAATATCAGCAAAAACCATTACCATTTCAGGATTATGTGGTTGAATAATGCGTTTATAATAACCACTTCTTACTTTTGTTACATCCGGGATTTGAAAAGCTATACCATAGTTATAGACAATGCCAGTTTTTGTATTATTGCTTAAATATTCAGAATTTGTCCATAATGATTTAGGAGAGAGGCCACAGTTTGGTTGGTCACCATAAAATGGGTCTAGTTCAGTAACTGTACCATCCAGATTTCTTTTATTAAAAATAAAAGATAGTTGTGGGTGGTTTACTTTTCCTGATACACCAACAGACCCAAGACGCTCGCCAGCTGAAACTTGATCTCCCACTTTAACCGAAATAGAGTTTTGTTCCATATGACAAAGCTGCGCTTCAAAATCATCTGTAACAACAACTACGTTATTACCGCATTCTTGATCCTCTATTTTATCAAGGGTAGGGAGGTTTATATCATTATCCTTTATTCCGTCTTGTGTAGACTTAACAATTCCATCAAATGGCGATAGAACATCAAATCCCTGTTTCATCTGCTCTATATCTTCAAGAATAAAATCAGTACCTTTGTGACCCGGATATGTTTTAGAACCGCATTTATAATCTACCTCTTTATCTTCATAAAAATGTCTTGGTAAGTTTGTTATCCAACAATTTTCACCAAGCTTGCAGTCAATTGGTAATTCAAGACTTAATGCTAATGCATTTTGTAGAGAAAAAGTTACAGAAAAAATTATCAAACTAAAATAACGAAGTAATGTTTTATTCACAGTAATTATCTTATTAAGTTGTTAATGTTTATTTTGTAGCACTCTACTTTTCCAGTTTTCTATATAGAGTTTAGCAATATAAGTATCCTCAATCAACAAAACATTCTCAGCATTTTTCTTATCAGCTGCGCTAGTAAAATTAAAAGAACCTGTGATAAGCTTTTTTCGATCAATTATCATAACCTTATTATGGGCAATACCAGGCATTTTATCATAATATACATTTATGCCAACTTTTTTAAATTGTTCGAAAACGTCTTGATTATCACTTAAATTTCCTCCGTCTAGCAGAATTTTAACTTTAACACCTCTCTCATGAGCTGTTTTCAATTGATTAATTATCATATCAGATGTTAGTCCGTACGCTTGAACAAAAATAGATTCTTTAGCCTGTGATATTTGCTGTGCAATCAAACTACCGCAACCAGATGGTGGTGTAAAACAGACGTTAATTTTATCAGTCTCTGCTTGAAACTTGTGCCATGTGCCTATACCAACCATCTCCTCATAGGCAATACCAAGGCTTATTCCCAAGGTTAGCACGACTAAAATAGATCGAATGGGATTTTTGCTAAAAGTAAAAAAATTCAAAGAATGTTTGATTTGAGATTTTTTAAAGATAGTTTTTCTTGCCATACCAAACAAATAATATTTTGAATATTTCTTAGATATTCTTAACTTTATGCTACAAGTTTATTTAGTTAGAAACTAGAAATAACTGTTTTACTAATCAAATTATATCCACTAGTTGTGTGATGATTTTAATCCTTCTGATAAATTAAATATTTTGTTTTTAAACTGAGTTCTAGACATTACTAAGGAATTAAGTCGTAGCTTAACTAATGTTTCGTTGTCAGTTGGTAAATGAGTAGCAAACATTAGAAGATCTTGGTCAGTTGCGCAATAGTTTCTTGGAATGTTAAGTATCTGAGCACATTCTTCCCTGAAAGCAATGAATTGTATTAAATTATTTATCAATTCTGTGCTTTCATGATATGGATGTAACCTCATTTTATGAAGTAACTTTTCTGGTGAAAATTTATATGAATTAGTATTTAATAATTTAGCACTCTTGGCATTATAATTATCCCATAACTTTCTAGATGTAAGAGTTTCCGATAATATTCTATGCAGAGGTATTAGAAACTCTGTATCGCGTATTGCATAATCTAATAATCCTTGAGACAAAGGTCTTTCAAGCCAATTAGCTTTTTGAAAAGATTTGTCTACATCAATGTTTAACATTGTTTTACATAAATTCCTATACCCCATTCCTTCTTCCATCCCACAAACATTTGCGGCTATTTGAGTGTCAAAGATATTTTTTGGTAAAACACCAAAAAGCTTTAATAATATTTCAAAATCTTGATCTGGAGAGTGAAAAACTTTTAAAATATCATTGCTGATTAATATGTTTTTTAAATTAAAAAGATCTATTTTAGCAAGAGTATCTATTATTATTTTTTGCTTAGAAGAAGTAATTTGAATAATACTTAAAATTGCATAATAAGTTCTTCTTCTATGAAATTCAGTATCCATATAAAGAATTTTTTCATGCGATAGATCTTCGCATATTTTGTCAAAGTCAGATTGGTTATTTATGAATATCATAATTTTTATTGCCTAAAACGCTTGTTATATATATATTTAGTTACTTAGATTAGAATTATTTTTAATATTATTAAAGTTATGCATAAATACAGGACTCACAATTGTAATGAGCTTCGCAAATTATTTGTTAATCAAACAATAAAACTATCTGGATGGGTTCATAGACGCAGAGACCACGGTAATTTATTGTTTATAGATCTTAGAGATCATTACGGAATAACGCAATTAGTTTTTACAGATCAAGATTTAGTTCTCAAAGATAGAGCTAGTCATTTACGCTATGAGAGTGTTATTACAGTTGAAGGAAAAGTGGTGGCGCGTGATAAAGATAATATAAATAATACAATAGATACAGGTGAGATTGAAGTATTAGTAACTAGCTATGTTTTAGAATCAGAAGCGGACATGTTGCCACTGAGCGTGAATTCTGAACAAGAAGCTCCAGAAGATACTAGACTTAAATATAGATTTTTAGATTTAAGACGTGAAAAATTACATAATAATATAATACTTCGCTCTAATATTATTGCTGAAATTAGAAAATATATGACTTCTCAGAGTTTTACCGAGTTTCAAACTCCGATTCTTACAGCAAGTTCTCCAGAAGGGGCTCGTGATTTCTTGGTACCAAGTAGATTACATCCAGGAAAATTCTATGCATTGCCTCAAGCACCTCAGCAATTTAAACAAATGCTTATGATGTCAGGTTTTGATCGATATTTTCAAATAGCCCCATGTTTCCGTGATGAAGACGCAAGGGCAGATAGATCGCCTGGTGAATTTTATCAACTTGATGTTGAAATGTCTTTTGTTACTCAAGATGATATTTTTAGTACAATAGAACCATTAATGTTTGAAATTTTTAGTAAATTTGGTAAGAAAAAGGTTTCAAAATTTCCTTTTATAAGAATTCCATATACACAGTCCATGCTTAAATATGGTAATGATAAACCAGATTTACGTAACCCAATTGAGATTGTTGATGTAACAAATATTTTTGCTGATTCATCATTTGCTGTTTTTAAAGATAATATTCAAAATGGATCTGTAGTTCGTGCTATTCCTGGACCAAAAGTAGCAACTAAATCACGTAAATATTTTGATGATTTAACTAAATTTGCTATTGATGAAGGGGCAAGTGGTCTTGGGTATATTACCTTTACTGAAGAGGCGGAAGCTAAAGGACCAATAGCAAAATTCTTAAGTAAAGATCAATTGGATGATTTAAAAAAAATTGCTAAAATAGCTAACGGAGATGCCGTATTCTTTATTTGCGCTAAGGAACTCGAAGCATCGAAACTTGCTGGTAAAATTAGAACAAAATTAGGTGTTGAACTTGAATTGATAGATTACAATCGCTTTGAATTTTGTTGGATTACTGATTTTCCATTTTATGAATTTAATGAAGATACGAAGAAGATTGATTTCAGTCACAATCCATTTTCTATGCCTCAAGGAGGGATTGAAGCTCTAGAGAAAGCTAAAACTCAAGAAGATTTACTTGGGATCAAAGCTTTTCAGTATGATATAGTTTGCAATGGTATCGAACTTTCAAGTGGAGCTATTAGAAATCACAAACCAGATTTAATGTATAAAGCTTTTGAAATAGCTGGATATTCTAAGGAAGCAGTTGATACTAAATTTGGTGGGATGATCAGAGCTTTTAAATATGGCGCCCCTCCACATGGTGGTATTGCGCCGGGTATAGATCGTATGGTAATGTTAATAGCAGATACTGTAAACATTCGCGAAGTGATAGCTTTTCCAATGAATCAACAAGCTGAGGATTTGCTCATGAGCGCTCCAAATTATGCTGATGACAAACAACTTCGTGAGTTAAATATTATGTTATCACCTTCTGTAAAGAATAAATTATCCCGTACATAAGAAAAATCTACGCAAAGAAAAAGTATAAAGTATAGTTCATTTGAATTGTTAACTTACTTTATGGTTATTTGTAGAATTTTTTAATTTTGAGTAAACAAACCTTTACAATCACGAGCTGGTTTACACGTCATTGCGAGCGAAGCGCGGCAATCCAGTGAATGGATGGCCACGTTGCTAGCGCTCCTCGCCATGACGGGGGGAGTCATCACAAGCGAATTCGAAGTGATCTATGTCTTTATAAGTTTGCGTTAATCAATGTTTACTCAATAGCTATTTTGAAGCCAGGGGCTTGAATGGATAGACATGAACACATGTATAAAGCGGTTACATAAACAAGGAGCTTATTATAAGCCCCTTGTTTAGATTAGTATTTTAGAGTTTTATAGCTAGGTTTTTAGAAACCCATTCCGCCCATGCCTCCCATTCCGCCCATGCCTCCCATTCCGCCACCGGCAGATGGTGCATCATCTTTAATTGTTGGGTCAGCTGTAATAATAGCTTCTGTCGTAATTATT
>JAIFLQ010000078.1 GCA_020048975.1 Rickettsia sp. | reverse complement strand
AAGGTATTGAAGCGCTGCCTTCTCAACCAACAAAGTTATTCACTATTTCCATACCATTTGATGCGCTAAAAGTAAAAGCTGTTAAAGTAACAGAATTAATTAATGAAGCAACAGGTTTACCAAGCTGCATATCAGAAGTAATTGCAGGTTATGATGATGTAGAAGTTATTGGATTAGATGAACAGGGAGTTATAGATCAAATTTAACAACAATCTCAGTTTGTTAGTATACTTGACGGTAGACCTATTACTCTTTCTCTTGAATCTAAAAAAAATAAATATATATGATTTTTGTCAAGTTCTTTCAAGAATATCATATCCATACCTAATTCAACTTAATTTACTATATATTTAGTCGCGGGCCTATATTCAACTATTTTTGCGGCTGTAAAAAATTTTTGCTGATTCTAAATACATAACCTTCCGCACAAAGCCCTAATAGATTAGCTTTAAACTTAGCAGATTCTAATGACTTACAAATCACTTAATGATATATGATTTGTCAACATGTTCAGTGAAAGTCAACCAATCTTTCTGCCCCTTGTGTAAGTGACATGTCAACGGTAAGACAGAACAGTTTCTTTTGCTCTGTCTTACCTTATTTAATCAACTCGTTGTGGTAGCGCTACAGTCCTCAGGATCATGAGCATCAGCAAGGAGCTTTACTTCACTATCCTCTACAGCATCAGCTATGGGTAATAACTCATATAACAAATGAGATAAAGGTTCAGAATGACTACCGTGTTTTTGGAATAATTTAGCAAAATACTCCACCAATGGCTTACATATTTCTACTGTTTCGTAAAAATCACTTGGTTCAATTGTAGGTACCTCGCCTATAAATGCTTGACGTATTAATTCAGCAGCTAATGCGTTTCCATATAAGAAAGCAGGAACCTCGCATGGTCTACTGAGTGGGTCAGCATAAAGCTTCGATGATTTTATTATCTTAAAAACGCCGTGGTCTAAGATGTTATCTTTATACATTAAATCGTCTATGATTTGCGCAGAAACTTTGTCATCATGGTTAAATGGATTACGTCTTGAATTAGGAAACGTGCTATCCATAAAAGCATGCGTATGTTCATGAACAAAAGCTATCATGAATTTTTGTAAATAGTTAAATTTTAAACTTTGGTATGTTACTTTATCTTTTGTGTTTTTGAGGTTATTTAGCTTAGCAATATCTGTATAGCTGTTTAAGATAGATACAGACATGCTTTCTGGATTATAATGGCCACCACCACCACCACTGGTGTTCAATTGTTCTCCAAATATAAAACTTTTAATATCTACCTTAACCGTATTATTAAATATATAGTGAATATGTGGATGCTTGATGACAATCTCTAGACCTTCTCTTAATAATTCCGCTAAAAAATCATTTAAAGCAGGATCTTTGAAATCAGTATAAATCTTTGCAAGAATTGCATTTATTAAACCACCTGGATCTTTCCCATCTGTTTGATATAACGGCTTATTATAACCCATAAAATTGTATTTATGCGATACCACCATTATGTCATATATTTTTTGGATCTCATCATTAAATTTTCCGCCATTATTGCGCTGATGCAAAGTAAAGAAATCATTTATATGATCCTTGCATGCAAAAAATCCATCTGCTGCTTTTTTACTTGTGTTTATAAGATCAAAGAAATTAGCTGTGCCAAATGCCTCATTAAATAAACTAAAAATATTATGAGCTTGCCCAGTAAGATCCTCAGAAGCTTCAATTATTAATTTTGCTATATCAATATGCTTATGATGTATAGCTGCCACTAGCGCATTAGAACCATACTTATTAACGTGACTAATATCTACGCCTTTTGCATCAAGCAAAAGTTTTGCTATTTCCGTATGCCCTCCGGATATAGCCGTATGTAGCGCATTATAACCATGCGTATTAATGTGATTAATAACCACGCCTTCTGTATCAAGCAAAAGTTTTACTATTTCCGTATGCCCTCTTGCTACAGCGTCATCTAGTGCATTATAACCATACTTATTAACGTGACTAATATCTACGCCTTTTGCATCAAGCAAAAGTTTTACTATTTCCGAATGCCCTCTTGCTATAGCAGCATGTAGCGCATTATAACCAGCACTATTAATGTGATTAATATCCACGCCTTTTGCATCAAGCAAAAGTTTTACTATTTCCGTATACCCTCTTGCTATAGCAGAATGTAGCGCATTATAACCAGCACTATTAATGTGATTAATATCCACGCCTTTTGCATCAAGCAAAAGTTTTACTATTTCCGTACGCCCTCTTGCTATAGCATCATGTAGCGCATTATAACCATGCGTATTAATGTGATTAATATCCACGCCTTTTGCATCAAGCAAAAGTTTTACTATTTTCGTGTCCCCTCTTGTTATAGCATTGTGTAGCTTTTGAGTAGATGCAAAAACCTCTGTCGCTTTACTTGAAAAAAGTTTTAAGAGTTCTTTATTAGATGGCGATGCAGCAAGCTTTCTGATCGTCATATTGTTCTTATTGATATCATTAAGGTCGATACCTTTTGCACCAAGCAAAATTTTTGTTATATCAAAATTCCTTTTATCTATTGCAATATCTAGCGGACTACGGCCGTAATATTTAGCATTAATGTCTACATCTTTTGTATTGAGCAAAAGTTTTACAATGTCCTTCTGGTCGCGGTTTATAGCTAACATCAGCGCATTATAATCACCATCAATATGAATTTGATTACCATACACCCCTTTTTCAAGCAAAAGTTTTACTTTTTTTGTATCACCGTTTATTATAGACGTATGCAGCTCTTTAGTAGAATCAGACCTCTCTCTGTCTTTACTTGAAATAAGTGATAATAGCTCTTTGTTTCCTTCCAATTCAGCAAGATCTATTGCTGTGCTATCGTTGTTATTGATGAGCTTAGGGTTAATACCTTTTGCATCAAGCAAAAGTTTTATGATATCCTCACGGTTGTGAAACACAGCAAGATGCAGCGCGGTATGGCCTTTATTACTCCCTAGGTTAACGTCGGCACCTTTTTGAAGCAAAAGTTTTACAATGTCTTTCTGGTTGTGTTTTATAGCAACATGTAGTGGAGTATTGCCGTACTTATTAATGCAATTAATGTCGGCACCTTGAAAAAGTAAATAGCGTATAGTTGTATAATTTCCGTTCTTTGCAGCAGAGTGAAGCTGTAAACTTTGGTTATTTTTCATAAAACATTACCCCTTATTATGTATAATAATTAACAAAGATGCAATATATATTAATTAAAATTAATATTCAAGGGTTTTTTATTGGATACGACAGAACCATTACCTCTAGTTTAAGAGAAGTTATTGGCTTCCGAACAAAGCCAAGATAGAGAGGTTTTTGAGGAGTTTTGACGATAAAGTAATTGAAGGAGCCGAGGGGTGCAACAGATACAGTTAATTTAAATTTCTTCTGCAAGGCGTTTTGCTTCATCATCGGAGATCAGAGCCTGAATAAACTCATCTAGATTACCCTCCTTTAGAACTTCATCAATTTTATATAAAGTAAGATTAATACGATGATCAGTAACACGCCCTTGAGGAAAATTATAGGTTCTGATTCGTTCTGATCTATCACCAGAACCAACTTGGCTTTTTCGAGAAGTAGAACGCTCAAGTTCTCTTTTTTGACGTTCTTCTTCGTAAATTCTTGAACGTAAAATTTTCAGTGCTTTTGCTTTGTTTTTGTGTTGAGATTTCTCATCTTGTTGACATACAACCACTCCTGTTGGTATATGAGTAATTCTAACTGCTGAATCTGTTGTGTTAACGTGCTGTCCTCCAGCACCTGATGCTCTATAAGTATCTATTCTTAAATCTTTTTCTTCAATTTTAATGTCTACTTCTTCTGCTTCTGGTAATACCGCAACGGTTGCTGCTGATGTATGAATTCTACCACTTGATTCAGTTTGTGGTACTCTTTGAACTCTATGCACCCCAGATTCAAATTTGAGCTTAGAAAATACGCTGTGACCTTTTATAGATGCTGATGCTTCTTTATATCCACCTACACCAATTTCAGAAATAGATAATATTTCAAATTTCCACCCCTTGAGGTCGGCATAACGGTGATACATACCAAATAAGCTTGCTGCAAATAACGCCGCTTCTTCTCCTCCAGTGCCAGCGCGCACCTCTATTATTGAGCTTTTGCTATCAGCTTCGTCTTTTGGTAACAAAGCAACTTTTACTTCTGTTTCAAGTTTGGGAATTTTTTCATTCAAGTCGTAAATTTCTTGTTCAACCATTTCTTTTGTTTCAGAATCTAGTGTTTTGTCTTTCAAGAATTCTGCAGCATCAGCAAGCTCTTTAGTTGCTTTGTTGTAATCGTTAATCTGATGAACAACTTCTTCAAGGTCGGAATATTCTTTTGAGCATTTAACAAATTCTTCACCTTTAATACCACTAGCAAGTTTATTTGATAATTCTTGGTGTTTAACTAAGATCTTGTTTAAATTTTCTTGAAAACTCATTATTGCTTTGTCATTTTAATTATTTTGGGGAGTCTATACTTTTTGTTCTTACTTTTCAAGAATATCCGTTGACTCAGTGTGTATAACTACAGAAGTGGTTTTGTTAAGAGTAGTTATAAATAATGGTAAAAAATGTTAGTTATTCATCATCAAATGACAGTTCTTTAGCGGATTCATCGTCTGAACCACTTAGGCCTAATTGTTTATGCTGCTCATAGTCGAAATTGTTTTTGATCGCTAAAGGATTATTTTTGTCTAAAAAATTTGAAATTTCTTTTTCGCAATTTTCTATGAACTCATCTAAATCAAGTTTTTTTTCCTCAACAAACTGTAAAAATAGTATCCATATTGTTTTACATAAAGTTATAAAATTTGTAATATTATCAGTTCCACCTTTTAATGGTTCTTCATTATCAATGTTGATCGTAAGGGATATTTTACTATTTTTGCCTATTGTTATAGTGGTTTGTTTATCATCTGTATCTGATAAATAGATAGGAACATATTGGTTTGTAACTAGAGAGTTAAACATATCCTGGTCTTGAATCTCTTCTATTGAACTTTTAAGGCTTTCGACGATGAGAGCATTTTCCATGTTTGGAAACTGCTCTATGGCGGTTTTTTTAGTTCCATTTGCAAAAGATTTGATTATTAAATCTTTCTGCGATTTATCAAGACTTAATAAAGTTTCTATTGTCTGATCGTCTATTTTATAGGTTTCTTTGTACTTACATGGATTTAGCACTAGATTAGTAAATTTTGTTTCTAAATTGCAAGATAGTAGTTTTTCTGTTTTTGACACAACAACCTCACTAATGTAATAATTATTTGGTTTAAGCAAAAAATTAAGAACTGTATTTATAGTGTATATCAGGAGTGTTAATAATATACTAATATTTTAACACACCTTGTAATTGCAGTATATTAATAAAAAATACTTTAACATAGAACGTTAAAAAATGTTTTGTTTTTGATAAATAAACTAGTATAGTTCAGTAGGGTTGCGTATTAGGAAAATACTTAATTCACTATAAATACAGATGAAAAAAAATAAATTGCCTCCTGAGTTAAAAAGAAAAAATTATGTAGTAATGTTAATAATTTTTTCTATTATTGCTTTGATCTATGCGGTAACCATAGTAAAGCTCTCAGCTTGAGTGATATTAAAGCTTTATAAAACTTAAGAGTTCTCTTGATTTGAGATAGTGTAATTGCTATTATAACCAGATCTTTTTTTTATAACTTAGTTTATCTTCAAAATAAGAAATAAGCATGTATAGCGTTTTTTGTAATGTCTTGCCTATTGTTCTAATTGCTCTAATTGGTAGTTTTATTAGGAAGAAATGGCTTACTTCTGATGAATTCTGGCGCGGGCTTGAAAAACTATCTTTTTATCTATTATTTCCTGCTGTTTTGTTTAGTAGCCTATATAAACTTGAACTTGCCTCTTCGGAATTTTTTCGATTAGTTACTGCTCTGGTAATATCAAATTTGGTAGTTTCTGCTCTTGCGATATACTATCAGACAAGAGAAAATTATGATAAGGTTCAATTTACATCTTTATTTCAAGGGGCTACTAGATACAACAACTACATTTTTTTTGCTCTGAGTTCAGCTTTATTTGGAGAGGTTGGATTATCAGTGGTGGCAAGTATATCACCGTATATGATAGTATTAACTAATGTAACAGCCATCATGTGTTTTGTTCATTATATACCACAAGAGAGTGGGGGGGCTTCAACAAAGCGAAGTATGATTATAATGTTCAAGTCTATTATAACTAATCCTTTTGTTATTGCCAGTCTTGTTGGTTTTGTATTTAATTATTTTAAAATTAATTTAAATGCTGGTATTGAGAAAACCATTGACAGTTTGGCTAATTCGGCTTTAGCAATTGGTATATTAATCGTTGGTGCAAGTTTGAAATTTAAGATTAGACCTGAACATATGAAGATTATTATTTCCGCAAGTTGTATAAAACTTATTATTACCCCAATAATAACTTTTATAATTTTATGGATTATGGCAATTACTGGGGTTGCAAAATCAGTAGGTATTTTATTTAGTTGCTTACCATGTGCTAGTTCTGCGTATATTTTATCAAGACAACTTGGTGGCGACCCAGAGACAATGTCTTCAATAATTACGTTTACTACAATATTTTCTGTCTTGTCATTATCAATACTTGTGTATATCCTTGGTTAATAGGTAATTTGATCATAAAATATTGTATAGTAAAATGGATAAAAAACATTCACCTGATTACATAAAAGCTTTAGAATATCATGAAAAAGGTCAAGCTGGAAAGATCGCTTTAAAGCCGACAAAGCAACTTTTAACTCAGCACGATCTGGCTTTGGCTTATTCCCCAGGCGTTGCGGCCCCTTGTCTTGAGATAAAAAATAACCCAGATGATATATATAGATATACAGCCAGGGGTAATACTGTAGCTGTAATTTCTAATGGTACAGCTGTTTTAGGACTTGGTAACTTAGGGGCCGCCGCTTCGAAACCTGTGATGGAAGGTAAAGCGGTATTGTTTAAAAAATTTGCTGATATTGATTGTTTTGATTTAGAAGTAGATACTTCGGATCCTGATGAGTTTATTAATACAGTGAAGTATCTTGGTTATACTTGGGGCGGAATTAATTTAGAAGATATAAAAGCTCCAGAGTGTTTTATAATTGAAGAAAAGCTTAACAAGTTAATGGACATACCAGTGTTTCATGACGATCAACACGGGACTGCTATAATTACTGGTGCTGCTTTAATAAATGCTGCGTTTTTAACGAAAAGAAAAATGTCTGATATTAGGCTAGTGGTAAATGGCGCTGGAGCAGCAGCAATGTCATGTATTAATCTTGCTATCTCGCTTGGTGTTTCGAGAGATAATGTTATTCTTTGTGATACTCATGGGGTTATTTACAAAGGGCGTACCGAGGGGATGAATAAATGGAAAGAAGAAAAAGCGGCTGTTACTAAACACCGCACATTGAGTGATGCTATAAAAGGTGCTGATGTATTTTTAGGTTTATCTGTAAAAGGTGCTATGACAAAAGAAATGGTTAGTTCTATGGCTAAGAATCCAATAATTTTTGCAATGGCTAACCCCGATCCAGAAATTACTCCTGAAGATATAAAATCAGTTAGGGATGATGCAATTATAGCCACTGGTAGATCAGATTATGATAACCAAGTTAATAACGTAATGGGTTTTCCTTATATTTTCAGGGGGGCCCTTGATGTTAGAGCTACTGATATAAATGAAGAAATGAAGATAGCTGCAGCTCACGCTTTGGCTGATCTTGCTAGAAAGCCTGTTCCAGAAGAGGTGTATCGTGCTTACGATAAACAGAGAAAATGTTTTGGTCCTGATTATATTATTCCCGTTCCTTTTGACCCAAGATTAATTACTACTATTCCAGTTGCAGTAGCACAAGCCGCAATAAAAAGTGGAGTGGCGAGAGTTAAAGAGCTTAATATTAAGAAATACAGAGCAGAACTTGCAAGTAGGTTAAATCCAACTTCAAACTATATGCATTTTGTGTTTGATAAAATTAGCCACGCTCCTTTGCAAAGAGTTATATTTGCTGAAGGAGAAGAAGAGGAAGTAATAAAAGCCGCAATGATGATGCGTGATGAACACTGTGGAGTACCAATTATTGTTGGTAGACACAGTAAAATTGATCCAATTGTTGAAGCTTTGGGAGAGGGGTACTCTCTTGAGAATGTTACAGTTATGAATGCTGCAATTAACAAGAATGTAAGTAAATATATAGATTATCTTTATAATAAATTACAGCGTAAGGGATACTTATATAGAGATTGCGCGCGTCTTGTAAAATCAGATCGAAATATCTTTGCAGCTTGTATGATAGCTTGTGGTGATGCTGATGCTATGGTAACAGGTCTTACAAAAAGTTACTATGACAGTATAGATGATATATCCAAAGTAATAATTCCTAAAAAAGATAAAAGGATTATGGGTTATTCTATAATGCTTTCAAAGGAGCATAACATAATTTTTGCTGATAATACTGTTTGTGAACTACCTCAAACTCAGGATTTAGTAGAAATTACTTTGCAGACAGCAGAAATTGCAAAATCCATGGGGTATAAGCCAAGAATTGCTATAGTATCTTTTTCTAATTTTGGTAATCCACTTCGTGAAAAATCTTTAAGGGTGCGTGATGCTATTACGATCCTTGATAAAATGAACTTGGATTTCGAATATGATGGAGAAATGTCAGCGGAAGTTGCATTAAATACTAACTTGCAAAAATTATATCCTTTTTGTAGATTAAAAGGTGCTGCAAATGTTCTTATAATGCCAGGGCTTCATTCGGCTTCTATTTCGACTCAGCTACTTGAAGAACTTGCAGGGGAGGTGTTTATTGGCCCTATTTTAAATGGTTTTGAATATCCAGTACAAATTATTCCTATGGGATCTTCTGCAACTGATATTTTAGAAGTAGCAGCTTTTGCCGTTATGGATTCTATCAATAATAAAAAAATGCATATTAAATAGATTTTTTCTAAATTTTACTTCATGTGTAATAAACTATAGCGAAAGTAGTTGAATTGGTGAGTGTTCAGTGGTTTGAAAATAGCTAATGGCTGGCCTTTGTCGTCATCACGAGCGAATGCGAAGTGATCCAGGTCTAGTTTACAGAGAGATGGCCACGCTTCGCTCGCTATAGTAAATCACCTTGAATTAGGTGCTAACTATGTGGAGTAATCCCCTCGCAGGAGGGGATCCAGAACTAGGCTTTTAAACTGGATTCCTGCCTTGCGCAGGAATGACGAG
>JAIFLQ010000033.1 GCA_020048975.1 Rickettsia sp. | reverse complement strand
TCTATATAAATATTTTGTACATTTTTTAGAAAATGATCAAAAATCTGTAAAATTCTTGGTTTAGGCGTTTCTGATCTGCTAATCATTCTACTTGTCATCATCGGGGTAAGAGTCAGAGCTACAAAACCTGAAAACAATACACAAAAAGCTAGAGTCCAAGCAAATTCAATGAATAATTTACCAAGAAACCCTTCGATAAAACCAATCGGTAAAAAGACGGATGCAAGGGTAATTGTCATTGCAATAACAGCGAAACCAATTTCACTAGATGCGTCATACGCCGCTTGTATTGGGGTTTTACCAAGTTCATGGCTATGGCGAAAAATATTTTCTAGCATCACAATTGCATCATCAACCACCAAGCCTATTGCTAAAATCATTGCAAGTAACGTAAATGTGTTAATCGAAAACCCTAAGAAATACATTGCAGTGAAGGTTCCAATTAGAGAAATAGGTATTGTAACAAGCGGAATAAGGGTTATTTTAACTGAGCCAAGGAAGATATAAGTAACTAAACCAACCAGTGCAATAGCCTCAAATATTGTAAAAAACACTTCTTTAATAGACTCTTTAACTGGAATAGCGGCATCATGAGCTATCTCTACTTGAATTCCAGCTGGTAAATTAGAGCGTATTTTAATTAATTCTGCTCTTACGCTATCAGATAGTTCGATGATATTAGCTGTTGATTGTTTAATTAGACCAATAGCCATTGATCTTCTTCCATTATATCTTAGAATAACATCATCTTCCAGTGGCTCTAGTGAAATTCTCGCTACGTCTCCTAGTTTAATAATTGTGCCATCTTCATATCTCTTTAAAATTATATTTTCAAATTCTTTTGGATTATTTAGTGACGCGTTTAATCTTAAGGTAAAATTTCTAACTTCAGATTTAATTGTACCAGCTGGATAATCTTTATTTTGGTTTGTGATTGCTTGTTCTATCTCAAAAGGAGATATTTTATGTTCAAATAATTTTGCATTATGAGGTTCTATTCTCATAGTGTAATATCTGCCACCAAAAATCACAGAATTGCCAACAGTAGGTAATTTTTCAAGTGATGATTTGATTTGATCATCAGCGATTCTAGTTAGTTCAAGATTATCGTGCCTATCACTATTAATACTAATCCAAATGCTAGGCCAACTATCTGAATCGAGTTTGGCCACTGATGGCTGTTTCATATCATCGGGGAAAATATGATTTAGGTCGGAAATTTTAGATCTTACATCATTCAAGGCAATTTCAATATTAGTATCTAATTTAAATGAAAGCGTGATATTACTTGTACCAACGCTACTTTCTGAAGACATGAATTCCAGGTTTTTTAATACCTTTAGCTCTTTTTCCATGCGAGTGGTAATTTGTTTTTCCATATAAAGAGCATCAGCTCCAGGATATTGGGCTCTTATTGAAATTATTGGAGGTGCAATGTTAGGAGTACCCCTTATTTGTAATTTAGTATAAAAAATTCCTCCTAGAGTCATGATAATAAGACTAAGTACAATAGTAAAAACTGGTCTTTTTATACATATAGCAGGAAGGGTCATAGTGTTTGTTTTTTTTTGTTATTAGAATTATTCTTCAACTTTTGCCAAAAACGTAATGGCGAGGAGCGGTAGTGAAGTGGTAATCCACAACCCTCACATCATGGCGAGGAGCTCTAGCGACGTGGCCATCCATTCTTACTGGATTGCCGCGCTCACCATGTTCGCTCGCAATGACGAAATCCCTGTCATGGCGAGGAGCGACCAGAAGATGATAGATAATTTATTCTTTAAACATTACCTCAGCTCCATCATGAACTTTGGTTAGTCCATCTAGAACTATTAAATCACCTTCTTTTAATTCATTTGATAATAATTCGATCATATTATTTGTTCTTACGCCTAAAGTTACGAACACTTGTTTAACTTTATTTTCTGGAGTTACTGCATAGACAAAATCACCTCGATTATTTTTTAGCACAGCTTTTTCTGGTAACCCAAGAGCTTTATGTTTGTTAAAAATAATATCATTTTCTACGAATGCTCCATGTAATAAATAATCATTATAAGGAAATGTTAGTTTTGCAGTGATAGTACCTTTGTCAGAAACATAATCTGATATAGCAACAATTTTTCCTGATATCAGGTTTCCTTTTTCACCATGGGCATTAACTACATCGCTTGTAAAAACTCTATTATGTAATATTTGTGGTAATTCAACGAAAATATAATAATCACTTTTTGTTGTAAGGCTAAATAAATAATCTCCTTCTTTTACGCTGTCTCCAATATTTGCTTTTATTACGCCTATGTAACCATTATCCATAGCTTTAATTACCATGTCTTCATAACTACTAATTGCTTTTGCATATTCATTTCTAGCCTGTTCTAAACTAGTTTTTGATTTGTTTATAATTTCTTCACTAATTATCTTTTTTTTGAAAAGAGATAAATCTCGATTATAATTTGACTCTGCCATATGTACATTCGCTTCGGCTTGTGATTTTGCTGTTTCAGCAATTTCTCTATCTATAGTTATTATTATGTCATCTTTCGAGATTGTGTGAGCTTGTTTGTCAAAAATAAAATCAACAGTTCCTTTTGTTTGTGCAAAATAGTCCTTGCTGTTTGTAAGCTTAGCCTGTCCAATCGCTGTATGTTTTTCATAAAAATCTGTAACAGACAGTTTCTCTGGCGTGATAATAATTTTACTCACATTGTTAGCAAAAGTTTGTTGCTCAAATAACAGTATAATTAATAATATTTTTAAAAGAATTTTCATTTGCATCCATAGCCAGATTTAGCATTAATTTAGAACGATAACTAGTTGATTATAATTAAATTTTCTAAAAATTTATAGAAAAATCATGGATTGGCTTAAGATTATTTATTGTCGCACTCATAATTATGACTCATAAAATCATAAGGATTTATATGTTTTCCAGCTAAATGTACTTCAAAGTGTAAATGTTCACCTTTTGCATTACCAGACTTGCCTTGAATAGCAATTGCTTGGCCACGCACTACTTTTTGACCATTTCTTACAAAAGTCTTTTTTAAGTGGGCATATTTTGTTTTAATATTATTTCCATGATTTATTTCAACAACAGATCCATAGCCATTTTGAGAGCCAACAAAAGAAACTTTTCCATTAGCGCTTGAATATATAGGTGCTTTTTGAATAGCAACAAGGTCGATTCCACAATGCATTTTGTTATCTTTGCTGATAGGGTGTTTTCTAATACCATATCCACTTGAAAGGCAAGGGTTGTAAGACGGAAGCATCAAAGGTACATGGGAAACTATTTGATCTAATTTTGCTAGTTCTTTGCTAGGGTTAACTTTGCTAAAATCTGCCCTTGCGATTCTAGTTACCTGATGATAATTATTCTTGTTTAGAATATTATATTTATGTTGTAACTTGATTAATAAATTACTTATTTTTTTTATCTTTAGTTTTGCTTCTTTAGACAGGTTAGCACCAGAGTGATATTTTGATTTGAATTTTTGCACATATGTTTGAGCATAAGTTTTTTCATTAGCAAATAATCCAAAATCTTTTGAAAAAATACAATTTGTGTTATTTATTTTAGCTAAATCATAACTCAATACTAGATCAGATCTGTTTAACTTATAAGTTTTTTGGA
The DNA here is from genome assembly GCA_020048975.1 of Rickettsia sp. GTDB lineage: Bacteria > Pseudomonadota > Alphaproteobacteria > Rickettsiales > Rickettsiaceae > Megaera. The sequence goes on along the minus strand of JAIFLQ010000033.1, from coordinate 5,712 downwards.
GTTCGTTGCGAACTTTTTTGTAAGACTCGATTGAATAATGACTTGTCGTACTACAGGCTTGCAATAGCAAAGACAATAGGAGAACACGTACAAAACGAACACTCATTTTTTTGCAAAAATTTATATTAATACAATATCTTATTACATATTGATAAATTCTAGTAGAGGTCCCAAAATCATTAGGGGCATAAACATTATTGCTCCCACAATTAACACAGTGATTAATAGGAAAAAACTTAATTCAATACTAGATTGATTTTGGTTTCCAATATAATTGGTAATTTTTCGTTTGCAAGCAAATGATCCACTAATTGCAAGAGAGTAATATATAATTGGATATCTACCTATAAACATTGCAAGTGCTGTCATGTAATTAAAATACTCGTTCGAAGTGTTAAGACCAGAAAAGTTAGAACCGTTGTTGGTAAAACATGAAACGAAGTTATACGCAACGTCTGTTATGGCTTGAGAACCATGGTAAGTTATTATTTCTTTTACTTCGGGGATAGAAAAAGTGATTCCACTAAATAATAAAACTCCAACTGGCATTATTAAAAATATTATTATTACATAATTTATTTCATTAATAGTAATTTTTTTGCCAAAGAAGTTATTATTGCTTCCAGTAATCAGCCCTCTTAAAAGCACTGAAACAATAAGATATGCAAGCATAGCAAAAAAACCGGAGCCAACACCTTCCATTATGAATTTACTCATTACCAAATTAGAAAACAGTACTAGCGTGCTTAGTGGTGAATAATTTTCAAGGCATGCATTACTAGTTCCATCAGAACTCATGGTAATGGATAAAACCCACATTAATGAAGGGAATTTGTCGTATATTAACTCTTTACCAGTGTAATTAAAATTATCCTCTATGGGTCTGTCTGTAAGTATTAAGGGAATAGAGTAATCAGTTTCTCCAAAATAGATAATACATAGAGAAAGAGTAATAACAAAAACTATAACCCAGTACAACGACCAGCTAAAATTTGTTGCTTTTACTACAAAACCATATGTAAATATTAAAGAAATTGGCGAAATCACAATTAAGAATAATCCTATCATTATCACCATCCTTGACGGTGCTTCAAAGGAGTGAGCGGCGCCAGTGGCAAAAATAGATCCACCGTTAACAACAAAGTGTTTTATTGCCATTTGTCCAGCTGCTGGTCCTACGAATATTTTCTCTTTTACCCCTTCTAAGTTCGTGTAGTTTATGTTGCCAATAAAGTCTTGAGGCACTCCGCCAGCCATTAAAAATAATGATATTATCAGAGCAGCTGGTATTAAAATAAAACAAAAGCTACGTAAAAAATCATCATAAAAATTGCCAATATAGGGATTATTATTATTTATGACCCCTCGTATAAAAGCTATAAAAACAGTAATGCTAGTACCAGCTGATAAAAAATTCTGCATTGTTAGAGCAAAAATCTGACTAAAAACACTCAGTTGTTCTTCAGGGTTATGGCTTTGCCAAAATGTACCAGTAGCAAAAGAAATTGATGCATTTATGGTGGCAGCCAAATCCAATTCCTTTATTAGTTCGGATCCAGTTGGTAGGTATTTTTGAAAAAAAATTATTAAGAAGGTAGTAAAAATGCAAACAACGTTGAATGTCATCAGGCTTATAAAATATCTTTTCCAAGTTTGTTGTTTAATTAATCCATTTTTGGAATGACTGATCAAATTATTTAAATTCTTATCAAAAAAAACCCATGCAATATATTTTCCTAAGAGTGGGGCAATGATAGTGACTATGGCAAAAAATATTAATGTGGATAGGATCATTGTATTTGTTTTTTATCTTGAATATCTTTGAACTTTGATTCTAAAAATAATGGTTTTTTTAAACCACAACTTGATAAAATTAAGGAACAAAGGATAAAAAAAATAATTTGTTTCATATTGATATTTCAGATATAAGTTTTTATGTGAGTAAATAATATTAATTTCTATCTAATAGGACAATATATTTCTATGACAAATTTTTCTACAAAAATGTTTTTATGGTTTATTAGTCTTAATATTTTAATAATTATTTATAGCACTCACTCTGTTGCTGAAAATTCGACGATTATCAGACCAGAAAATTCTTTTATACCAGACGAGAATTTTTTTGACAAGGACGGTAATAAAATCTTCTTAGATCGATTCGAAGGAAAGACGATATTAGTTAATTTTTGGGCTAGTTGGTGTGGTTCGTGTGTTGAAGAGTTACCAAGCTTAGACATTTTGCAGAAAGACTTTAGAAAGTTACCATTTGAAGTTATAGCTATATCAGAGGATTTTAAAGGTATAGATGCGGCAGAAGCTCATTTTAATAAATATGGTATCAGACACCTAAAATTATACCACGACTATCAAAATAGTCTTTTTAAGGCTATGTCAGTAGTTGGGTTGCCTACAGCTTTTCTAATTGATCCCGAAGGAAAAATAAAAGTTATTTTTAAGGGCAATACAAAATGGCATGAAGAATCAGTTCGTAATATCTTGCTTTCTGAAATTAAGGGTAATCCAGAAATTCCTAAAAATAGTTATATAACAACATCTTTGAATAAAAAAATTACATCAAAAACAGAATCAGAAAAAAAGGACAATGAAAAAAACATAGATGAAATCAAAAATACTAATCAAGATAAGAAAACACAAAGCAATATAACAGAAGAGAAACAATTAGAGCAAAAAGATGAAAACAATAAACAAGAGTAAAAATTCTATTTCTACGGCTAAAACGTCTATTAATACAAATCGTTCTAGTAAAATAGATCAACTAATCTCTGTCTTACCGTTTTGGTTTAATACAAAACCTGTTGTAGCCGTTATGAGACTGGAAGGAGTGATAGGAAAGGGTGGATCTATGAAATCTGGGCTTACTATTTCTTCTTTAAATAAACTAATTGAGAAAATGTTTAAAATAGAAAGATTGGATGCAGTATGTTTATGCATTAATTCTCCTGGTGGCTCTCCTGTTCAATCAGAATTAATATCAAAAAGATTAACTTCTTTAGCAAAAGAATTGGGTGTACCTATCTATAGCTTTGTTGAAGATGTAGCGGCTTCTGGAGGCTACTGGCTTGCTTGCTCAGGGGATAAAATATTTGCTAACAAAAGTTCGATTATTGGTAGTATAGGTGTTATTTCAAGTGGGTTTGGCTTTCATGAGGCTATAGGAAAACTGGGAATTGAGAGAAGGGTTATTGCTGAAGGTAAAAATAAATCTGTTCTTGATCCTTTCCAACCAGCCAAATCTTCCGACGTAAAGTTAGTAAAAGATTTGCAGAAAAAAATATACGAGCATTTTATTGAGACCGTTAAAGAACACAGAAAAGGAAGACTTACGCAAACTGATGAAATTATATTTAATGGTGAGTTTTGGACTGGTCAAAAAGCTTTAGATTATGGTTTGATTGATGGGATAGATGATTTATATTCATTTATTCATAAAAAATATGGTAATGAAGTGAAAGTAGAATATATTGAGAACAAGCAATCATGGTTTAAAAGAAAACTTGGCATGTCAAATAGTAAAGACACGGTTCAAGAGTTGACAGATACTATGCTTGATAGAATTGAAGCGAGATTTATGGCAGGTAAGTTTGACTTATATTAAATAAATTTTGAGCATTTGATAATAAATATGAAAGTTTTTAAAAATTCACATCAAATTTGGTTGAGTAAGGTTGGGGTTCATCACTTTGTTTTTTTAGTGATGCTTATAATTTGTAATTCATGTTCATTGTGTTTTGCAGAGGATGAATCTTTAGAAACTTATTCTCTTGAAGAGATAGAGAAAGATTTGCTAAATCAAAATTCAGTTTCTGAGGTTGAAAAAATACAACGTGAGGACTTACCAAAATTAGAAGATAAAAAAAAAGAAAGTATATCTTCTGAAGTTAACCTCCCTATAGAAGGGGAAGCTTTTTCTTACAAAAAAAATGCTAAAATCATTATCTTAAACAAAATTACTGCTAAATCTGAGGCAGTTGAATTTAAGTTGGGTGCAGCAAAGTCTTTTGGCAATATTTCTATTGAAGTGCATAAATGTGCAAAAAATACCGACCCTTTGAAATCTTCTAACCTTATCTTAATTACAGTTTTTGATAATAAAATCGATAATGATAAATTATTAGTATTTCATGGTTGGATGGATTCATCAAACCTTTCGATCTCCACTTTGGAACATCCTGTTTACGAAGTAATTCCTATGGATTGCATTGATTAGGAATTACTAAATCTTGCGCTAAATTGTAGTATAATCAATCTTATCAGTTTAAACTCTTGACTCCAAATAGCTAATTGAGTAAATGAATCCCTTGAATCAACAGATACCAATCTGAGTAGATTATACATATACAAGTTCCACCATCACTAGTTTAGTGATGGTGTGGGTCATGGCCAGAAACAATATGCTTTGTATCGCTATCGCTGTTGTCGTCTGTAGCGCTATCTTTATCACCTTTGTCATGTTCTTTTTCTGCGCTACTATGCTCTGCTATACTTGTATTATCATGGTTGGTGTCAATCTGATCTAACCAAGTAGGAGTAGGGTTGCTATGAGCCTGGGAATCTTGAGAAACTATATCTGTCCAGCTATCACTATCCATTGAAGATATATTTGTATCTAATGAATGGTGGTCTTGATGGGCGCTATGATCTTGCTGATGATTATTAGTATTTGAATTATCGTGTTTATCATCTTCTTGTCCTTTCGCTGCATGCTCTTTGTCGGCTTGTTCTTTGGCTGCATGCTCTAAATCTGAAGCAGTATCGCCATGATCATCACCATGATTGCCACCGTGGTCGTTATTACTATGACCGTGATCATCACCATGACCGCCATTTCCACCATTGTTGTCATTACCATTAGTATTATCATCGTCATGGCCTGTATCTTGGCTAGTATAAGAATCGAGTTTAACATTTACAACTACGTCGTTATAATCACTATCACTGCCACTACCGAACAAATCTTCAAAGCTGATCTGACCAGCATTATTATTAGAATGGTCAAAAGCGCCATCTGGATTTAAATTAGGATCAGAGAAGTAAGCTGGAGCTTGTTCACCGTTGATAGGCTGGCCATTATAGTTTACTGTCCACTGGCTTTGATTATTGAGTGAGAAAGTAACATCAGCTCCCTCTGGTAGGAGAGGGTTTAGCGAACCACCATTTGGAACAATAAAGAATCCAACGGTTACAGCGCCATGAGGAATATCACCTGCTCCATAATTAATAGTAACTGCGTCACCAACACCGAGGCTATCTTTAACGTTGGTAAAGTCGATGCTACCAGCTATTGGGTTGCCATTGCTATCAGCAAAATAGTGACCAAAGCTGTTATTATAACCAGCATTTGAGTCGATAGAGTCAACAGTTATTGAGAAGCCATGTCCATGAGTCAAGCTATAGTTACCGTTTGGTAATAGTTCTGGTGGATGATGATGATCATCATCGTCATCGCCGGTGTCATCGTCGTCGTCGTCATCATCATCATCGCCGGTGTCATCGTCGTCGTCACCAGTATCATCATCATCACCGGTGTCATCATCGCTGGTGTCATCGTCGTCATCGCCGGTGTCATCGTCATCATCGCCGGTGTCGTCGTCATCATCGCCGGTGTCGTCGTCATCGCCGGTGTCGTCGTCATCATCGCCGGTGTCGTCGTCATCATCGCCGGTGTCGTCGTCATCGCCGGTGTCATCGTCA
>JAIFLQ010000073.1 GCA_020048975.1 Rickettsia sp. | reverse complement strand
AGAAGGGGCGGGGGTATATGGACTTGAGCTATAGTGTCGTTTTTTTTTAGTGCCGCCACTTTTAATTTTAGTATTTTTCATTTACTTGCTTTTATAAATAGTTAATCTGTCAATATAATTGTAAAAAATAAATACGAATATTACAAATATTACTTATAAAACACCCTTCTGAATAATTAATATAAAATAAATTTACTTATAAGTTGATAAATTTATTTGCATCAACAATTGATTACTTTATTATTACCTTTCGTAAAATTGCAATTAAATAGTACGGTGTAAAATGAAAAAAGTCGTGATTTCGGGAATGATTGGAAATGCCCTTGAATGGTATGATTACGCGTTATACGCGCAGTTTGCATATATAATTGGTTTAAAATTCTTTCCCAAAACCGAATTTGTCGAGATCCTTACTTTTGCATTATTTGCAGCTGGCTTTCTTGTAAGACCTATTGGAGGTATTTTATTTGGTCAAATAGGTGATAGATTTGGCAGAAGAACAGCATTAGTTATTGGAATTATGATGATGGCAATTCCAACGGCTGGGATTGGAGTACTACCTTCTTACGAGTCAATTGGTATTGCTGCTCCAATTATTTTAGCAATTATTAGACTAATCCAAGGATTCTCTTTAGGCGGAGAATTTAGCGGATGTATTGCCTATATAGTTGAACACTCTCCAGACGATAAGAGGGGATTGGCTGGTAGCGCATCCTTTGTTAGTATGTGTATAGGCATGTTAATGGGTGTAGGGGTTGCTAATGCATTTTCATATGTTTTAAGTGAAGAAGATTTGCTTTCTTGGGGATGGAGAGTACCTTTTATATTTGGTTTAGTAATCGGATTGGTTGGATTATACATAAGGTCGCATCTGGCTGAAAGTCCAATATATAAAGCTGCAAAAGAAGCTGGTTATCTCTCAAGAACCCCTTTGCGCGAAACTTTTACAAAACATTGGCGTCAATTACTGTTAGCAATTGCTATATATATAAATGTTACAGCACCATTTTATACTACTACAGTTTTTATGGAACATATTGTACATAAGCTTGGTTATACTAGAGAGCAAGGTTCTATAGTATGTGCTGTTATCCTTGTTACTATGACTATAATATTTCCAATTTCTGCTTATATTTCGGATAGAATCGGTAGAAAGCCTGTTATAATCACTGGTAGTATCTTATTGATTCTTGGTATATATCCTATCTTTATAGCGCTTGCTTCAATGAATTATGTTTATGCAATATTATCACAAATACTGTTTGCAGCCATAATTGGAATTTATATGGGACCAGTGCCAACTTTGTTGGTTGAATTGTTTCCTACTAGAGTAAGATTTACTGCTGTTGCTATTTCTTATAATTTAAGTGCAGCAATTTTTGGCGGTACAATTCCTATGATTGGGGCTACTTTTTATAAAGCTACTGGCACCAATTTTGCTCTTGCTTATTATCTAACTGGGTTGGCAATTTTCTGTTTATGTGTTATTTTCTTCTATAAGGAAACCTATAAAAATAATTTATCCGAAAACTCTGTCAGTTATGAATGATATATCTATCCAGGAATTTGAAGTGCCAAATGGTAATAATAAAGTATTAATGCATTCTTGCTGCGCCCCTTGCTCTGGTCCATTAATGGAAAAGATGGTTAAATCTGGTATTGATTTAACCATCTTTTTTTACAACCCGAATATCCATCCTAAGAAAGAGTATGAGATACGAAAAAGCGAAAATATACGCTTTGCTGCAAAGTTAGGTATTGACTTCGTTGACGCAGATTACGACGTGCAAAATTGGTTTGCTAGAGCTAAAGGCTATGAGCATGAACCAGAGCGAGGAATTCGTTGTAGCATGTGTTTTGATATGCGTTTTATTCGAACCGCTCTTTATGCTTATGAAAATAACTTCAAAGTCATAACCTCTTCGCTTGGTATTTCAAGATGGAAAGACATGGATCAGATAAATAAATCTGGCGTTAAAGCTGCTTCCTATTATCCAGAAATAACTTACTGGACTTATAATTGGCGTAAAGATGGTGGTAGTGCAAGAATGTATGAAATTGCTAAAGACGAAGAATTTTATAAGCAAGAATATTGTGGGTGTATATATTCCTTGCGCGATACAAACAACTGGCGCAGAAAAAATGATAGAGATGAAATTTCTATTGGCGAAGAATTTTACAGTGCTCTTGTAAAAAATCATGAACATTGATCAAATATACTTGTTTCAAAAAAGGCTGTGTATTAAGTTTATAATAAGCTGTTTATTGTAATAATTTAATATTGTGATTTAAAAATGACAAAAACCATTACAAGCAACGATGAATCCATTGTTGAGTATGAAGGAGATGTAGCAATTGTTAGTGAAAATTTTAACCAGCCCGATCCTGCTGAACAGTTAAAAGTTGATAAAGTTAGTAAGGAATTAGAAAGTTTAGGGGTAAAACAGTTAAGTACCAAGTCCATTTGCGGTCTTACCAAAACTCAGCTTGAATTTATGTGTGACGTAGCTAAGCTCAGCACTACTGGAGCAACAGAAAATGTTGCTAAGCTTAAGGAGGATGGGTTTTCTTCTGCTGAAGATTTCAGAAAAAAGGGATTTTTAATAAAAGAAATTGAAGATAAATCCATGAAGACAAAATGCGTTTTGTTATATAAAGAAAATTCAGATGAGGTTTATATCAGTTTCCGTGGGACTAAAAATAAAAGGAACATGTTAACAGATATGAATTTTGGCCTCACGTCTAGTGGCTTTATGGTAGGTAAAGTACACGCGGGTTTTTACAATGCTTTTCAAGGTTTATGGCCACAAATAAGAGAAGAACTTGATGGTTTGGCTAAAGCTCAAGGTAAAACAGCTTCTGATTTAAAATATAATTTTACTGGACACAGTATGGGTGGAGCTGTTGCCAAGATCGCAGCACATTATGTACACAAAGAATACCATGTTAAGCCTCATAATATAAGCGTTGTAACTTTTGGAGATCCTAGGGTGTTTGATACAAAACAAGCCCGAGAATATGAAAAAGCTTTAGGATCTCATACAGTAAGATTTACTCAGGAAAATAACCGAGATATAATCCCAACACTCAGCCCTGGTTTTATTGGATATAAACACGTTGGAGCACAAATTAAAGTAGTATCATCTAGTACTAAAGCCATGCCTCATGCACTCAAGCATTATAACGAAGGGCTAAAGAAACTAGGAGAAGATGGTTTAGTTGATAATAAATCTGTTTCATTTTTTTATAGACCAGTAAAGTTAATACAGATGCTAAGAGAAAAAATTGTTTATATGGTAAAACCGATCAAGGATATGATTAAAAAAAGTGTAGGTCACGAAAACTGGCATATTAAAGAAGCTAAAAATCGTAAAAAACATCAAGAGAAACAGTCTAGCGCATCTACTTTAAGTAGATAAGACAACTACTACAATGATTAGTATTGATATACTTTGTAGTAGTGTCTTATTTTACAATTAAATCCTGAAATCAACTTTAATCTTTTTAAAGATATCTTAGATTTCTTCACTTTCTCCTACAAGTAAGCTCGAGACGTGTTGACCTCCTTCATGATGTGGTAAGGCAATAGTAAGGGGACTTAATATTGGAGAAGATAAACTTAACCTATCTATTGATACAAGAGCAGGAGCAATGGAACTACTAAAAGAAGATGCGCCCAAGCCACTAATAGATTCTGGTACGCTAAGCACCTCTTCAGGGTCTTCTTCCATTATCTCTCGTTCAATTTGATCCAAGTCTATATAACGCTCTTTTGATTCCTCCTTTTCTCGTGGTGGTAAAGAACTTTCCTCTATATCAATAACTTTAATGGATGGCAAACTTAAAACTTGGTGATAAAGGTTTTCTATAATTTTTGCAGTTTCGCTACTAGAGTTTTTTGGTATCAAATCAAATAGAATTTTACTATGTACTGGCATCATTATATCATATTTATCACCTAGTTTATCTTGTAAAACCCAGGAAACAACATGAAAAACACAGACTACAGCTATAAATGGTGACTTTTCTTGACTTATATAATTAAAAACAGATTCGTCATGTTCTATAGGCATGGCTTTTATTAAGTCACCTAAACTTTTGGGAGTTTCTCTATCACCAGAACTTTCTGCGCTAGATCTAGATATTCTGTCATCTATACCTATTATTTTAACACCAGCTTTCTCTAATTCTATAGTCATTTTTAATAGTGCATCTTTCTTTGCGCTAGCTTATGCTCGCTCGCCTCTCACCGCTCCTTCAGATAAAACTCTGAGCTCGCTATTTTCCTTACATTGGTTCAGGATATAAGATTTAATATATTGATTTTGTAGAGCGTCACTAGGAAGATTGCATATTAATGTTTTTTTCATAACAAAACTTATAAAAATTACTTAACGCACTAACTTATGCTACCATTAATTAAAGTTTTTTGAAAGGTGTTTTTTAGTTTCCTTTTAGAATTATTTTAGTTTGTTCATATAGATAAAGAAGGTGACAGATATCAAAAATATCGAAAACCAAATACAGTAAATCATAGGTCTATAATATATTATTGCGTGGATGAGCGAGCCTTCTATTTTGCTTATAGTAGCTACCATATCATAGGTTAGATAAGAGTAAATATCAGATTCTTGCGATAAGGTGTTTTCGATTTTATATAGTCTGTTTTCGGGTTTTAATATTACTATGTTTCCTTCATTATCTTGGACAGAGAATTCAGCTATTTGTCTATAGTATACTTTTGTATCAGTGAATTTTATATTATTTAATTTTACTAAAAAAGATTCATTCGAAACTGTATCACCAATTTTACCGATAAATTCTATTTCTTTTGAAAAAAGGACGTTTATAGCTATGGAGAATGCAAGTAATCCTAGACTAAAATGTCCTAGGATTAGTGATAACTTGTTTATATTAATGGCTTTCTTGAAATATTTAGTTTCAATTAATGCTAAATCGAGCATTTTGGTCATCAATAATAATGAAGCAAATAATACAGATGCACTAATAATTCCAAATTCTACATTGTAATAATAAATTACTAATATGAATATTGAAGGGACTAATAAGTAAACTAGTTTTCGAAAAAAGATGGTTTTTTTTTGAAAATAAGGAGATACAGATGCTATTAACATTAAAGGAATAAAAATAGGAACAAATATTTTGTGAAAATATTCTGGATCGATAGCTATGTCATTGTTATAATAAAATGAGTGGTATATTGGGTATATAATTGCAACAAATAAAGATAATAGGGCGATAAGCCATAAGCTATTACCAGCTATAATGAATTTGTCACGTATTGCTAGAGAAGTATGGGAGGCATCTGTTTTTATGAGCCTTGATTTTTTTCTTAGTGTAAAAGCAGCCAGTGGTAACAAGGTTAAAATGCTGCATATAACAAACAAATAAAATCCTCTTTCTGCGGAAAAAGCAAAGCTGTGAACAGAACGGATTATACCGCTTCTGACAAAGAAAAGGCCATATAAAGTAAGTAAGAATGATAAAAAAGAAGTGATGATACTCCACTGAAAAAATTTTCCTGATTTATTAGTGATTATTAAAAAGTGGTGTAATGCAATACCTGAAAGCCATGGCATTAGAGATATATTCTCTACAGGGTCAAAAAACCAATAGCCTCCCCATCCCAGTTCTCTATATGCCCACCATGAACCAAGTCCTATACCAGCTGTAAGTAACATAAGAGCCAGGCTTGAAAGATGAAGGCTACTTTTTATTATTTCTTCTTTATCTTTAGAGTTTAGCAGTAATAAAATGGCGTTTACATAAATAGTAATATAAGTTACGTAACCCATATATAATAATGGAGGGTGAATAGAAAGAGCTTTGTCTTGAAGTACAGGATTCAAGCCAAGTCCTTGATCTGGAACAAATTTAAAATTGTCAAAAGGGTTTGAAGTAAAATATACGAAAAACAAAAACAATGTTTGAATAAATGCGAGAATAGCTATTTGCAAATTTTTGGTGTTAGTTTCATAGTTTGTAATTTTTATATACAAAGAACTAATAAGGCTTAACATGCTTGTGTACAATAAAATAGATCCTTCATGACTCGCCCAGCTACCAGCGACTTTGTAAATTAACGGTTTTATAGTACTGGAGTTTAAAAAAACATTTTTTACTGAGAAATCGGAGCTAACAAAAGCAAATACTAGTAGAAAAAAACAAATAATTATAGCGGAGCTACTTATCCAGAAAATGTATGATTTATAACGTTTTTTGGCAAAAATTGCTAAAATTGAAGTTGCCATGGAAAAAATTAATAATGAATTGCCAGCAAGACTAATCACTATTTTGGTCCTTGTTTTTTTGCAAGAAAATACTTAAAGATTTTATACGGTTTTGAATTTTCTTTTTAACAATTATCTTTAGGTCGTCAATAATAATAAACTCTCCTTGATTAGGAATTCTTTTCATTTCATTAATTACAAACCCAGCGATTGTTGTAGCTTCTGTTTCTGGTAAATCCCAGTTTAATTCACGATTAACATCTCTTATAGATACTGAGCCATCAATTACATATTCATCTTCAGACTTTTTAGTGATTTTATTGTGAGCATGGTCGTGTTCATCATATATCTGGCCAAAAACTTCTTCTAGAATATCTTCCATTGTTATAATACCTTGTAAATCTCCATATTCGTCTACTACACAAGCTAAATGACACTGGCCATCTTTAAAGACTTGGAATTGTTGAATAACTAGGGCGTTATTTGGAACAAATATTGGAGTTTTAAGTAGAGATCGGATGTTAATATCTTTTGCTTCAGTATTTGTCCCATGTATTTTTCGTAACAAATCTTTGATATGTAGTATGCCAATTATATTGTCTGGTGCTTTTTCCCAGATAGGAATTCTAGTGTGGTTAGATGCGAGAGATGTTTTGAGGAGTTTTTCAATTGGTGTATTAATGTTGATAGCAAATATCTTGCTTCTGTGAATCATAATATCAGCAGTAACCATATTTCTTATATCAAGAATGCCTCCAAGCATGTCTCTGTCATCTTTAATTACGTTACCTTCATGCATATGGTGCTCGATAACACCACGTACTTCATCTTCAGCAGAAACTTCTTGTTTCAAATTAATGCGAAATATAAAACAAAATAGTTTTACTATATAAGCAAGTAAAATGTTTAATGGTTTAAATAATTTCAATAGTATTACAATTCCAGGAGCTATAAGTAGTGCGATTTTTTCTGGTTTTGCTACAGCTATAGCTTTTGGGACTACCTCTGAAAAAACTATAATTACGAATGACATTACTATTGATGAAACTACAGTTCCTAAATCATCTCCTAGTACTTCTATAAACAAGCTAGTTGCAATTGTTGTGCACAGAGTGTTAGAGAGACTGTTGCCAATTAGTAACGTGCTAATTACACTATCTTTGATCTTAATAATTTTTAGAACTGTTATTGCTCGTTTATTACCATCTGATCTTAACTTGTGTAATTTCCCTGGAGCAGAAGCTGTTATAGAAGTTTCACCAGCTGCCATTGAAGCGCCGAAAAGCAGTAGCGCTATTATCAAGAATATAAGCAGAAAAAACATTTGTGTTTATTTATTGAAAAAATCATTTACTAGGATCTAATTTAATTGATAATATCTCCTTTTGACAAGGATTTTCTACAAAATGAGTTGTTAAATTATCTAATTTGTACTTTAAATACTAAATAGTATTAATTAGTATCAAGCTAATAATAACTTAATAAAAACTAATATGGGTATAAGTTAATGTCTGATGAGAATGAATTAAAAGAAATGCTACAAACAAAAAACAGTACTAAAAGAGCGACTGTAGAAGCGTTAGAAGAGATTTTGTATAAACCAATACCAGTTCTTGATCACGGCTTTGTGAGGGTGGTAGATTATATGGGAGATGATAGCGCTGTAGTGCAAGCTGCAAGAGTTTCTTATGGTCGTGGAACAAAAAAATCTTTGCAAGATAAGGGTTTGATAAACTATCTAATCAGGCATCGTCATACTACACCACTTGAGATGTGTGATATAAAATTTCATATTAAGTTACCAATTTTTATTGCGAGGCAATGGATTCGTCATCGTACAGCCAGTGTTAATGAGTATTCTGCTAGATATTCAATATTAAGTAATGAGTTTTATTTACCAGATATGGCTCAGCTTACTCCCCAATCTTCTATTAATAAACAAGGCAGGAGTGAAGATGTTTTACCAGAAGATATAGCTTTAAAAGTGCTGGCGACGATTAAAGAAGACTCGCTTAGATGTTATAATAATTACATCAGAATGATGAATGAAGATGATAGTGGTAATATTATTGATGAAAATAGTATCGGGATTACAAGAGAGTTAGCGAGAATCAATCTGACCCTAAATCATTACACGGAGTGGTATTGGAAAATTAATCTACATAATTTGCTTCACTTTCTTTCTTTAAGAGCTGATAGTCATGCTCAGTATGAGATTAGGGTTTATGCCGAAGCTATACTTGATGTAGTAAAAGCTTGGGTTCCATTCGTGTATGAAGCATTTAAGGAGCACAGAATGAATGGAGCAACCCTATCTAAAACTGGAATAGAAATTGTACGCAAAATGATCAAAGGAGAAATAGTTGATCAAGAATCAAGCGGTATGAGTAAGAGAGAGTGGGAGGAATTAATGTCGATAATTAACTAACACCATCTTTTATTTAAGCCAAGACATATGAATAAAGTAATAATAATTTGTGGACCAACAGCTAGTGGCAAAACACAATTTGCTCATTGTTTTGCAAAAAAAAACAAAGGTGAAATAGTTAATGCTGATTCTATGCAATTGTATAAACAATTCCCCATAATTACATCTTCTCCATCTTCTGACTTAAAGGATGAATTGCCTTATCATTTATATAATTTTCTTGATGTTGAATCTGAATACTGCGTGGCTGAATACGCAAAAGAGGCGGCAAAAAAAATTAGAAACATCTCTGATCGGGGTAATTTGCCTGTAGTAGTTGGTGGATCTGGCATGTATATTAGTGCTTTAATCAATGGTTTTAGTAGTATACCAGATATAGATCCAACGATAAGAACAAGGGTGAGGAAATTACAACAAACTCTTTCTTCTAAAGATTTTTTTAATTTACTAGCGCAGTCTGATCATGAAGTTACTTGTATTCTGAATGTGCAAGACTCTCAAAGAATAGCTAGAGCTTATGAAGTATATTTGCAAACTGGTAAATCCATACTATTTTATCAAAAGAACAATACTAAGCTATTAGCTGAATTCATTTTTGAAGTTATAGTACTTTTTCCCAATAGAAGTTTTTTATATTCTATGTGTGATGATAGATTAGAACAAATGTTTAAAAATGGTGCGGTTGAAGAGGTTAAGGAGGTAATTAGTAAAAATCAAAATGTTAAAACCTCGGTTATGAAATCTTTGGGAGTTCAAGAGATTATCTCATACTTGAAAGGGCATATTTCAAAGGAGGAGGCCTTAGGCAAGGCTAAA
>JAIFLQ010000027.1 GCA_020048975.1 Rickettsia sp. | reverse complement strand
CGATGCAAATATATAAAGAAGTACGAATGCTATTTTTTTCATAAAATTTTGACAACAACTAAATTTACTGAATTACAAAAGTAGCTAGTACTAATTATCTTTATATTGATTTTACTGGATGTATAATAGTAGTTGACCCTGGAAGAGAATCTGTTTCTTTAGATTTCTGGAGCGGTTCTAGCTCTTTTTTTACAGGGATTTCATCATCATCATCTGTTGCCTTTTTTGTACTTTGAATTTTTATTGATGACTTTACTCCAGTCCTTTCAATTTGCTGAGCAGTGGGACATCTATAATTGTCTGGTCTAGAGCTGTTTCTTACCAAAACAGGGTAGGCTTTGTTAGTTTTTTCTTTACGTCCCTTTCCTAAATATTTACTTTCTACTTCTTGTTCAAGAATTCTACGATACATATCCCTATTTGCTTGAGAAATATTTTCATTTTCAAGTAAACTGTCATACTCTTCTTCATCGTCTTCATAATCATTATTCGCAACATTTTGCTTTGCTTTAACAATATATTTCTTATTATACAATGGAGCTCTTTTGCCATTCTTAAACCCTTTGCGATCAAAGAGCTTATTATTGGCTGATTTTTTAAAATATCCCTCTGGGCCAGTAACACAAGACGACAAAAGAAACGCTGAAAGGATAAAAATAATTGCTTTGCTTAACATGAGCTTTTCTGGTTATTATTTAACAATCATAATGATATATACAGTATCAATTAATGTCACATATAGCATCTAGTTGCAACTACGTTATCACAGTTCAACTAAAAAATTAGGTAATTATTTTTAAAACTGTGTCAGCTAAATACTTAGTACCATCTGTTTTCCGTTTTAATATGTTAAGAGAGGCTTGTTTGATTAGACTAGGATTCATAATCAAATCATGTAATTTATTTGCTAACACCTCAGAAGTTAGCTCATTTTGTCTATAAAACCATGACGAGTTAGAATCTTGCAGAGCTTTGGCGTTATAATATTGGTGATCGTCAGCTGCGGAAGGAAGTGGTATAAATATAGCTGGCAACCCAAGATGCGTTAACTCTGCTATAGTTGTGGCCCCAGATCTTGCAATTAGTAAATTGCAATTTTCATAATATTTATGTATGTCATAAAAAAAATCAGAAATAATATTGTTAACTTTTAAATCATCATAAATTTTCCTTACAAATTCTTGATCATCTTTTTGCACTTGCTGAATTACGTTTATACTAGTATCAGGATATTTCGTTAATAAAATTCTTATAGCTTCTGGCACAAGAGTTGAAAAAATTTTAGCTCCTTGACTACCTCCAATAATTAATAAATTAAATGAACCATTATCAGAAAAATCTTTTTGCTTAAGAGTTTTTATACTACTCCTTACTAAATCACCAGTAATCAAAGCTTTGCTCAAATATTCTTTAGGCAAATTTTGAGTATCTTTATATGCTAATGCAATAATTTTAGCGGTTTTTGCAAAAAATTTGTTACTTTTTCCAAAAAAAGAATTTTGTTCATAAATAATAATAGGGATAAAAAGTAATCGTCCTACAAACATTATAGGAAAACTTGGATAACCACCAAATCCTATAATCAACTTAGGTTTAAGCTGAAAAACCAAGATAAAGGCTTTTAACAAAGAAATCGAAATAACAAAAGGCAGTTTCAACTTGTTAAACACCCCTCGTAGACTAATATATAAATCAACTATATGAGACTTTATCTTAATATCACTTGTTAAATATTTCTTGCATCTATTATCCGTCGAGATATGCACATCCAAATCCTTATGCAAACTCAGTTCTTCAGCTAAAGCAACAGCTGGAAAAAAATGCCCTCCAGTGCCACCAGCTGTTAGTAATATTACTTTTTTTTGCGACGTAGCCATATAAAACAAATTCCTTTTTTAATACTTATGATTATTCCCAAGAATTGATAATTTCTAACCCCATCACTACTTGAAAATATTTGACATTACCCATAACAAGCTTATTATTACGTACGGTTGTATATGCGATGATCAATTCAACCACCACCAACACTTTCCATAACAAATATTGTTTAAAAGCTAAATAACTTAAATTTCACATCTTTAAACCCTTAGTGTAACGTAAATAGCATTGTATTCTGAAATTATGAAAAAAAATATATTTTTTTTATTAACACTGGTTTTCAGCATTATTTTTTACCTAATTTTAAAGAGTACCTATATGGAAATAAATGAAAAAGAAGCAGCGCAGTTGCGTGATCAGTTACATAACTTGAATATACATAACTTGAATATAATTGACACTAGTGACAATGAGGTTTACCTCGAAAAATTGTACTATATTATAGCAAGCGGAGAAGGATTTTCTCCTAAAGTATATAAGGATAGCAAAAGAAAATTAACCATAGGCTATGGCTTTAATATGGATAGAGGAAACACATCTAGAGATGAATGGAACGAAATCTTTAAAGGCACCATATCTTTTGATAGCGCAAAAAAAGGAGAGATAGAGATCACCAAGGAGCAAGCTCGAATGCTTAAAAGATACGGAGTTCAAATAAGAGAAAATGAACTTGCCAAAATATATGCTCCATATTGGAATACAATGCGAGCAAATGAAAGAGCCATATTAACTGATATGTACTACCACTCCCCAAAGCTTGTAGGTAAAAACACAAGATTTGCAGAATATTTAAAAGAATATTATAAGACAAATAATGAATATTATTTAGCATTAGCCACAACTGAGATCAAACAACATTCCAGTTATTCAAAAAACCCTTTAGATAGAATAGGTTTACAAAATCGTAATGATATACGAGCAATTATTTTTGACTCTAGAAATTGCCCTCTATATTCAAAACCATATGATGAGTTAATACCAGAAGATAAAAAAATTCAGGTTATTCCGGGAGAGACAATTATTTCTAAAGAAACTAGTGCAAACTTCCCAGAGAGCAATGTTTTGGCTGATTACTACATATGGAGAACCCGTATGGATGATAAAGTACGCCCTGAACATAAAGATCTTGAAGGAAGAGTTTTTAACCATGAAGATGATATGACGCACCCTGGAGATGATTATGGGTGTAGATGTTATAGACAAAAATTACCCATTCACGCTGAAATTATAGAAAAAGAAAGTAAAGATTCCGAAGAAGATGAGTTAGAGAACAAAGTTTACTTTTTACATATAGCTCCCAAAAAAGAGTATTTTTTATGAGAAAAGTTGTGAATAAAGTCAAATCGCTTTTTTAAACCTCAACATCCTGTGATCTATATTTAACTAAAGAAGTTTTTCTTTTGGTAAGACCAAGAAGCATTCCAATTGCTATACTAATAGCCAAAGTAGAAGATCCTCCATAACTTATAAAAGGTAAGGTCATGCCTTTAGTTGGTAATAGATTCAATGTAACACCAATATTTATAACAGCTTGCAAACCAAACTGAGCTATTATACCAATAGAGGCAATTTGAATAAATTTATCGTCTTCATGCAATAAATTTACTAAAGTTCTAATCACAATATATGCAAATGTAAGCACTATCATAATGCAAATTATTGCCCCAAACTCTTCGCCAGCCACAGCAAAAATAAAATCAGTATGAGAATCTGGTAAATACTGTTTTACCAAACCTTCCCCTGGGCCTTTTCCATACAAACCACCAGATTCAAAAGCTTCCAAAGATTTAGTAACTTGATAATTTTCGCTATTTACTGGATCAAGAAATTTATTAATTCTAGCTGCCACATGTGGCAATAATAAATAAGCGCCAATACTTCCAGAAATAGCTCCAAAAACTGCTATAAATATCCAAATAATTGGCAAACCAGCAACAAATAACTGAATACCAAAAACTGCTGATACCATAACAAGCATACCAAAATCTGGTTGTATAATTAACAAAACAGCAACAAGTACAAATAGGAAAAAACACGCTTTAAAACTTGGAAATTCTTCATTGTATTGAAGAGATAATATCCAACCAGTAACAACAGCAAAAAATGGTTTCATAAATTCCGATGGTTGATAAGAAAACCCAGCAACATTTATCCATCTAGTCGCTCCTTTTACTTCGAAACCATAAAATTTAACCAAAACAAGCATACTCAGACTTACTAGAAACCCTAATATGGCAAAACGCCTAATCCATTTTTTATCTAAAGATGAAAAAAACAACACTATTATAGCCGCAAGAAATAAGAAAATTATATGCCTTGATGAAAAATAATTATCCGTAAGGCCAATTCTATTAGCAACAGCTGGACTGGCTGTGGTTACTAACATTAGACTAAAAGATACAAGAATAATTACTGCAATTATGGTTTGTTGGTCAATTACACGCCACCAACGTTTAATAAAATTATTTTTTACCGAATCTTGTGCCATGTGGATTTATAACTAATTATTATTTACTGTGATAACAACTTTTCATCCAATTGGCCTTGCCTATCTAGTTCGTACAAATCATCGCATCCGCCAACATGAAAATCACCGATAAATATTTGTGGTACAGTTTTTCTCCCGCCTGCTTTTTTTACCATTTCTTCTCTGATTTTTGGATCTTCAGCATTTATTTCTTGATATACAGCACTTTTACGATCAAGAAGAGCTTTAGCACGAACGCAGTATGGACAAGTTGTAGTCGTATAAATTATAATTTTTTGCATAAAAAACTCGTTATTTTTTTGTAATGATTTATAGTCACTATAGCTAAAATCAATAAAGCAGCATAGCAAAATCGATGAGTCTTTTCAAACTACATTCGGAATATAAACCAAATGGCGATCAACCAAAAGCGATAAAAGAGTTACTTTCAGGACTCTCTTCTGGTAAAAAATCGCAAATGCTACTTGGCATTACTGGATCTGGCAAGACTTTTACTATGGCAAATGTAATTGCTACTTCAAATAGACCATCATTGATTATGGTTCATAATAAAACCCTTGCTGCTCAGATTTATTCGGAACTTAAAAGTATGTTTCCAGAAAACGCTGTTGAATATTTCGTATCTTATTACGACTATTACCAACCAGAAGCATATATTGCAAGAACTGACACTTTTATTGAAAAAGATTCATCAATTAATGAACAGATCGATTTGCTAAGGCATTCAGCCACAAGATCTCTTCTAGAGCGCAGAGATGTAATTGTTGTTTCATCTGTTTCCTGTATTTATGGTCTTGGTTCACCTGAAATATATTCTCAAATGACTATAGAATTAGAAGTAGGTGCGAAATACAAACGCAGTGAACTACTACTACAAATAGTTGAACTACAATACGAAAGAAATGACATTGCTTTTGAAAGAGGTTCTTTTCGAATTCGAGGCGAATCAATTGATATTTTTCCATCTCACTATTCTACTAGGGCCTGGAGATTGTCTTTTTTTGGCGATGAACTCGAATATATTAATGAATTCGACCCATTAACTGGGGAGAAATTTAGAAAACTAGAAAAAATTACTCTTTATGCAAACTCTCACTTTGTGACGAATGCCTCAGTGATTAAAACTGCCATCACTAAAATAGAAATCGAATTGCAAGAGCAATTAGCTCATTTAAAATCTTTGGAAAAACATCTAGAGTATCAACGCTTAAATCAAAGAACTCAGTATGATATTGAAATGTTACAAAGTACTGGTACTTGCAAAGGGATAGAAAATTATTCTAGATTCTTAACTGGTAGAGAGGCTGGAATGCCACCACCAACTTTATTTGAATATTTACCCAAAGACGCCCTACTATTTGTTGATGAAAGTCACGTTATGGTTCCTCAAATTAGAGCTATGTATAATGGCGACCGCGCTCGCAAAAGCTCCCTTGTTGAATATGGGTTCAGATTGCCATCAGCTCTAGACAACAGACCTTTGAAATTTGAAGAATGGATGGCGCTGAGGCCTCAAACCGTTTTTGTTTCAGCAACTCCCGCTCTATTTGAAATTGAGCAAACTAAAGGGGTAATAGTTGAATTAGTAATAAGACCAACTGGTTTGCTAGATCCAGAATGCATCGTAAAACCAGCAACCAACCAAGTAGAAGATCTAATCAATGAAATAAAAACCACTATTGAAAAAGGATTTAGAGTTCTTGTTACAACCCTTACAAAAAAAATGGCTGAAGATTTAAGCACTTATTTACAAGAAATTGGCTATAAAGTTAGCTATCTCCACTCAGCAATTCAAACTCTGGAGAGAATAGAAATACTTAAAGACCTAAGAAACGGAGATATCGATATAATTGTTGGAGTCAACTTACTCCGAGAAGGGCTTGACATCCCAGAGTGCGGATTAGTAGCAATTCTAGATGCAGATAAAGAGGGATTCCTGCGTTCGGAAACATCTCTAATTCAAACTATTGGTAGAGCAGCAAGGAATAGTGAAGGCAGAGTTTTATTATACGCTGACAAAATTACAAACTCCATAAACAAAGCTCTCAAAGAAACTTCCAGAAGGAGAGAACTACAACAAGAATATAATAAAAAACACAATATCACACCAAAAACAATCACTTCCAAAGTTCATGCATTACTCGAGCTTGAAAAAGTTGGCAACATAGTAAAAAATAATAAAAATTCTATTGATGAAAATATCATTACTAACCCTAAAAAAATTAAATCTTATATAGAAGAACTACGCAAGAAAATGCGCAAATGTGCAAGTGATCTAGAATTCGAAGAAGCTAGCAAACTCAGAGATCAAATATTAATACTTGAAGAAGCTCTAATTGAATTAACATAATATTGAAATTAACAACTAATTAATAAACTTAGCTTAGAAAGAGCTACTTCTAATAGTTCGTTACTGAGTGTAGTAATTTTAGTAGCTTTTCGTTCTTGCCAATCAAGCGAAAGTACTTTATCACATAGTACAGCACCAGTTTTATCATTGATATTGACCTCAAGCTCAAACGGATAATGTTTAATCTTACTTGTGATAGGCATAAAAATAGCTAGGCTAGTTTTAGCATTATATTTTTTACAAGAAATTACTAAAACTGGTCTAGTTTTCTTTATCTCATTGCTTTTTTGTGGTTCAAAATCAAGCCACACTATATCTCCCTGATCGGGAACGTACTTTACCATGATTCATTACCAACATTACTATCATCGGTAAAATTTTCATGGTGACAATTTGTTGAATCAATACGATCTAAAAGTAGATCTAATTCTAAATTTGATTTTGTAATAACAATACGCTGATTTATCATATCTAATTCAACATGAGAACCATAATGTAAATGTAATTTTTGAGCTATAGTTTTTGGAATTCTAATACCTAAACTATTTCCCCATTTTTGAACTTGGCTATGCATAATTTTATCTCTATATTAATGTATAAACAAATATATATAAATTCTAGTTCATTGATTAAATCTTTATTAACCGGTGACTAAAATGTTTGCACATAGACAAATATCTTTCTTGGTCATTATCTCACTGCTCAAGTTAAATAAGTACCACTCTTAATTTCAAGTTTCTAAATTATAGGTAGTGTAAATTTGAATACAGCACCATTTTTATTATCACTTTTTGCTGAAATCATACCATTATGAGCTTTAATAACTAGTTTACACAAAGCAAGTCCCAACCCAACTTGGCCATTAGGTATAGCACCAGATTTTGTACGAGTCGCCGACCCAACAGTAAATGGATCGAATATACTCAACAACTCCTGTTTTGGAATTCCCCGACCTCTGTCTGTTATACTAAACTCAATCTCTGAATCATATCTACGTAATCTTATAATTATAGTACCAGAGTTTCCATCATGACCATATTTTATAGCATTAACGATTAAATTGTCTAGAGTTGCTCTTATATAATACTCATCACACTTAATATTTACATTGTTTTCAATTTCAGTAATAAATCTAAAATCAATATTTTCTAAATATAACCGTTTGCAATATTCTAAACGGTTATATACTAGCTCGCTTAAATTAACTTCAGCAATATTTAATTGATAATTAGTGCTATTGAGTTTTGAAACATCAAGCAAGTTATTAACAAGCTTTAACAACCTATTAGAACTTCTAGAAACCATATTTAAGCCCTCTCGAATCTGGTCATCACTAAGTTTATCATAGTTACTTTCCAGAAGATCAGTCATGCCAACTATGGTAGAAATCGGAGTATTACCTTCATGTTCAAGATTAGCTAAAAATTCATGTTTTAATTTCAAAGCTTTCTCTAACATCTCTCCTTGATCTTGTATTTTAAGATCTAAATGCTCAGCTTTATCCTGAATTAATTGATCACGCTCTTGTTTTGGCTTAAAAAACGCAATCAGCATAGCTGTAACTAAAAGTATAGAATAAGTTATCTTAAACTGCAAAGTACCTATATTTTGCGGAAGAAAATTCACATCTACATAAATCTTGTAACACCATATACTAACAATAGTTCCACTCATAATTGTTAATATTGCAACCTGCCAACGCATTAAAATACCAACAACAATAAGACTAGCCATCAAAATAGTTAGCTGCATTTGGTCAAACTGACTTATAATAACTATGAATGTACTACTGAAAGCTAAATTATAAAAAATTGCTATATTCCATAAAATAGAAATGAATAATTTATTCTTAAAGTTCTTTGACCATAATGGGTAAATAATAAATGTAGTTGATAAAATTAATACTGAGTAATATATGGGATCCAATATGCTGCTGTATTGCTCTTGTAAATATCTTGGTAATGAATAAGCATTAGAAAATATTGCCACTATACAAAATAAGCCAAAATAAACAAAAATTCTTTCCTCATTTGGAGTGTTATTTTGGCAGAATTTGACTAAACTAAAATTTTTCACAAAACGAACGAAGCAATTTCTTCGCTGTTTCTTTTCTAACATTACAGCATCAAACTGCTCCTGATCTTTAATACCAACCCACCCTCCTTTTTCTCTAAGAATATAGTGGCTTCCTATAAGAAATATCAAACTAACTAATGTACCAGGGATACCAGATATTATGTGATATTTATCTGAAAACAATTCAAAATAAACTACTGTAACAAATCCAGCAGCCATACTAATTAACAAGGCTCTAGAAGTAGTGCGAAAACCAAAAATAGCTAGTGTAAAAGGTACAGTTACAATTGGCATATAAAAACTGTATACAGATAAAAGCAACGCTAATAAATTCTCGGCAAATAAACTAACCGACAACGCAAGCATACCGACAAACAAAGAACAAAAACGAGCCAATTGCAGCTGTTTTTTTTCGTTAATTTCAATTCCAAGAGCTTTGGGAAAGTCATAAGAAAGTAACACTGCTGAAGAATTAATATAAGAATCAGCTGTAGACATGACCATTGCCATAATACCAACAACAAAAATCCCTTTAAATCCATAATGCAGATAATGATCCATTACGTACTGAATAACATTATCTGCATTAAGGTCAACAATATTAGGGTCAGCTCTAAACAAAACTCCAATAACTGTATGTACTAGAGCGTCGCAAAGAAGAATAAAGAATATTGCTATCAGAAAAGATCTAGACACTTGCGATGTATTTTTAGACATAGAAATCCTTTGGAAAATAGCTGGGTCTAAAAGAGGTATCATTAAAAACAAACATAAATATAACGTATCCGTAATACCTTGTTTTTCTCCATCTGAAATTGTGTTATAATGAAACAATGGGTCTGCCATTACTGTGCTAATTATTACTTCATTATCACTGAAAGATTTCCATACTAAAAAGGCAACCATTGGAATCACGACACCAAAGGTAAAAAATTGTATGAGATCCGTAAAAGTTACTGCTTTGATACCTCCAAAAGAAGAATAGGTAATTATTATTAAGCTGCTTAGCGCAGCAGCGTATAGCCTTTCAATTAACCTTA
>JAIFLQ010000053.1 GCA_020048975.1 Rickettsia sp. | reverse complement strand
TTCTTTTTTAAAGTCACTTTATGATAACTACATACACCATACGCTTCCACCACAAGCACCTGAAACACTACAAAGACAGCCTACTGAAATTACTAAGCCCCCAAAGCTAGTACACCATGTTTCTGGGTTTTTACCACATGATTTGCATAAAATAAACCCTAATGAACCAGCTCATTTTGTCATTAAGGATGTAGATCTTTCTGGAGAAGATCATTTAGATGAGGCATAAATCTTTACCTGATTATTCTTTAAGCAGCTCTTATACATTCGTCGATTTTTCCTGTGCTAAGAATTCCGAATATTTTTCTTAGCACAGCCTTGTATTGCTTCAATATAACCCACTACCACATTTTACTTACAAAGATACTTAATTTTTTATTAGCACTTGAATATTCGCAGTATTTCAAAATATCGATACGATGTCATAAAACTTAATTAATAGCTGTCTGAATCTTCTTTACCTTCTCCACCAGCGACTTCAACTACTTCTTCCCCATCAGCGCTCCCTAATTGTAAACTAGCTAGCATTTGTTGAAATACATGCTCAGGCATCGCTTCTTTCAGCTGCGCCCTAGCATTTGCTGATTTTGCCTGTAACAAAAACTCTCCAAACTTCTCCCTAGAGCAGTCTTCAATTTCCTTAGTTAAAACAAGCATCAAATGTTGATCGTGGGGAAGTTCGGACTTGAGTTTAGCTATTTTTCTTATAACTATTTTTTGCGTTTCGTCAGCAGTAGATTCATGTCTACAATGAATTATTTTAGCTAAAATATCTATTGGCGCAACTACTGGATCAGGAGAGGTTCTAACTAAAAACTCAGCACAATGCTTGAAACTCCCTTGATAATAAAGTTTTCCAGCTTGCTCAATAGCTTCTCCCTGTTTTTTTAATGATAAAGGTTGTCTTACTTTAGACATATGTTCCACCACTGAAGATTATTTAATAATATTATATTTGTACTATCACCTACCACAAACTAGTAAATCTCCCATTATCCGTCAATATTTATTTGGCTACAAAATTCTTAAATTTTATAAATAACCAAGAAAATAATGTGCTAATTTCATGGCTTTATTCTCAATTCCTTCTCTTTAGTTAAACTTACAAGTTAGGGTTTTAATATCAGTAATCTACGCATAGTTTTAAAGAATTTGTAGACTTTTAGTAAAAAAATGTTTAAATTAGTACAAATTTTGTAAACTAATCATAAATAAAAAACATGTCCTCTCATATTAGAAACGTAGCGATTATAGCACACGTTGATCACGGTAAAACAACGCTTATAGACACAATGCTAAGACAAAGCGGATTGTTCCGAGATAATCAAGAAGTGGCCGAAAGAGCTATGGACTCAAATGATTTGGAAAAAGAACGTGGCATAACAATTTTAGCAAAATGTACTTCCGTTAATTGGAATGATACAAAAATTAATATCATAGACACTCCAGGTCACGCAGATTTTGGCGGAGAGGTTGAGCGTATTTTGTCTATGGTAGATGGTGTAGTATTGTTAGTTGATGCAGCAGAAGGCCCAATGCCTCAAACCAAATTTGTTCTTGGAAAAGCGTTGAAAATTGGCTTAAAGCCTATTGTGGTAATCAATAAAATTGACCGTAGTGACGCAAGAGAAATAGAGGTTTTAGATGAAATTTTTGAATTGTTTATGTCTTTGGATGCTACTAATGATCAGCTTGATTTTCCTATCATTTACGCTTCTGGTAGAAGCGGATGGGCTGTACATGATTTAAGCGGCCCCCGTGAAAATGTATCTGATCTATTTGATACTATCATAAAACACGTTAAGGAACCTAAATCTGAACCTAACGCACCTTTTTCAATGATCGTTACTACAAGAGAGTATGACTCGTATTTAGGAAGAATTCTAACTGGTAGAATTGAAACTGGCACAGCAAAAATTAACACACCTATTAAAGTGATTAATATTGAAGGCAAAGTTATTGAAAATGGCAGAATCACTAAAATGCTAAGTTTTCAAGGGCTAAATAGAGTGCCTATACAAAGCGCCATTGCTGGTGATATTATCGCTATCGCTGGCCTTGAAATTGCCAGTGTTGCAGATACAATTTGCGCGCTAGAAGTTTCTGTGCCACTGAAAGCTCAACCTATAGACCCACCAACTCTTGCAATGATATTTTCTATTAATGACTCACCTTTAGCAGGACGCGAAGGAGATAAGTTAACTTCTAGAGTTTTAAGAGCAAGATTGCTAAGGGAAGCAGAAGGTAACGTTGCTATTACTATTTCAGAAACAGCTCAAACCGATTCTTTTGCAGTAGCTGGTCGTGGTGAATTACAAATGGGTGTATTGATTGAAACTATGAGAAGAGAAGGTTTTGAGCTTTCGATTAGTCGTCCGACTGTATTATATAAGACAGATGAAAAAACTGGTGAGCGCCAAGAACCAATGGAAGAAGTGCAAATTGATGTTGATTCTGAATATGTGGGCTCAGTTGTTGAATCAATGAATCTTCGAAAAGGTCAAATGATTGATATGCGCTCTACTGGCGCGGGCAAAACACGCCTCCTATTCATTGCTCCATCAAGGGGTTTAATAGGCTACCATGGACCATTTTTAACAGAAACTCGTGGCACTGGTATTATGAGTAGGATCTACCATTCTTATGGTCCTCATTGTGGTAAAATTGAAGGCAGAAGAAATGGCGTACTAATATCTACAGAAGATGGTGACTCTGTAGCTTACGGATTATGGCAACTTGAGGATAGAGGGCAAATGTTTATTACTCCTGGAATTGCTGTATACAAAGGTATGATTATTGGAGAACATACACGTGATAACGATTTAGAGGTTAATCCTCTCAGGTCAAAACAACTAACTAATATGAGAACAACAAGTAAGGATGAAGCTGTGCGCTTAACACCTCCGCGTTTAATGTCATTAGAACAGGCTATAGCTTATATTCAAGATGATGAAAGAGTGGAGGTTACTCCAAAATCAATTAGATTAAGAAAAATGTATCTTGATCCAACAGAGAGAAAAAGGATGGCGAAGAAGGCTTAAAAAATATCATCTGTTCAAGGGGTGGGCCTTGTTGGGCGACTCGCATAGATTTTATAAACAAAATTATTCCAGCTGCAATGAAGAGCGAAGCGTGGCCATCTCTCTACAAACTAGACCTGGATCACTTCGCATTCGCTCGTGATAACGACATTCGTCATGGCGAGGAGCGATAGCGACGTGGCCAGAAAAAATAATTACTGATTGACTTGACATATAGTAAGAAAAAATTATACAAATTAATGTTGTAAGTTTAAGAACTAGGTTTATAAAAATTATGAATATCCTCGATAAAGATGCACATGTTCCATATATTAAAGGACAAATATCATTACCAGAAGTCACTGTAAAAGCGGTGGTTGTTGGGGTTATTCTAGCAGTTATTTTTACTATGTCTAGTTTGTATATAGGTCTAAAATTTGCCCGTACAGTTGCAGCCTCCATTCCAGCTGCATTACTTTCGCTGATGATATTTAAAGCATTTAAAAAAACTACCATATTAGAAAATGTTATAGTGCAAACCATTGCTTCAGCCGCTGAGAGCGTTGCGGCTATGGCAGCGTTTTGTATCACGGCAATTTTATTATCTGGATACTGGCAAGAATTTAGGTATTTAGATACAATGTTGATACTAGGTCTTGGTGGTATACTTGGTGTTTTTCTCTCTATTCCTTTACGTAATATTATGATCGTAGAAGAGAAGATGCCTTATCCTGAAGGAATTGCTGTTGCAGAAGTTCTTATTTCTGGTGAAAGCAAAGGTCATGCAACATCATTGCTACTCAAAGGTTCTTTTATATCAGCATTGATTGCTTTAGCACAAGGTGGATTTAAAATAGGTTCAGATTTTGTAATATATGGAGCAAAATCATTCGGCACTGTTATTGGCACGAGTATTGCTCTTTCTCCCCTTTCTCTTGGGGCTGGTTATATTATAGGATTAGGAAGTAGTTCAATAATGCTGATTGGCGCATTAGTAGCAAATTTTATAGTTCTTCCATATTTAGGTTTAATATACAGCACTGAAATTTCTTCTATGGATATAGTGCCGTCTTTAGTATTATTACAAAAACAATATCTAAGATATATAGCTGTAGGAGTTATGATAGCTGGATCATTATGGTCGTTAATAGCAATTTTGCCTACAATAAAAAGAGCTATAACCCTTGGTATTGCTGGATCAACTCGGATAAAATTAGCTGGAAGACTTAGAACAGAAAAAGATATTCCTACTTTTATATTTATTACAGGTATATTCCTGATATCAATTTTTATTGGTATATTCTTTTATTACACACTTAATAGTACTAGTTTTAGTTGCTGGTATAAAATTGCCATTTCTAGTTTTGCAGCTGTTGCAGTTATTATTGTTGGTTTTGTTATGTCTTCTGTTGCATCGCAACTTGTTGGAATTTTAGGTACTACTTCTTTACCAGCTTCTGGTTTATGTTTGGCAACTATTATACTATTTGCTTCTGTTATATCTCCAATTTTACTAATTGATGGTGGAAGCTATATATCAGATCTCACAATGATTGGCATGACTTTGATTTTTACATCTGTTGTAGGGGCTGTAATGGTTCTTGGTGGTGATAATATGCAGGACCTAAAAACTGGATATATAGTTGGATCAACTCCATGGAAGCAACAATTAGTCCTTGTTATAGGAATTATAGCATCAGTTATTACCACTCCTTTTGTACTTCAAACTATGTTTGAAGCTTATGGAATTGGTGATATGTTGCCCCGTCCCGACATGGATCCATCAAAAGTACTCTCTGCGCCACAAGCTATGCTTATTTCATCAGTAACGAAAGGGTTATTTACAGACAAGCTTCCTTGGACATTAATAAATAGTGGAATCGTTATTGCTGTAGTTGTAATTGTTATTGACCTATTACTTTCTAGGTGTTTTAAAAAACTGAAATTACCAATAATGACTTTTGCTGCAGGCTTTTATTTACCTATAGGAATTTCAATAGCATTTTTCTGTGGGGGGATATTACGCTCTATATTATCCAAAGGAAAGAATTCAGAGATTTTGCAAGAAAATGGTGTAATGATTGCATCAGGATTTATCGCAGGAGAAGCTATAATGGGAGCATTACTTAGCATACCTTTTGCTTTGTATAAAGATTCAAATATTCTAGCTATTCCAATTGGACTTAGTGATTTTGGTCAAGACCTAGTGGGTATTATTGTTTTTATGATTTCCTCACTATTATTCTT
The DNA here is from genome assembly GCA_020048975.1 of Rickettsia sp. Taxonomy (GTDB): domain Bacteria; phylum Pseudomonadota; class Alphaproteobacteria; order Rickettsiales; family Rickettsiaceae; genus Megaera. The sequence continues at coordinate 4,315 of JAIFLQ010000053.1, read as the reverse complement.
AAAAATCAGTAGATCCAAGAAAAATACAATATCTTCATAACTATTATAAATAACAACAACCAATCTTTTTTAAGGTTTATTATCATATGTTTATCCAAACTGAAGAAACTCCTAATCCTAATGCTATAAAATTTCTTCCTGGTATGGAGATAAGCATTGATCCAATATTTTTTAATAATTTTGATGAAGCAAGGGCAAAGAGCTCCCTAGCCGCAAAAATATACAGTATTAACGATATCAAAGCAGTTTTTTTTGGAGCTGATTTTATCACAGTAACAAAAATTGACAAATCTGACTGGAAATTATTAAAACCAGAAATATTGATGGTTATCATGGATCATTTAGTTTCTGGTTTACCCGTTTTTGATGAAAACAAAAATACATTTACCCAAGCTAATAATACCGAAGATCTTTCGGAAATTGAAAAGCAAATTATTGAAATTATAGAAACTAGAGTTAGACCTTCTGTTGCTATGGACGGTGGGGATATAATATACAAGGGATTTAGAGAAGGTATAGTTTACTTACAATTACATGGAGCCTGTTCTGGCTGCCCAAGTTCTAGCATTACTCTTAAAAACGGTATTGAGTCAATGCTTCAGCACTATGTTCCTGAAGTAATATCTGTAGAAGCCATAGAAGAATAAGTTATTATGGCTCCTCGGGCCGGATTCGAACCAGCGACCAAACGGTTAACAGCCGTTTGCTCTACCACTGAGCTACCGAGGAATAAGAAAATCACAAGAAAAACTACCTTGAAAAAAGATATTTTTTATATATAACCAATCAGCTTCACCTCTTATAACAAAAGTTTGTTAATGGGTCTATAGTTTTTTTTGAATTCATATAATTATTTTATTATCTTAGCTAAATTATATTGTGGATCGTAAGCATTACCATAAGTTTTATCGAGCTTCACTATTTGCTCAGGATGTTTTAAACCAGTGTTAATAGAACTCAAAATTGCATATATAACCTTATATGGATCTGCATCAGCTGAAGCTAAGCGATGCTCAAGACGCCTTGGCAACAGATCTGGTATCCTAATAAGAGTAGTACGATTGTTTCCTCCGTACGAAATATGAGTTGGGGCCATGAATCTACTATCTAATCTCTTATAATCTTTGGGTTTCTGTAAAAAAGCATCAATCGTTTGCGGAAGATAATGACATAAAATCTTCGCATATTTTTCAGTGTCATCATCTTCAAGACAGTTAAAATGAATATGCATACTACTACCATAATCATTTGGGAAAAGTTTTGGTTGAAAGTTAGCGATAAGATCTAATTTTCTTGCTTCTGCACGAATTTTATTTCGCATTTTACAAATTATCTCTGGATAAGAAGCTACACAAGTTGAAGGTGGAATTTCAATTTCATATTGTTTGTAACCTTTTTCTTTTTTTATTTTTTGTCCTATAGATTGCTCTAGCTTTAATAATTGCAAATTATCTTGGATGTTGAAAAGATAAAATTCTAGCTCCGCTCCTAAACATGGAGTTAAATTAAAATCTTTTTTAAAACTATTTTCGAGTTCTTTTAAGATATTGTATTTTGCCATTCTATCTGTTAACTTATTTTCGAACATAATCTCAAGAGATAATTGATGTTAGATGAACTAATCAAAAACAAAGTTTATTATAGGATTTTTGATAGAAGTGACCATAACTTAACTCATAAATACAATATACATAGTTTTGCAGATCAAGTAATGATAGATCAAGCAAAAAATAATATAGATAGGGTAATTCAGAGTTTTGATGCAAAAAATATGTTATTATTAAATCAGGTTCATGGAAACAACGTTGCTTATATTGATGAACTGACAACTGATTTTAACATTTGGCCAGAAGCTGATGCTTCAGTAACAAAAAAACCAAATATTGTGTTAGCAGTCCGCACTGCTGACTGTGTACCCGTGTTACTTGCAAGTAGCGACGGTAATATAATTGGTGCAGTTCATTGCGGTTGGCGCAGTGCCAAATTAGATATAATAGAAAAAGTAGCTGATAATATGAAACAAAAAGGTGCTACTGATATAGTAGCTATTATTGGGCCATCTATTACTCAAAAATCTTACGAAGTATCAAAAGATTTTTATCAAGATTTTATTAATGATTCAACCTCCTATAAAAATCTTTTTCTACCATCAATGAACCCAAATTTTTATATGTTTGATCTTCAATCTTTTGTAAAAATCAAGCTTGCAAAAGAAAATATCAAAATTATAAAACATATTACTGATGATACTTACACAATGCCAGATAAATACCCTAGTTATCGTCGTTCTACACACACAGGTGAGATCTACAATCAAACAATATTATCATCTATAATAATAAAACAATGAGATTTTCTTATGTATAAATTGTTTTCACCAAATTTGTTTTTAAAAATCAGTAAATTTCTTATCCCATTTTCTGGAATCTTATTTTTAATTTTAACACCTATTGGTTTATATTTTTCTTTGTACAATTCTCCTGAAGATTATCAACAAGGATCTATGGTAAGAATAATGTATGTACATGTACCATCTGCATGGATGAGTTTAGGAATTTACAGCTTTATGACTGTTTGTAGTTTTTCCTGTTTAGTGTGGAAAACAAAAATGTCATATATATTATCTGTAAGCGCAGCACCTATTGGAGCAGGATTCGCTTTAATTACACTAGTTACTGGATCAATTTGGGGTAAACCGATTTGGGGTACCTGGTGGGTCTGGGATGCTCGTCTGACCTCAATGCTTGTTTTATTTTTTATTTATATTAGTTACATAGCAATAATAAACAGCGGTAATAATTTACTTAGAGCCGAAAAACCAGCTTCGGTTATGGCAATAATAGGCTTTATTAATATACCTATTGTTAAATTCTCTGTTGATATCTGGTATAGCCTGCACCAACCAGCAAGCATTCTTAAACTAGGTGGTCCCTCAATTCATTCTTCTATGCTTTTACCTCTTTTTATTATGTTTAGTTCTTTTATAATGTATTTTATTTTTGTTCTTTTACTAAGAGCAAAAATTATTATACATAAAATAAAAAATAATGGCTAGTTTAGATGACCTATGTAGTAACAGATGAATGTGTAAAATGTAAATATACAGACTGCGTTGAAGTATGTCCTGTAGATTGTTTTTACGAAGGCGAGTTAATGCTCGTCATCAATCCTGATGAATGTATCGATTGTGGTGTTTGTGTTCCAGAGTGTCCTGTAGACGCTATAAAAGAAGAGTCTCCTGATTTAATAAAATGGATAGAAATTAATAAAGAACTATCAGCAAAATGGCCTAACATTACTATCAAAAAAGCAGCTTTACCCGGTGCTGATAATTATAAATTGGAGAAAAACAAATTTAAAAAATATATTGTGTAATAAATAGTTATAAAACACTCAGTTTCTTAAACTTTCTTGTACAAGTTAAATTTTTAGTACATCTTGCATTGAGTAAAGCCCTGGTATAATTACAGAATTCAACCATTTAGCAGCAAATAATGCTCCATCTGCAAATACGTCCCTGGTTAAAGCTTCTGAACTTATAGTAATCACTTCACTAGATTCTGCAAAGATAACCTCGTGTTTCCCACAAACACCCCCTGATCTTAAAGAAGAAAAACCTATATCACCTTTTTGTCTAACTCCTTTATTTGCTCTATCAAAAACTGCAATATCTTCAAATTTTTGTTGCCTGTTTATAGCTATGTTTTGACCAATTGCAAGAGCTGTACCAGATGGAGCATCTTTTTTATATCTATGATGTGTATCAATAATCTCTACATCATAACTTGCTAAGATCTTAGACATTTTCCCAGCCATTTCCATCACAAGATTCGCTCCAATACTAGTATTTGGCGCATGTAATATAGCAATAAATTGTGATGCTTTTTTCATTAACTGTATATGGTCATTCGATAGTCCAGTAGTGCCTATAACTATTTTTCTATTAGCATTAGTTGCTGCTTCAAGAAGATTTTGTAATGCATCGGCAGCAGAAAAATCAATCACTACGTCAGCGCTTAAGCAAAATTCTAGCAATTGATTAGTATCTCCATCTCTTGTAAAATTTTTTACTAATGAAAATTCATGGCTTTGCCTTGAAATAGCTTCTCTAACTGCGATACCCATTCTCCCAGAAGAACCATGTAAGCCAATCTTAATAGTCATTTTAGTTCCCTGTAAGATTTTCCATAATAAATTAACGGTGGTTTAGCATCTAAATCTCTATTGATTTGAACTTTCAAGACTTTACCTATAAAAATGTAATGATCACCAGACTCTATTTGCTTATAACTCTCACATTCTATAGAGCTTAAAA
>JAIFLQ010000031.1:7201-16785 GCA_020048975.1 Rickettsia sp. | reverse complement strand
TACCAAAAACAACTCCTGCAATATAGATTCTATTAAAATACAATAAACTTGTTGTATAAGCAATTGCACTAAAAAAATATCCCATAGCCGCATGACCAGAAGAAAAAGAACAATTATGTTCGCATTGGTTGCTTATCTTAAAAGCTTTGGTAAAATCTTTTGTTCCATTAAATTCTTCTATTTGGCTTGGTCTTGCTCTGCCAAAATTTTCTTTAAAACCTTCGTTTACAATTAAACCTGGAGAAACAATAGCAGTAATAAACAAAAAAAACACTCCAGATCTTATAATTTTTTTTAAGCTTCTATATTTGATGGTGATATACACAAGATATATTACACAAAACAAGACGAATAGTTTCGTTAACCAAGGTAATAATTTATAGATTTGATAAACTAAAAAATTTTTTTTATATATAAATCCATTTTCTACGGAAAAAAAAAGTTCAGAGAAAGAAACATCGAGTTCTGGGAATATAACAAGCAAAAGTGCAAGAAAAGCGGTGATTATGAGAATGGTATTAACAAGGTAATTATTTATCCATAGACTAAACATCATTAATCGTTTATAAGTTAATGCAAGAAAATTTAATAATATAGAAAAATAAATGGCGTTCAATCCAAAAACTTATAAAGATAAACTATTGTTCGTTCCACTTGGTGGAGCAAATGAAATAGGTATTAATGTCAACTTGTACCATTTTCAAGGAAAATGGATTATGGTTGATTGCGGCAGTGGATTTGCAGATGAATATCTACCAGGCGTGGATATGGTAGTTGCTGATTTAAAATTCATTGAAAGGCATAAAAAAGATTTGCTTGGTTTGGTACTGACTCATGCTCATGAGGATCATCTTGGAGCAATTCAGTACCTATGGAGTAGTTTAGAATGTCCTATTTATACAACTAAGTTTACCAAAAACTTTTTAAAGACAAAAATATCAGAATATGCTTTTGCTAATGATATAAAAATAAATGAGGTAAAACCTGGCGATAAATTTGACTTAGGTCCTTTTTCAATTGAAATGGTGCCTCTTACTCACTCTGCGCCAGAGATGCAAGCTTTGATGATAAGAACAGCTGCTGGAAATATTATGCATACTGGTGATTGGAAATTTGATCCAGATCCAGTTGTTGGCACAGTATCAGATCTTGATGTCTTAAAAAAATGTGGAGATGAAGGGGTTCTAGCCCTGGTTTGTGATTCAACTAACGTTTTCAATGAAGGCATATCAGGCTCAGAAGGGGATGTTAGAAAAAGTCTCATAGATATTATTGCTGGTTGCCCAAAAATGGTAGTGGTTACAACATTTGCTTCAAACTTGGCAAGGTTAGACACTCTGATTCATGCTGGTCAAAAAGCTGGTAGAAAGATAGCTCTTACAGGAAGAAGTCTCCATAGAATGCTTGCAGCCGCTCAAGAGAGTGGGTATTTAAATGATATTGCTCCTTTAATTGATGAAAGAGCTGTGGGAAATTACAAAAGGGAAGAATTGCTAATTATTGCTACTGGTTGCCAAGGTGAGGCAATGGCAGCAACTGCTAAAATGGCAAATAAAACCCACTCTTCAGTGAAATTATCTCCAAAAGATACAGTTATATTTTCTTCAAAAATTATTCCTGGTAATGATAAAAAGATATTTAGAATGTTTAATATTTTTGTTAAAATGGGGGTTGAGGTAATTACTGAAAGGGATCATTTTGTTCATGTATCAGGTCATCCTGCTATCGAAGAATTAAAGAAAATGTACGAGTTAATAAGGCCGAAGATTTGTATTCCTGTTCACGGAGAACCTGTGCATATTCATGAACAGGCAAAGCTAGCAAGAGCCAATGGGATAAAAAAGACAGTAGAAGTTGAAAATGGTAGTGTTGTATTAATTGACGAAAAAGATCCTAAAGTCATTGATTTTGTAGAAAATGGTTATTTAGCAGTTGATGGGGATTATTTGTTACCTGATTCATCGCCAATCTTTAAAATGCGTCGTAAAATGAGAGATGCTGGAATTGTCGTAGCTTCAATAGTAGTAAACGGTAAGGCGGAGTTAGTCACTAAACCTTTAATAGTGATGCCTGGACTTCTTGATCCAAAAGAAGACGAAGATTTCTTAAACTCTATTACGCAAGAAGTAGAAGAAGCATTGCATAAACAAAGGAAACAATCCAAAGGTAGATTATTGATTGACCAAATACGAGAATGTGCTAAGTCTTCTATTAGAAGAATATTAAAGCATGAAATTAATAAATCACCGATGATTATAGTTAATATTGGTGAAGTAGATTGATTATATCAAAACTGCAGGTTTTTGGGTGTGTCGTCATCAATTGCAAGCGAACATAGCGAGGCGGCAATCCAGTAATAATGATCCACGGTCTCTAGCTCTCCTTGTCATGACTGGGACACACAAATGCGTCAATCACGAGCGGAATGCGAAGTGATCCACACTTTCGTGGCTTTTAAAGCTAGATTGCCACGCTTCGCTCGCCAGGACTGTCTTTAAGCCTTATGTTGTAAAGTCTAAATGGATTATTGTCTCCATGCAACGATGTAGGGTATGGTTGGAATGTTTTGAAAAGTCTATTTGATGGAGTTTTTTAGCAAATAGATTAACCTAGCATAAAAATATTACACCTTGCTAATTAACATAATAATTAAAAGTTTATTTCTATGTTAATCAGATAAAATAAATGTCATAATTAGTGGTAGATAATATCATAAATTATAACTTATGCCTACTATTTCAGAGATTCAAAAAAAAATCGATGGGACAGCTGAAAAATTAGAGTCCCTTCGCAAAGATCTGAAAAAAAATGCTGATGAAATTGTTGAGTTGCAGAAGAAAGGCAAAGATATCGCAAAACTAAGCAAAGCAAAAGTAAAAATAAATTTAAAAATTGCCGAGATACAAGTTAATCAATCTGAATTACGCAGTGATTTAGAGTTGAGATCGAAAAAAGTCGATGAACAAATTGCCCAATTAGGCGAGTTAATTTCACCGGCAGAGAAAAATCCCATTCAGAATAAACAAACTAAAGCTCAATTAGATAGCTGGAACAAAGAACTAGCCTCTTACAAAAAAGAAAAAAAGAGTTATGTAAAACTGGAAAAAAGTAAAGAAGCCACCAGAGAAGAAATTTATAACACTGAAAAAAGAAAATTATACAGTGTTGCACATGATTTTTTAGGTAATCAGAAAGATCTAGAAGGACTGTTATTGGGCATGCTACCAAAAGAAGGATCTAAAGAAACTGGCATCAGCACCTTCAGTGCTGTCACTGGAGGCATTGGATTTGCTTTATCTAATCTTGGAACTGTTGTAAACGCAGCTACTTCAGCCAGTTTTCTTCGAGCTGAGGTTGATAAAATGTCTAGAGTTTTAAGCGGAGAAATAGCGTTAGACCCCAAAGACCCACCATTTTTTTTGCGGTTATTACAAGACAAAGATACGGTAGAGTTCTTTAGAAATCACCAGCCACAATTACAAAATCTCCTTGATAAAATTATTCCTTCAATAGTACCAGTTGTGTTAACTGAGCTTGGCAAAATTGATGCAATAAACGAAGAACTAAAAGCAAAGAAAAAGGAATTAGATGTTTTGCCAGAGAAGCAAAAAAGATTAGAAGATTTAAAAATTCAGAATAAGGAGGCCCCTTCTGAAGCAACATCAAAAGCTATAGCAGTACTCGAGGCTGAGATTGAACCTTTGGTAAAGCTGAAACTTAGAGCGCAAACGGCTAATGTTATCCAGGCCCTAAAAAAATCGGGTATTGGAACAGATTACATAAATGAGAAAATATTACCCCTTGTTACTGTTCCACTTAAAGAATTACTTAGCACACCAGAGCGAACATTAGAGCTCGCTAATTTAGTTATCAAGTTAACTCAAACTACTGATGAACAAGAAAAAGCTCTTATAATTAAAGATCTACTTGATAAAGTAGATCTTACTAAAATTTTAACTGCTAGTAATCTCAGCACTTTTCTTACTCAGGAAGGTGCTAAGATAGCAGAAGTTGTCAATACCAATTTAGCATTAGACGAAGACTTGCAAAAACTTGCGAAGAAATACAACGTAACCAAGGAATTAGTAGATGATACGCTTCCTAAGATTTCGAAAATAGCAGGTTCAGTTTTAAGTAGCCCAGAAGATGTACAAAAAATCTTTGATCTATTAAAACCCATCATACTAGATGATACTGAGCAATCAATAAAAATTGCGACCACGTTAAAGGAAATTGAAAAACTAGATAAGGAAAGCACCGCAAAAAAGTTGAGTTTAGTTAAAGCGCTTCCAGACATTTTGTTAAAAGAATCAACATTAAGCTTAATGCTGGGTGAGCCTAATATACTGGGAAAACATAAAGAAACGATATCAAAAACTCTTGCTTCACAGCTTCCAACTATTTTTGAAGATATGCGAAAAAGCGCAGAAAAGATAGCCGATAAATGCGATCCTTCTTTAGATAGAGCTGAAATTGTTAAAATTATAGCCCCGCCACCTGCTTTATTCCTACAAAACGTTACAGCTGAATTTTATGAGCAAATACTTCCAGTGGGGCTTAGTTTAGTTGAGGCTGTTTTAACCAATGTCTCAACAGAACAAGTCCAAACTATTAAAGCGGATTTAGATATTATCTTAAATGCTCCAAAAGAGCCAACAGAAGCAGAAAAAGTTAAGCAAACAAAAGCCTTGGATAATCTCGTAACTAATGCCGTTTCGATAATGGGATCAGAAAAAGTAGGAGCTGTATTGTCGAAAGATTTAGCTGGTATATTTAAAAATGAGTTATTTTTAAAGGAACTGCCAACTATTGTTCATAATGCCGTCGAAAATGTACCAAATCTCAAAGAGCAACTAACAAAATTTGGTGTTTCAGAGGCTTTAATACTAAGTACTTTGCCTTTGGTAACAAAAACAGCTTCAAAGGTACTTGAAAATTCACCAGAATTAATAAAAACTTACGCTAATTTTACAGAGTTTCAAAAATTAGGGGTGCAACTTGAATCTGGTGAGCTATCTCCAGAACAAATAAAGGATATCACCGAAAAACTTAAATCTGGTGAGCTATCTTCAGAAGAAATAATAGCTATCACTGCAAAACTTGAATCTGGTAAACTATCTCCAGAAGAAATAATAGCTATCACTGCAAAACGCCAGCAAGTTTTATCTGCTATGTCTTCAGGTGTATCTAAAGTTTTTGAAGATATTAAGCCTTTATTAAATAAGGATTTACCTCAATTGATACAAGATAATCAAGCAGCTATTACTTCAATAGCTGTAACAATGGTAAAACAAGAAGAGGTGGCGAAATTGTTAACACCTCTTGGTATCAATGCTGAATTTATAGAAGAAATTACACCGACGGCCCTTAACATTGTACAATCGGCCATCCCATTGGTTGCAAACGTTACTTCAAAGTTAATGGATAATAGTGAGTCTATCGCTGCAGCTTACATAAATCTTGGAGAATTTCAGAAATTAGGTAAGGATCTTATCTCGGGCAAGCTTTCTACTGAACAAGAAAAAGAAACTTCCCAAAAACAACAAGAAGTTTTGTCTAAAATGCTTGAACAAGCAAGTACAATAATTGATAAAGCAGTAGCGCCAATAATAGGGGAAGATCTTCCTCAATTTATAAAAGACAATAAAGGAAATATAGTAAAATTAGTTGATGAAGTTATCAAGCAAGAATCTGTAGCACAGGTCTTAGAAGAACTAGGTGTGTCTTCCAGCTTGGTTAAAGAAACCACGGATACAGCTATTGATCTCATAGTACCTATGTTACCATTAGTATCTAAGCTTGCAAGCAGCGCTGCGAAAGACAAAGAAGGCCTGCAATCAATTATAATGCAAGCTCAAAATGTAATGCGGGCTCCAAAAGAAGAACAAGAAAAACTTACATTAAAACTTGTAGGATCTATTTTAGAATTTAAAAATAAAAATCCTGAGGTTGGAAAACTAATTGATGAGGAAATTCCAAAACTTTTAACAGAGCATTCAGAAAAACTTGGTAGCGTTGTTGATCAATTCTTAAATCAAACAAAAATTGGTAAGAATTTAAGAATAAAAGGCGAAGATGTAGTAAAAATAGTTGGTAACAAAATGCCACAATTAACTGAGGCAGCGGAATTATATACTACAAAACAATATGCCAAACTAATTCCTAAGGCTTTGGGAATTTTATTTGATAAAGAAGTTCTTAAATTAGTTACTACTAGCGCTTTAGATGTAATAAAATTTAAGATTCAAGAAAAGTTACTAATTGACTCAGACCGAAGACATAGAGCTGGAAAAGATGTAGATAATATTTTAAACAACGTCTCAACTAAAGCCGATAGATCTGCTGAAAACAAACAAGATTTAGGAGCATTATTAAAAAATAAAGCTGATTATTTAAAAAATGGTACTACCAAATACTCTTTAACAAATAAAGATATGCATGGGTTACATTTTAAGCAAGAGCAGAAGCTTGATAATTTTATAATTGATGGTTTTAACTTTACAAAGACACGCTTTGAAAAATTATCTTTTGAGAATAGTAAAATATCTAATTGCTCTTTCAAGAACGTAGAATTTAAGGAAGTAGTAAGTTTTAAAGGAGCAATAATTGATGTAGAATCACTAAAAACTCTTATACCAACAATTGAGAAGCATAATAAAAAACATCCAGAAAAACGTATAACTCTTGATGGAGCAACATTTGTTGGGGATTTAGAAAAGATCAATTTAGATAATGTGGTAGATAAAGGTGCAAAGATTATACCTAAAAAAACTTTCGAGTTATTCAGTGCAGTTGAACAAATTAAAGAAGTATTGAGCAAGCATAGTGTTAAAACCTCAACTACCAAAGAGACGCATCCAGCAAAGTTACCACCCCCCTCTGCTACTATTAGCAAATAATTATTGACTCTAGGAAATACCAGCTGAGTTTGAAGATTAGGATTTATATTGCTTATTGTATAGAAAATAAATAATACATAATAGAGCTGCTAAGCTATACCAAGTTATTGCATATTCTAAATGATCGTTTCTTATGACGTTTAAGTAAGTAGAGGTTAAAGGTAATGCTCCTTCTGGGAGATTTGAGCTTCCTATCTGCATTAGATAAAAATCATTTTTAGTAATGCCTAGCTTATGTCTTGCTTCTTGTAAATCGAGCGTAAACCATATGTTATTTTTAGCATCGTTATCTGGTATAAAAAATCTCTTTTCTTCACCCTTCATAACGAAAGCAACGATTGTTTCCTCTTTCTTTTGTGAAAAAGAGCTAGCATTTTTTTTTGCACTTTGAGGTATCCAAGCTCTTGATACTAAATAAATATCTCCTAAACTATCCTTAAATGGAGACAAAAAATAATAGCCATCTTTTTCCGGATAAGCTGATCTTCTGCCGTACAAGAAGATATTTTGGCTGTCTAGAAATTGTCCTGTTAACTCTATTTTTGAATAAAGGTCTAGTGTAGTTTGTGCTTTTGTTATTTTGACTGGAGGATTTTTGATATTAAGGTCAATAGTTGTGATAAAATTTTCCTTTTCTTTAAGTCGTTTTAATTGCCAATTACCAAGACAAATTAAGAATACCACGCACAACGAAACAAAAAAAAAGGGTATTGTTTCAAATTTCTGCCCAAAGATAGAAAAGTTTTTCATATAACAGTTTTTTATATAGATTCAAATCAAGTTTGTATAGTATCTACATACTGTTTATTTGTCTAGTTTTTATAAATAGAGTTGGCTGCTACTTGTGCTTAAAACGAGCAAATAATTAATAATTTAAAATTATTTATAAAAAATGTTATTTGCCATTGATACGTCATTAAATCTCATATATTATACATATATATTAACTAATTATACTTAGTTTTAAAGTTTAGCTTAATTATTAACAAGATCTTTAACGAAGTTTTTTTCTGCTGTTTTTAAAGATGCAGTTGTAATTCAGGTAAATAAAAATTGTTTTTTTCTAAAATAAATATGAAATTAGGATTCAAAATATGGCTTTAGAATTCAAGGCGCCTGAAAATGTTATTTTAAAACCAATTATTACAGTTTTTGGTGTTGGCGGTGCTGGCGGAAATGCTGTTAATAATATGATTAGGTCTAATTTACAGGGGGCTAATTTTGTTGTTGCAAATACAGATGCTCAAGCATTAAGTCACTCAGAATGTGTTAATAAGCTTCAACTTGGCGCTTCTTCAACAAAGGGTCTTGGAGCAGGGGCTTCGCCAGATGTAGGCAAACAGTCTGCTATCGAATCTGAGGATGAGATTAGATCTTATTTAGAAGGTAGTAATATGGTATTTATTACTGCTGGCATGGGTGGTGGCACAGGAACTGGAGCATCACCTGAAATAGCAAGAATAGCGAAAGAGCTTGGGATTTTAACAGTTGGTGTTGTAACTAAACCATTTTTGTTTGAAGGTGCTAGAAGAATGAAAGCTGCTGAAAATGGATTGACGGAGCTACAGCAGTATGTTGATACTTTAATTGTTATTCCGAACCAAAATTTATTCCGTATTGCTAATGAAAATACCACTTTTACAGATGCTTTCAAAATGGCCGATGAAGTGCTGCATTCTGGAGTTAGAAGTGTTACAGATTTAATTATTATGCCTGGTCTCATTAATCTTGATTTTGCTGACATTAAAACTGTAATGAGTGAAATGGGTAAAGCAATGATGGGGACGGGAGAAGCTTCGGGAGAAGAGAGGTCTATAAAAGCTGCAGAAGCTGCTATTGCTAATCCATTGCTTGATCATACTTCAATGTCTGGTGCTAAAGGTGTGTTAATAAACATTACTGGTGGTAAAGACATGACTCTCTATGAAGTGGATAGTGCCGCAAATAGAATTAGAGAAGAAGTTGGAGATAGCGATGCGAATATTATTTTTGGTTCTACTTTTAACCCAGATTTAGAAGGTATTATAAGAGTTTCTGTGGTTGCAACTGGTATAGATTCCGAATCGGTCAATATTGCTCGTAATGAGCGCCATGATTTTTCTATTAAAGAAGAAGAAAAGCCAGGGGAAAATAGCTTGTATAGTGAAGAATTTTCTGCTGAAATAGATGAAATTCCAGTATATGAAGGTCAAGATGAAGAAGATAGGGGAGCTGTATTTAATAGCGAAGCTGATTTACAAGAAAAAATAACAAAATTATCAGCGCAAATAGATCTAGAATCTCAGGAGCTTCTTAGGCCTCAGGCAGTAAATATTTCCCCAGTATATAAAGCGCAACCTAGTTCTGTAAATAAACCATCTTTACTTAAGCGTATGTGGAATTCTTTAAAAACAGCTGAGTCAAATGATGTGCAAAAATCAGCAGAGATGCAGAATAGTAATATTTATGAGGATAGAAAAGAGAATGTAATGCCGACTCTTTCTAAAAACAACTCTCAAATTCATGATGTCCCAGCCTTTTTAAGAAAGAAATAGGTGCGTTAATAGTGCCATATAGTTGTTCTTGCATTAAAGTTTAAGTATCGCAAGTGAGTGGTTTTAAAACCGTCGCTAATGAAGGTTTGTTGACCCAATTAGCTATTTTGGAGTTGTGGGATTAAATGGACTATAGCTTTATTATTTGAAT
>JAIFLQ010000031.1:0-7164 GCA_020048975.1 Rickettsia sp. | reverse complement strand
TTGGCGATTGTTACAAGTTTTACTTTGCTAGCTTTAGCTTTTTTTAAAACTTTAGCGCATTCAGCGCTTGTTGCTCCAGTAGTTATGACGTCATCAACCAATAAAATATTTTTGTTTTGAATTTTAAAATTTTTATTAAATTGAAAGCTACCAAGTAAGTTTTGCGCTCTTTGAGTTTTGTTTAATCCAACTTGATTTTTTGTCATTCTTTTTTTTATTAATAGATTCGGAATAACGGGCTTATGTAATTTTTTGGATAATTCATGAGCTAATATTTGAGGAGGGTTGTAGTTACGAAAAATACGTTTGAATTTATGCATGGGTACTGGGGCAATAATATCGATATCTTGTAAATCTTCTGAAAATCTATTGCTGACAAGTTTAGCAAATAATTTTGCTAAACTTGTTTTATCCTTGTATTTGAAATTATGAACTAATTTTTTTGTTTCTGGTGAGAATTCTAAGAGGGTTCTAATCATATCAACTTTAGGTTTTGAAATAATACATTTAGCGCAAATATTTACTTCAGTAAAATTGATTTCAAATTTTTTACAACAGACAATGCAGTAAGGTTTATCTATAAAGGTGAAGTTGGGCCAGCATGAACCACAAATCCCATCACTACTGTTTGTGAGATTACTACATGCAGAGCATCTAAAGGGAAAAATATAATTTATGGTGCTTTCAAATAAAACTGAAATACCAAAAAAATCAAATTTCACTTAGAAATTGCTCCATTTCTGTAATAGTTGAAATGTTTGTTACTTTAAAATTATGAGTTGTTTTTTTAGCGAGTCCAGATAATACCTTACCAGAACCTATTTCCACTAGTTCTGTGACACCAAGGCGGTTTAACTCATTCATAGTTTCACGCCAACGAACTGTGCCACAAATTTGTGATATTAAATTGTTTCGAATTACCTCTGGAGAATTTGTTTTTGTTGCTGTGACATTTGCAATTAATGGTATTGTAGGTACTTTAATATTTGTTTGAGTTAAAGCAGCTGACATTGGTATTTCTGCTGGTTTCAGTAGTCAATATTTTCATTATGTCCGCTTATAACAATTTGCCCATCTACATTATCATTGGCAATTTGGCAGATTCCTCCAATGTGAGAAAAATTTAATAATTCTTGTAGATCTTTAGTACTGATTCCCATGCATGCAGCCATAGCTCCTTGACCATGTGGGACAGCTTTTTGCATAGAGGTTCCTCTAATATGAAGTAATTTTGTTGTGTCTTCTAGAGACAAGGACTCAGCTGCACATAGAGCGCTGTATTCGCCTAATGAATGACCAGCTACGAATGATGAAAGTTCATTTGTATTTTTTTTAGATTGTTTTATAATAACCCTTAATATTGCAATAGAAACTGCCATTAAAGCTGGTTGGGTGTTTGCGGTAAGGGTTAACTCTTCATTTGAACCGTTAAAGATTATGTCGCTAAGTTTATAATTTAAAATCTCGTCAATAATTTTAAAAGTAGACTTTGCTTCATCGAAATTATCGTAGAAGTCTTTGCCCATTCCAACAACTTGCGATCCCTGCCCAGGGAAAATAAAGGCTCTGTTCATAGATACAATAATATTAAATTTTGTTTGAAGACATTATGAGAAATATACGCAGGCTGTCAATTATTTTAACCATTCTAGCAAACTTCTGTTTGTGTAGTGATGTTCTAGCAAACAAAAAAGATTCATCTGAAGATAAATCTTATAAACAAGTCTTTGAATATATCCAAAATAAAAACTGGCAAGATGCTGAACATTTAGCAAAAAAAATCAGTGATAAAATATTATTTAAGATAGTTTTGTCGCAAGAATTTTTAGATTCAAATTACAAAAATACTGATTTTAAGAAGATAGTAAATTTCTTAAAACAAAATCCAAAATGGCCGCAAAATGGTTTGTTAAAAACTAGGGCTGAAGGTTTAATAAATGAGAATTTTGATAAAACTGAAATTTATCATTGGTTTAGTAAGAATCCGCCCATAACTGGTTGCGGGTATAAATACTATGCTTTGGCTGCGTCACAAATTTTGACAGATGTAAACCAATTAACCCCTATAATAAAAGATGGTTGGATATACGGATCTTTTAACAAAGATGAACAAATTGATTTTTATCGGAGATTTAAAAAATTCCTAAGCAAAGATGATATTATAAAGAGGGTAGACAATTTAATTTGGAAGGGTTCTACCACATTAGCTAAAAGTCTATTCAATTTAGTAGATGCTGGGTATACCAAGGCTTTTGAAGCTCAAATCGCTTTTAGTGATAACAAGAAAGATGCAAAAAAATTATTTAGAACTGTTCCAAAAGAGTATTATACATCTGGGTTAGTTTACCATTATATCAATTCTATAAAGAGTGAGCTTCCAGAAAGTAATGAGATAGTGAATTTAGTAAACTCTGTCAAACGTTATCAATTTCATGAAAATGATTTTTTAAAAGTTCAGACCTATTTAGCCAGGGAATATATTGAAAACAAAAGATACAAAGATGCTTATCAAATTGCAAGCAATCATTTTGCTACATCAGATGACAATGTTAGGGATATTGAATTTTTATCTGGGTGGCTTGCTCTTCGTTTTTTAAATGAACCAGATCTTGCTATAGAACATTTTAAAAAATTTAATCAAGTGGTCAAACCTCCTATCAGTGTATCAAGGGGTTTATATTGGCTTGGTAGAGCTTACGCACAAAGCGGAAAAAAAGAGGAAGCAAGAAAATTATATGAACAAACGGCTCATCGATTTGGTTATACGTTCTATGGGCAAGTTGCAAGCATGGAAATTGGCGCAACAAAATTAAGATTGCCACCGAAAGTGGTTGCTAATCACAGCAAAAACGATGATGTGATAAAAAACAGTGAAAATTTAAAGGCGGCAGATTTGGTAAGTAAATATGCTGGTAGTAGTGGTCTAGTCAAAATCTATTTAGAAGGTCTAGTTGATGCAACAGACGAAGAGGATGTACTCGCTATTGTTCTTGCAACTAAAACTTCTAAACCTCATCATAAAGTCTGGTTATCCAGAAGAGCTTTACAAAAACATGTTTTTATAGATCATTACTCCTATCCAGATCCATATAAAATAAATCACTTACCAACGGAAAAATCTCTTGTTTATAGTATTGTCAGACAGGAATCTGGCTTTGAACAAGCTGTAATTGCGCCAGATAAAGGAATGGGGCTAATGCAACTTATGGAGCCAACGGCCTGTGATACTGCTAAAAAACTAGAGATTAAATGTCGTGTAAAGAGTTTAACGCAGGATCCACATTATAACCTAACTTTAGGTAGTAATTATTTAGCTGAGATGCTTAAAAAACATCAAAATTCTTATGTTCTTGCTATTGCTGCTTATAATGCTGGTCCACACCGAGTAAAAAAGTGGCTAAATTTGTACGGTGATATGAGAAAATTTAAAGATTATCATGAGGTTATTGACTGGATTGAGAGTATACCTTTTCCAGCTACAAGGAACTATGTTCAAAGAGTGTTAGAGAATGTACAAGTATATAGAGCAATTTTGAATAAAGATGGAAAATTTAAATTGAGGCAAGATTTATTAGCTGCAAAATGATAGTAGATGTTATTAAATTAATGAAATAATAGTTTTTTTTATGAAAATCCTAAAAAGGATAAGTTGGATTTTGAATCCCTTTAAAGTGATAGTTGTTTTGTGTGTTTTGTTTTCGCAAGATGTGTTTGCGGCAAATATACAAGTAGTGACAAAAATGTTGAATAACACGAAAATTCATGTAGTGGCACCAGCTTCTGGTGTAGCTGATGAAGATTTATCTAGAGTGAAAAATAGCGGGTTGAATCTTGATTTGCGGAGCGAGTGTTTCAACTCTAATAATCCTTTTCATTCAGCTGATGATGAAACGCGGTTTCAATGCTTAAAAAATGCCATTTACGATGAAAAAGTAGAGGTCATTTGGTGTTTAAGAGGAGGGTATGGCTCAGCCAAACTGATTGAAAAATTGGCAGAATTGCCAAAACCAAATAAACAAAAGATATTTATTGGTTATAGTGATATTACGGCATTACATATATTCTTTAACCAAGAATGGGGGTGGAAAACAATCCATGGTCCTTCATTAATTGAACTAGTGTTAGATAAAAAAGATATTTCAAGTATGCTAAAACTAGCTCGTATTATTACTCACAAGGTAAAAGAAACAACTGTTGAAAATATTATTCCTCTTAATAAAATAGCTAAAAATACTAGTAAAATTGATGCTAGTTTAACTGGTGGAAATTTAACTATGGTTACTACAAGTTTGGGTACAAAGTGGTTTATTAAAGCTGAAGGAAAAATTTTGTTTTTAGAAGATGTTGGAGCAAAACCATATCAAATTGATAGGCTTCTGAACCATTTAAAGCAAGCTAAGGTTTTTGAAGGGGTAAAAGCGATTATTTTTGGAAGTTTTGATCAAGATGATAAAAGTACAATGGAAGTTTTAAAAATATTTGCAGAGGAGATAAAAATTCCAGTATTTAAAACAGATAGATTAGGTCATCAAAAATTTAATGATCCAATTATTTGTAATTCCCCTTCTTTTATTGCTCCTTCAGCAAAAAATGGGTACTTTAATTTAGTAATGAATTGGTAAAACAAAATGAGTAGTTTGAAAATAGGAGATAAAGCGCCTGAATTTTTAGTAAAAATATCTGAAGATAAAGAATATAGCTTAGAAGGGCTTAAGGGCAAGTATGTTGTTCTTTATTTTTATCCAAAGGACGATACCCCAGGCTGTACTCTTGAAGCAATGGATTTCAATGAATTGTTACAAGATTTTCAGGCTTTAAATAGCGTGGTTTTAGGTGTCTCAAGAGATGATTTAAAATCGCATAATAAATTTAAAGATAAATATAATCTTAAATTTAATCTTGGATCTGACCTAGAAGGAGCAACTTGTTCTAAATACGCTGTTTGGATTGAGAAATCAATGTTTGGTAAAAAATATATGGGTGTTAATAGAGCCACTTTTTTAATTGATACGCAAGGCAAAATAGCTCATATCTGGCCAAAAGTTTCTGTAGAAGGTCATGCACGCGAAGTGTTAGATAAGGTTAGGTCTCTAGCTAGTAATAAATAAACTTATTTTGACTCTTAAAACCTTGCAAATTAGATAATTTTCTACTAATCTCATGGCCGTTAAACTACATCAATTTCAGGGAAAAATATAGTGAGTAAACTAGAGGATCAGATAATTATACCAATAGGTATTGAAGATGAAATGAAACGTTCATACATGGATTATGCTATGAGCGTTATTGTTAGTCGTGCTATTCCAGATGTCAGGGATGGTTTAAAGCCAGTACATCGTAGAATTTTATACTCGATGTATGAATCTGGTTTCTATGCAAACAAACCTTACAAAAAATCAGCAAGAACAGTTGGTGATGTTATTGGTAAATACCATCCTCATGGCGATGTTGCAGTTTACGATTCATTGGTTCGTATGGCGCAGGATTTTTCTCTCAGGGCTCCGCTGATTGATGGTCAAGGTAACTTTGGTTCAATGGATGGTGATTCAGCTGCTGCTATGCGTTATACCGAGTCTAGGTTGGCTAAGATTTCCCACACCTTACTTGAAGATATTGACAAAGAAACTGTTGATTTTCAGGCTAACTATGATGGTTCAGAAAGTGAGCCTACCGTAATACCAGCTATGTTTCCCAATCTTCTTGTTAATGGTACAGGCGGTATAGCTGTTGGTATGGCAACTAATATTCCTCCGCATAATCTTGGTGAGATTATAGATGCTTGCGCACTTTATATTGATAATAATGATATAGATATAAATGAATTAATATCAGTAGTTAAAGGTCCCGATTTTCCAACTGGTGGAATTATTTTGGGAACAAGTGGAGTGCAATCAGCTTATCTTACTGGTCGCGGTAGTGTGGTTTTTCGTGGAAAATGTGAAATTGAAGACAATAATAATAGGCAATCTATTATTATTTCTGAAATGCCATATATGGTAAATAAAGCAAAATTAGTTGAGAAAATAGCTGAGCTTGTACACGAAAAAAGAGTTGAAGGTATTAGTGATCTTAGGGACGAATCTAACAAAGATGGAGTCCGAGTAGTAATAGAGATAAAGAGAGATGCGGTAGCTGAAGTTGTACTAAACCAACTTTATTCCTTCACTCAATTACAAACTAGTTTTGGTGTAATAATGCTTGCCCTTGATGATGGTATGCCTAAAGTTATGAATCTAAAAGAAGTAATTGCAGCTTTTGTTAAGTTCCGGGAAGTTGTTATTACTAGAAGAACGATCTTTTTATTAAATAAAGCCAGGGATAAAGCCCATATATTGCTGGGAATTAGAATTGCGGTAAGTAATATTGATGAAGTTATAAGAATAATCCGTGGAAGCCCAAATCCAAATGAAGCAAAAGATCAGCTTATGGCAAAAGCATGGGATTGTTCTGATATAATAAGCTTAATTAAGCTTGTTGATGATAAAGCAATTATTAGTGATGATAATAAAATTCATCTGACAGAAGTGCAGGCTAAAGCAATTCTTGAAATGAGATTGCAACGTCTAACTGCTATGGAAAAAGACAAGCTTGAGTCTGATTTGGCAGAGCTTACAAAAGAAGTGAAAGAGTATATTGATGTTTTGAGTTCCAGAGAAAAATTATTATTTATATTAAAATCTGAACTTTTGAAAGTAAAAGAAGAGTATGCAACTCCAAGGTTAACTGAAATTGCTCAGGGTAATTTTGAACACGACATGGAAGATTTAATTCAAAAAGAAGATATGGTAGTAACGGTAACTCTTACTGGTTATATAAAAAGAGTGCCTCTTGTTACTTATCGTGCTCAAAAACGTGGTGGCAAAGGTAGGTCTGGTCTTTCAATGCGTGATGAAGATATACTAACACAGCTTTTTGTCGGAAGTACGCATACGCCTATGCTATTTTTCTCCAATATCGGACAAGTGTATAGTTTGAAATTATATAAATTACCGCTTGGCAACCCTCAAAGCAAGGGGCGTCCTATAGTGAATCTTCTTCCTCTAAAAGAAGGTGAAGTTATTACTAACATCATGCCAATGCCAGAGAACCAAGAAGAATGGGATAACATGCATATAATGTTTGCAACTAGTAAGGGCAATATTAGAAGAAATGATCTTTCTGATT
>JAIFLQ010000014.1 GCA_020048975.1 Rickettsia sp. | reverse complement strand
AATTGCTGCAAATAGTTTTTTTGAAGATAGTCGCTACCGAGGCTTTTATTGGTTTGAAACAAAACTTAAAAATGATCAGCAAGCGAATAAGGCAAAGGAATATAAAATGCCTAGTCCAGAGGAAGCTGAGCAACTAATAGCCACAATGAAAAAACGCCTTGATGATTCTAGAAATCAAATGATAGCTGTTGGCCTTGATCCAGAAGCTCCAATGGATGCTAAAAGAAAAGCAATTATTGCATACAAAAAGCTTGATGTTGCTATGTGGGGAGGAGCTGTTGATATGGCGAGGGCTTCTGAAATGGGTAATTTTACTAATCCAGAAATAGCTAATCTTGCAGAAAATCCTACCAACGTAGCTGCTATCAAGCTTAAGAAGAAACTAGACGAAGAGAAAGACAAGCTATCTATTTTAAAGGTAGCTGAGGAATTTGATCTAGTATTTTTTGCTGAGGATAGTTGTAAATATTGCCAACAATTTGCGCCAGTCTTACGTGAGTTTGCTGTAGAAAATAATTTTAACATAGAGGTTGCAAGCATAGCAGGAGAGGCGGGGTTAGTCGCTAGAAAACTAGGTATTACAAGTGTCCCAACTGTAGTACTTGTGAAGAAAGATAATACCCAAGTGTTTGAATTATCTAGAGGGCTTGCAAGCTTATCGCAACTTAGAAAAAATACCATACTTGCAAAACAATACAGTGATGAAATGAACAAAATGAATAGGCAAAAAAAATGAAGATTACTAAATATTCAAAAATTCTAATTTCAGTAATAATAATTTTTTTAACCTTAAATGCTAATGCTGGGGGGCTTGATGGATTTTTGAAATTTGCACAAAAAGGAGGGGCTATGACTAGCGTAAATTCTGGTGCAATAATTGAAGACCAAAAATCGGGTTATTATACTGGTGGCTCTATCATTAGTAGAGGGCCACGTCCGCAAGCGCTGCAACCTCTTGTCGTGCAGATTCCTAGTTTAGAGTTTGATGCTTGCACTGGTAGTTTTGATCTTCAATGGGGAGGGTTTAGCCATATTAAAAGCGCACAGCTTGTTGAATATTTTAAAGGAGTTGCATCAAGTGCTGCGCCATATGTTGCAAAGCTAGCGGTAAAGCAAGTATGTCCTCAGTGTGAAGATATTATGTCTGATTTAGAAAATATTGCTAGAGATATTAATGGTACAACATTTGGTCAATGTGACCAAGGAAAAGCTATCGCAGAAGGGATTATGAATAGATACAATGCGGCTAAAAATCAAAAATGTTTAATAAAATCTGGGGTAAAAAAAGCTGCCGAGGATTTGGCAGAAGCGACTAAAGATTGTCAGCAGAATGCTGATAAGCATGGCGAGGCAGGCGATGAGGATCAATTAAAATCAATGCTTCCTGATAATTATAACCTTGTTTGGAAAGCCTTATCTCAAGGTGATAGTAGTGCGCCAAACGGTATGAAAGAATTAATGATGTCTATTACTGGGAGTATCATAGGGGAAAAGATAGGCGATCAAGCCTCTATTAGAGCTTTACCATCCCTTGTTGAGTCCGAAGATTTGCTTGAGCGTTATATCGGTAAGCCAGGTATGGGTACTGCTACTGTTAAATTATATGTATGTGATGATACGGATAAATGTATACATCCTATCGTTAAGGACACTGATTTAACAGGTCAGGACGATACTTTGTACGGTAAAGTTAAAACAAATATTCTATCGATTATTGAAAAAATATCGATTAATAAAGGAGTGTTAGCTGATGAAGAACAAGCCTTAATAGAGTTCTCACAAATACCACTGGTAAGTCTTTTTGAAATAGAGCTAGCTTTAAAAGGCAAAGAAAGTGTTGTTTCCTTAGCTGGTGATGCTGAATTCATAGAAGTGGTTTGTTATGACATGGTTTCTAATTTCATGGAAAAGATGTTGTTTAAAGCAAAAGCAGCAGTAGAAGAATTAAAAACATCTCAAATAGATAATACCCCAATAGAACGATTTAACAAAAATATTGAACAAGTTCAAGGATTGCTTCGAGACAAAAGATATGGAGCGATGAAAAAACTACAAACTATTTTATCGGTTAAAGAAAGATTAACCCAACAACGTCAAGTATTTAAACTTGGATTTACAAGAATTATAGAATAACTAGGGTAGTACTAATATGGGAATACATTTTGCGATACATACATATGGTTATTTTGATGCCATGTTTTTAATCGTCAATGGGATTAAAATGATTATGGATAGTTCATTAATGACTTCTTTAATTAACCTTATGGCAATGATTTCTATTAGCTATTACTCTATTCTGATCATGTATGGAGCTGCTTCAGGCAATACAGGGGCATATTTTGCCAAAAGTGCTGGGATGGTTTTGGTAATTGTTTCTTTGCTATACCCTAAGGCAGACATGCTGATAGTTGACCGCATAAGCGGAAAAAAATCAATAGTCACAGGATTGCCTTATGCTTTTGTATTACCTGTTGGAGCTTTAGAAGCTCTTGGAGCTGGTATTACTTCAATGTTTGAGCAGGTATTCTCCCCAGTTTCTTCAGCTCCTTTTAAGGATTATGGAATGATCTTTGGGCAAAGGATGGTTCAGGAATCTAAAAACTGGAAAATTACGAATCCTGAATTCATTCAAAATATGGATGGTTTTATCGAAAGATGTATTGTTATCCCCTCAATGATTGGCGTTGAGTTTACGCCTTCTCAAGTATATGGAACAGATGACATTTTTGATTTAGTAACTAGTGACGCAGGGACTTTTCGCAAAGTACCATTTACTATTAAACAAACACAAAAAAATCTTACCTGCAAGGAAGCTGGGCAACAGCTAAAACGTTATTTGGGGCAGGAGATGGGTTTTTTAAGTGGTAAATATCAAAATAGTGCTTTCTCTATTGCAGGTGGAAATATACTAAATGCATTAGGAGTACAGGTGAATGGAGCTACTTTAAATCAACAATTAGCTAGAAATATTGAAATTGGTTATAAGGGGACACTTGGTGTAGATGCTAAAGCGGAAGATATAGTCCGTCAAAACATGATGATTAATGCTATTAAAGATTTCAATAGAAAAAGTGATTTATACGGCTACACCAGAGCTTCTGACTCACAAAAAAGTAGCTGGTTAATATCAGGAGAACTTGCAAAAGTATATTTACCGATGCTCTTAAATATTATCAAGGGTTTAATATACACCAGCTTTATTTTCATGGTACCTCTGATGATTCTTGCAGGTGGTATGGCCAAATATATGAGATATTGCGTAGTTATATTTTCCTTACAGATTTGGCCAGCTCTTAATAGCGTCTTGAATTTGTTCATTGAGTTATATAGCAATGTACAAGGTGCTAGTATTACTGGGGGTGCATTAAGCTATACGGTATATTCTGAGGCGCATGGATCAGTTGATACAATAGTAGCTTTGGCTGGTTATTTGCAAATGAGCATACCATTTTTAAGCTTCGCCATTGTTCAAGGCGGTGTTGGTAGCTTCGTTCATCTAGCTAGTTCAATACAAGGTGCGAGCCAAGGTGCAGCTAGTATGGCTTCTGGCGAGGTTACTGGTGGTAATCGTAGCTTTGACAATATCAGCAATGATAATCAGAACCAACACAACAAATCGGGCTTTAAAACTGATTTAAATGCTTTGTACCAACAAAACGCAACGCAAGTACAAGGAGCAAACGGCTCGGTGCAAAAAACTTTTGCAGACGGTTCAACTAGTATTACTAGCGGAGCTGGGATTAATCAATCATCAGGCGCAAGAAGTTTGTTCATGGAGGAGAGCGCACAAGTAGGTTTGCAGGAGCATCTTGGGAATAGCACAAGTGCAATGCGTGGTGCAGAGCAGGGCTACAGCGATTCTAGACAAAGTACAATTGGTAAAACTAGTGATCTAGTTTCGCATATAGCTCAAAGAGAAAGCGCAGGTGAAAACTTTAGTTACGATAAAATGGGAGAGCAGGGGCAGGCTTTAAAACAGGCGGTCAGTCATGCAAAAGATTTACATGATAAAGATGGTTATGGTTGGGCGCAGGCAGCAAATGCTAGTGTAACAACATACGCTGACGGTGGCCTTTCTCTTCCTATTCCTGGCGTTAAGGCTGATGCAGGAGTTAAAGTTCAAGCTGCTGTAGAAGCAAATAACACAAGCAACCAATCTTTGGATAAAGAAGAATCAGTACGTAGATCCAATGACACCGACAAATCATTTAACAATCTCGTTAAAGCTGCTTCTAACGAGCAATGGATGAAAGATAATAGCATAGATACTAGTTATGCTGAAAACACCAAGGCAAGCTACGATAAAATGCAATCATTCCATGAAACAGCAACACAAAAAAGAGAAGAGGTTGATACATATAGTGCAGCACTACAAGCTTCACAAAATACCTCAGCATCAGATAGAAAGGACATGTACCATGAGCTTGAACAAGGGGTTGTGAAGCAATACGGGGTAACTCAAGACCAAGCTCATCAGATGATAGAAAGAGGTGATAAGAGAGCAAACAAAGTCTGGGACGGTATGGTTCAGTCCCAGATAAGAAGTGAAGTAGCGCAAGTTCAGGCTGGAAAACAGCATGTAGATAATGTTGCTATTCAAGATTCTACTTTATTTTACAATGAGCATGGCAATAAGGTCAATGATCATGGATTGGAAAAAATAAAAAACCAAGCAGAGAATCAGGGTTTAACCCCAGAGATCGTAAAACAGAATATTGATAATACCCATACAAAACTTGGTGATAATATGAAAATCATGACTCAAGAAAACAAAGATCAGATTCATTCAGTGCAACATGCTAGCAATATAGTAGAACAAGACTTGCAGGCAAGGGCTGGTAAGTATGAGGAGGATAGAATAGGGCAAGGATGGACTGCTGATAAGATTGGTAAAAAAATTAATGAAATATCTCTTGGTAATGCTGGTTCTAATATAGGCGGACCTAGCTCTAAAGATAAATTAAATATATCTGGAGGGGAGGGTAAAGAAATGCTGCAAAATACAAAGAATAATAACAACCCTTTAAAAACAAGCGGAGAAAAGTAATGAAGACACTATCTGCGATGATAAATATTAGTCGAGTGCCAGCTGTTGATTGGGTCGCTACGAAGTCTATCGAGACTAAGCGATGGCTTGCTGTTATTACCATAACCACCAGACCTATAAGAGTTCTTACTGCCGTCACCAATCCAGGCTTCTTTTTTAAAATAAACAGCGATGGGGAAGTTACGTAAAATGCAGTACAAAGATGGGAAAAATGCCCAAAAAAATGTAAGGAAGAATTCGGATAACAGTGAGTTTTTTAGATTTACATCTGAAAATAGAGAAATTATTCCTGTTGCTAGTGCAGCCGATACAAGCAAAAGCCCAATAAACATGACGCCATATTTTTTGATTTTAAAGTCTTGGCTAGTTGTAAACTCTAGCTTTTCTTTATCAAAAGTTAGATGTGAGTTGTATTTTACAAGTAAAATAGCTCCGATAGTGAAAATCCAGAACATTATACCACCAAGTGGCTGTGGAACGATAAATCCAAATGTTAATCCTATAAAAAACATAAGAGCAAACATCAGATTCCAGAAGTTATCTTTATTCATTCTAGCTTTAATGAAACCTACCTTAGGATTTTTAGGTTTATCAAAGATGCCACCATACTCATTAGTCACTGGCCTAGTTTTCTTAGTTATTTCTAAGTGGCTTAAATCTCTAGGTAATGATGTAAAATCTTCCATTTCTATCTACCGTAATTGTTGGTTTAAAACTTATAACCTTATTATACCAAAACTAGCTAGTAGTTTCAAAGGAATAGTTATGGTAATTATGGCTTTGTCCTTATGTTTCCCTTGGAATGGTGCATATGCAACAGAAGCAGAGCTATCTTCAACTAATGAATTAACGGAATATATTAAACTAGTAGAAAAAGATAATTCTACCCCACGAGGCTTGTTACTGGCTATTGCAAAAACTGAATCCAATGTAAATCCGTATGCTATTAACGTTAATGGTAAAGCAGTGGTTGCAAGTAGTATGCAAGAAGCTGTTTTAGTTGTTAAAAGAGCATTAGCCAGAGGGATTACTAATGTTGATATTGGTGTAATGCAAGTGAACTACCGCTGGCACAAGGAGAGATTTAGGAGCATTGAAAAAATGCTCGATCCTAAAATTAATATTCAATATGCAGGTAATTTATTGTCGTCATTATTTAGACAACATGGCACTTGGTACAAAGCCATCAGCTATTACCACTCGGCGAATCATGAGCATCATCGCAAATACTCGAAGAAAGTGGTTACTGCATGGGTGGTTGGCAGGAAATTAAATTAATTAATAGATTGGAAATTAGAATTATGATTTACGAGGAAAAGCTTAGACAAATAACTAATGAAATTAGAACAGCCAAGTTTAATAGTTATTTAGACGCTAATATGGAGGTAATTTATCAGTATTGGAGACTTGGTAACTGGTTAGATGGTTTTGAGGACGGAAAAGAATGCACTCCTCAGGTTATGAAAAGAATATTAAAAGATGTAAAAGCGGTCTTTCCTATGATGGATAGTTTAAATTTCAATAATTTAAAACTTATGCAAGTTTTTTCGAAATCGGTAGGAGATTGGGTTCCTGAAAAAGAAAAACTCATTTGTTATATACCATGGTCATATAACTGCTTTTTAGTGGAGCAAATTAAAAATTCGGAAGAAAGGATGTGGCTTATGAGGGAGACCATAAAGTATGGTTGGTCATTAAAAGAACTGGGGCGACACATAAAAGATAATCTTCATGTTAACAAGAAGTACAAGGATACTACTGGACTTAGAGCAGAACTGCCTCCACTGAATTCTGATTTGGCTGCTTCTATTATTGAAGAAATCAAGAACTCAGGATTTTTAAGTTAAAAAAAATCTACAATATTAGAGATTAATGTTTTTTAAAAAATATAAAAGGTAAGTATGTTCAATAACTTCATAGGTGGCGGTCAGGTATTCTTACATAAGATCCGTATGTTCCGTCAGGTACTCCATACTGCCTTGGTTTTTTCAATACTTGCTGGGGGGGTGATAACATGGAATTTTAGCAAAGATAGTACTAGTTCAGTTGATTGGGACGGAGCAGTTACATATGCTAAAGCTAAAGTAGCTATTACGCTGCATCCAGCACTATCTGCTATTTCTATCGGTAAAAGCGAAGCTAATGTTGATGCTTATTCAATGGGCAGCCTTTGGAAAAAGAGAATGCTTGCCACTGCTATACTAAGTAGCCATAAGTTTAATTCCGCTTGGAATAAATCTTTAGACACAATACAAAACCTTGCTTTAAAGGCTATAGGCTTCGGTGCGTGTACTAGTACAGTCATATTTTTCTTCTGGAGTCGGTTCGGGCGCAGCCTCAAAGATGAAAAAACCTGTGATGGTAGCGCCGTTGTATTAACGCCAGAACAAGTAGGGCATAAACTAAGGTCAATGCGAATAGCTAGTGATTTTAAAATAGGCAAAATGCCACTAGTTAAAGATATGGAAACTAGGCATTTCTTGGTAACTGGCTCTACTGGTTCTGGTAAAACTAATCTTATTCATAACCTACTACCGCAAATCGAAGCTAAAAAGCAAGCTGCTCTTGTCATAGATCAAACTGGTGAGATGATAGCTAAATACTACAAGCCAGAACGTGGTGATATTATTTTTAATCCATTTGATGATCGCAATTGGTTATGGGACTTTTGGGCTGATTGTTCTGATGATGAATCTTTGGAACGATTTTCAAATATATTAATGGGGTTTAGTCGCAGAGCTAGCGGTACTAGATCAGATCCATTTTGGGAAAAGTCAGCAACAGAAATCTTTGAATCTGCTGTTAAATACCAAAGAACTACTGGTGATAAATCGATAGAAAATCTAACTACTCTTGTGCGTCAAACCAATATAAATGTGCTAAGACAAAAATTAAATGGCAGCGCAGCATCACGATATTTAACGTCAGAAAATGGCGTAACAGCTAATTCTATCTTGTCAGTATTAACTACTAGTACTAAGCCATTGTCGTATTTACAGGATATTGTAGGACAGAAATCTTTTTCACTGAAAGAGTATTTTAACGGGGTTCAAAAAGGTCAAAATAGTTGGTTATTTCTGGCAACTAAACCAAGCAATCGTCAATTAACCTTACCATTAATAGCATGTCTTTCAGAGCTTGCATTAGCGCAGCTTATGGATATTGGTATTGATGAAAAAAGACGAGTATGGTTTGTGATGGATGAACTAGCAGCCCTTGGAGTATTGCCTGGACTTTCTCCTTTAATGACGGAAGGTAGAAAATATGGAGCTTGCGTGCTTGCTGGATTGCAAAGCTTAAATCAACTCTATGAATATTACGGACATCATGCTGGGTCAAAGATATTTGGTCAGTTTGGTACATTATGTTTTTTCCGAAACCAAGAAGAAAGCATAGTGCGGATGATCAGCAATATGTGTGGCAGCGAAACTATTACACGTCAGCAGAAAAACACTAGTTTTGGTGCTAATGAGTTTCGTGATGGGGTTAGCTTTACTGAGCAACAAACAAAGAAAGAGCTAGTTACTCAAAATGACATTTCTAGTTTAGCAGTTGGTCAGTGCTATATGTTGCTACCTGAGCCAAATACAAGGTTGGTCAAAGTGCAAACACCAAAGTCGGAAATCAAAGAAAAGCATGTAGGATTTCTGCAAAGTACGAAATTAGTAAATAAAGAAGCAGTTTCAACAGATGATTTAAATATTGATGTTA
Source organism: Rickettsia sp. (assembly GCA_020048975.1). Taxonomy (GTDB): domain Bacteria; phylum Pseudomonadota; class Alphaproteobacteria; order Rickettsiales; family Rickettsiaceae; genus Megaera. The sequence goes on along the minus strand of JAIFLQ010000014.1, from coordinate 986 downwards.
ATGCTGAAGATTATGAGTGGGTCAGTGATTTACCTACGCATACTAGCGATGAGGTAAGCGTGAATAACATTACGGATGGTTCAAACAAAGATATCCGAGCAACCGATGTAAAAAAAGCAATGATATATTAAGGAGTAAAAAAATTTTGTTGCTGATTAAAATAAAACAATAATTTAAAACAGGAGAATTACGATGTCAAAACAAGAAGAATTAAATCAAGAATTAGAAAAGTTATTGCACGACACAAAAATGCTTCTAAAAACCGTAGAAGTCAAAAGAGAACAAGTGTATGAGGGTGCAACTGGAGCAATAGAGAAATTAAACTCTACAATTAAATTAATGGAACAAGAAAATGTATCATTACAATCTTTACCCAAAAAATTATCAACTCAACTTAGCGAGATTATTCCTAGCATTGCAGATGAGTTGCACAAATTAAATCAACATCAAGGCAAAGAACTTAAGCAAGCCCTTAATAAAAGTATCGAAGATCAGAACAACTCTATCAAAGATTCAGCATTTTGTTTGAAGCAAATAAAAGATGAAATAGTACAAATTGATGGACAACGTATAAAAAGATATTTTCTTGGTTTTGGCATTACAATATTAATTTCGGTATTAACCTCTCTAGGAGCGTCGTACGTGATGATGGTTAAATTCCCTAAGCATGTTCAAATATCAACGCCCAATAATGTTCAAGTTGATAATAGCGAGGTTTCTCTTTGGGGTTCAAAGAGTGTTAATATATCTGGTGATGTCAAACAGATGAATAGAAAATAACGATTTCAGCGTTAAAAAAATAAAGGTAATAATTATTTTTGTTCGTACTTTGGGGCGTTATGATATTAATTTTTAATATAATATTTAAACAAGCCTTACTGTTGATGACGGTTTTTATATTTAATTTATTTAATTTACTTCCAATAGAACAAATTGAAGCTCAAGAATTGACTGTCAATATATTTTATATTTCATTTTCATTTTAT